>JBKKBZ010000012.1:0-59212 GCA_046713235.1 Actinomycetota bacterium | reverse complement strand
GGGGGGGGGGCGTTCTCGCTCCCCGTCAAAACAAACCCCCCCCCGGGCCGCCTGGGCGGCCCGCCCCCCCCCCCTCTCTCGTCTTTCTAGGGCAGCGCGTGCTCTGCTCCCGGACTCGGTTCGCTACACCTAATACGGACATCGGTCGATACCAGGATTCCGAAGCCAATCCGAGGGCTTCGGAAGGGAGAGCGGCCATGGATCGACTGCTGGATATCGTCCGGAGCAACCCCCCGCACATTCTCGCCATCGGTTTACTCGTGGTCGTCGTTCTGGCGGCACTGCTGGTTGAGAACGTGCCGCACCGGCGTTCTCACCGCTGACCGGCGACGATCAGTTCGAAGGGTTTCCCTCCGGCGGCCAGCCGCATGCCGGGCGCTAGTTGGCTGCCTCAGGCATGGGATGTCCGGTGCTCCCTAGTGGACGAACACATCGGCCGCCACAGCGGCAAACAGAAGCGTCAGGTAGGTGATCGAATACCGGAAGAGTCCCATGGCAGTCGCCGGTGTTCGATCTCGACGTAAGCGGACGGCTTGCCAGACGAATGCGGCGCCGAGACCAATCGCGGTCACTAGATAGAGCGTTCCCATCCTCGCCACGGGATAGACCAGCAGCGTCACGGCAAAGAGCAACACCGAGTACAGAAGGATCTGCTTCGTGGTGTCGCCGCTGCTTGCGATCACCGGCAGCATGGGGATCCTTGCCTTTTCGTAGTCGTCTTCGTAGCGCATCGCCAGCGCCCAGAAATGCGGAGGCGTCCAGTAGTAGATGACGAAAAACAGCAGCACAGGCGCTGCGGCAAGCGACCCGGTGACCGCGGCCCAGCCGACGAGGACGGGTACCGCGCCCGCTGCCCCGCCGATCACGATGTTCTGCGGCGTCGAACGCTTGAGCCCGAGTGTGTAGACGAGTACGTAGAAGAGAATGGCCGCCAGCGCAAGGACCGCCGCGAGCCCGTTGACCTGCCACACCATCCACCCGAAGGCGGCGAACCCCAGGGCGATTCCGAATCGCAACGCGTGAGCCGGCTCGATGTGATGCAAGGGCAGCGGGCGATTCCGCGTCCGACCCATCAGCGAGTCGATGTCGCGATCCACATAGCAGTTGATGGCGTTCGCGCTACCCGCGGCCAGCGTGCCGCCGAACAGTGTCGCTGCGATGAGCCAAACGCCCGGCATTCCGCCCGCAGCGAGGATCATCGTCGGAACGGTGGTGACGAGAAGCAGAACGATGATTCGAGGCTTTGTGAGCTGGATGTAGGTCCGCAGGGTCTCTAGCGGTGACCTCTCGTGGCTCGCCGGCCGTCCTCCTCCGGGTTCGACGGCGCAGGCCGCAAGGCGGCGCGTCACGGTGAACGCAGCTACGAGCGCCGACCACACGAGAGCGGCAAGCCATACATGAAGCGTCACCGTGGCGGCGGACAGCTCGGTCCAGACCTGCGCGGCACCGATCACCGATTGAACGAGAAACAGACCTGCGGCGATGCCGGCAAAGACGACGACGGCGAAGTCCCTAGGCCGCGCACGGACGGCCGACACGAGGAAGGCACCGATGCAGGCCATGGACACGACGGCCCACGCGCGGTGCCCGAAGTGTAAGACCTGGGCATCCGAGCCGAAGGCCGGCAGGAGACCGCCGTCCATGAGCGGCCAATCCTTGAACACCAGGGCCGCCCCGGCTCCTCGAACGAGCGCGCCGAGCAGCATCAGGACGGCCACGGAGGCGGCCGCCACAACGGAAAGCCCGGCCGTGCGCGAATCGACGGGCTGTTTGATCTTTCCGCGCCGGAAGCGATCGAGGCAGTACGCATTGACGGTCGCGTAGACGAGCGTGCCCACGAGCGTCATGGCCATGAGCACGTGCAGCGTAACGGTGGTCTCGTTGAGGCCGCTCTTGACGACGACGGCGCCGACGATCGCCAGTCCGACAATCATCGCGCCCGCGAGCACCGACGGCCAAAGGATCCGGGGCTCGTTCCGGTACCGCCGTATTCCGTGGACGGCCAGAGCGAGCACCGAGATGATCGCGATCGAGGCGATGAGCCGATGCGCGTACTCGATCAAGGCGTGGGTCTCCAGCGGAGGAATCCACCGGCCGTAGCACTTCGGCCAATCCGGGCACCCATCCCCCGAGCCGGTGGCGCGCACGAGCCCCCCGCTGCCGATTTGGACGAGCGTGGTGATGGTGGCGGCCAGGGTGAGCTTGTGAGTGCGAGTCAACGTCCCCTCCGCCCGCGAACGCCGGGTCCCGCGAGCCCGCTGCATGATATCGGCCGGGCCGGGTTGAAGGCCGGTCCGACACCGGCAACACTGGCCGGTGATGGGTTCTTCGCAGCTTCCCACCACGGCCGAGATGCGCGGCCTGGTCGACGACGCGCTCAACCGGTTCTTGGACTCAAAGCAAGAGGAGATGGGCGGGAGGGACGAGCGCCGCCTTCTCGAGGAAGTCCGCCGTATCGTGTCGGCGGGGGGAAAACGCCTGCGTCCCCTGTTCTGCTACTGGGGCTACCGAGCGGCCGGCGGCGCCGACGTGGAGGCCATTATCCGTACGTCTGCAAGTCTTGAGCTGCTGCATACCTTTGCGATCGTGCACGACGACGTCATGGACGCGTCCCCGCTTCGTCGCGGCCAGGCGACGGTTCACAGGCGGCTGGCCGGTGTGAGCCCCGATCCTTCGGCGGCCGAGCGCTTTGGAGCTTCGGCGGCCGTGCTCGCCGGCGACCTTGCCTTCGTCCTGGCCGATGAGCTGTTTTACGGGTCCGGGTTCGAATGGCCGGCTATTTCCCGCGGAGCGGCTTGGTTCACGGCGATGCGACGGGAGGTCATCGCGGGACAGTTCCTGGACCTGGAGGCGGCGGCCCGCGGACACGCCACGCCGTCCGAGACGCGACGCATCGCTTCGCTGAAGTCGGGCGGCTATACCGTGGAGAAGCCGTTGCTGATCGGCGCCAGCCTGGGCGGCGCCGGGGCCGAGCTTCTCGAGCGGCTCGGCGAATACGGCAGGCCGCTGGGCGAGGCATTTCAAATTCGCGATGATGTTTTGGGTCTGTTCGGCGATCCACTCGAGACCGGCAAAGATGCACATGGCGACATCCTCGAGGGCAAGCAGACGTTTCTTATTGCCGTCGCGCGCGAGCGCGCACGTGCGGAGGATCGTGCGCTGCTCGACGACCGGCTGGGACGCGGGGACCTCAGTGCGGAGGACATCGACCGAGTGCGCGACGTGGTCGTGCGAACCGGCGCACGAGACGAGGCCGACGGGGTCATCGAGCGCCTGACGAATGAGGCCGTTGCGGTCGCTCGAGCGTTTCCTGCCGAGGTTGCGGAGGCGCTGGTGGATCTGGCGCGTGCGGCTGCCGTTCGCCGAGCTTGAGCGCGACGTTGCCCGCCCCGGGAGATCTTGGAAGAATGGCGCCGTGAACGCCAAGGTGCGGACTCTCCAGGATGCCATCGCCGCTTACGGTTCGGTTGCCATCGCCTATTCCGGCGGCGCGGACTCGGCATTCCTCGTCGATGTCGCGCACGAGACGCTCGCCGGCCGCGCGATTGCCGTGACGGCCGTATCGGAATCACTTGCGCCCGACGCGCTCGCCGACGCTCGCTCGCTGGCGGAGGAACGCGGCTGGCGTCATGAGGAGATCGTCACCCGGGAGATCGAACGTCCCGAGTACCGGCGCAATGCCCCCGACCGGTGCTTCCAATGCAAGGACGAGTTGTTCGATGCTCTCGGACCGCTCGTGGCACGATTCGGAGTCGCGGCGGTAGCCGTCGGCACCAACGCCGACGATCTCGGGGATTTTCGTCCCGGGCAGCGCGCCGCGGCCCTGCATGGCGTGCGGACGCCGCTCGCCGACGCGGGCCTGACGAAGGCGGAGATTCGCGAGGCGTCTCGCGCGCGCGGTCTGCGATCGTGGGACAAGCCGGCCGCCCCTTGTCTCGCGTCGCGAGTCGCCTACGGTGTGGAGGTTACCCCGGACCGCCTGCGGCGGATCGGAGAAGCGGAGGCCTTTGTGCGCTCCCTCGGCTTTCGTGATCTGCGAGTCCGAGATCACGGCGAAGGAGTCGCGCGCATCGAAGTGCTGCTCGAGGACGTACCCCGGCTTGCTTCCGGACCCTTACGGGATTGGGTGGTGTCGGGGTTGAAGCAGATTGGGTTCGGTGAGGTTTCCGTTGATCCCGGAGGGTTGCGCAGCGGCTCGATGAACGTCGTTCTCGGACTGCCGGCGCGGAGGCCGTCGTGACGGCGCGCCGCCTGCACCTGACCTTCCCGGAAACGCTGGTCCAGGAGCCGGTGATCTACAACCTCGGCCGCCAGTTCGACATCGTGACGAACATCCGCAGGGCCAACGTCGAAGACCGGTTTGGGTGGGTGATCCTCGAAGTCGAAGGCGCGGACAAGGCGCTCGGGGATGGGATCGCCTATCTCCGCGGGCTCGGAGTTGAGGTCAGTCCCATCGACGGGGACGTCATCGCCGGCTGATCCGCTACTCGCCGGTAGCTTTCGGCCTCCTCTACCGTCTGGTAGACAACGGGGGTTCCCGCCCTCGACGACCGGAGGAAACAACATGGAGCGTCTCGGCTGCTTCTTCATGACTGCTCGATCCATCGCCGACCTCGAGACGCGCGTGCTCGCCGCCGAGGAGCTCGGTTTCGAGGTCGCCGGCTTCCCGCAGATCGCCGGACGGGACGCGCTGGCTGCGATTGCGTCCATCGGCGCCAAGACGAGCCGGATTCGCCTTGCGACCGGCATCGTGCCGATCTGGACGCGTACGCCGGTGACGATGGCGCAGGAGGCCGGAACGATCGCGGAGGCAACCGGCGGTCGTTTCATGCTCGGGATCGGCACCGGACACGCGAATCTCGTGGAGTCCTGGCACGGCACGTCGTTTCGTAAGCCCGTGCGCGCGATGCGTGATTACCTGACGATTCTTCGCGCGCTGTTCCGCGACGCGTCGGTGAGCCACGACGGCGAGGTGTTCTCGTCGTATTTCGGGTTCCTCGGTTTCCGTCCGCCGGCCGACGTGCCGATCCTTGTCGGTGCGCTCGGACCACGCATGCTCCAGTTGGCGGGTGAGCTTGCCGACGGCGTGATCCTTTGGATGTCCTCGCCTCAGCACCTCAAAAACGTCGTGCTGCCGAACCTGGCGATCGGCGCAGAGCGTGCCGGGCGAAGCGTCGCGGACCTGGAAGTGCTCCCCTGTTTGTTCGCCGCTCCCGGTCCCGACCGTCCGAGCGCGCGCGACGCCGTCCGCCGCCAGATGTTTCCGTACCTTCAGCTGCCGTTCTACCGCGACATGCTCATCGCGAGCGGCTTCGGCGCGGATGTTGCCGGCTACGACCAGGGACTCGGCAACGGCAGTCTGCCGGAAGCGCTTGCGGCGCTGTCGGACACGATGATCGACGGGATCGCTGCGACCGGTTCTCCCGACGACGTGGCCGTAACGCTCCAATCGTTGGTCGATGCCGGAGCGACGATGCCCGGTGTCGGTGTCGTCGGCGGGTACGAGGGCTACGAGGGAGCGATCGAATCGCTGAGGACCCTCAAGGCCGCGGGAACACTCGTCGGTTGAGCGGTTCGTCAAGCCTCGCGCTAGAGCTCGCTCAAGCGGCCGTTTTGACGCCGCCGCTCTGTGCGGTCATCCTGTCGGCCCCATGAGACGGATTGCGATCGTCGGGTCGTTTTCGACCGGGAAAACGACGCTTGCGGAGGCGGTTTCAGAACCGCTCGATCTCCCGTTGTTGCCCGAAGCCGCGCGCGAGGTCGTGAAGCTCGGCTTCAAGCTCGACAAGGACGCCACGCCGGAGACGGAGACGCTCATCTTCTTGAAGCAGTACTACAACGAACTCGCACACCCCGAGTTCGTCGGCGATCGTTCGCTCATCGACGTGATGGCATATGCGGCGTGGGTACTCGAGAACCGCGAGTGGCACAAGGAAATGGCGCTGTGGGAGGAGTGCAAGAAGATCGCCGAGCACCGGCTCCGGAGTCAGTACTCACACGTGTTCTATCTGCCCGTCGAGTTTCCCATCGTGCTCGACGGGCTGCGCCCCGACGATCCCGAATTCCAGAACGACATCGACGGCCGAGTGCTCGACATCCTGAAGACGCACGACATCGCCTACGAGACGCTGACTGGGTCGGTCGAGGACCGAACGGCGGCGCTGATCGCGGCGGTGTCCGGCTAAAAACGCCGGACGAGCATCACGAGAAGCGCGGCGACCGCCGCTGCAAGCGGGGGGAACGGAGCCCAAGCAGGGCCGACGCTCGAGAGAATTGCCGCCGCCACGCTGCAGCCGGCGACCACAACCAAGGCAACCGCCAGCTTGCGGCGGACGCGTGGGTCTGCCGGCGCGACCTTCGCCATTCCCCCTGTATCGGCTCGTGGCTTCCGGCTCTGAAGGGGCCCAGGATCTCGCCAGCCGAGGTTCCTCCCTATCCCGGGTACGCGCCGCCGAGGGCAGGCGACAGGGCTCCCCGGGCGAGGCCGGCAAGCTCGCGGGGCGACCCGCGCCCCGTGTCCAGCCCGTCGATGTGCGGGATGACGCCGGCGAGCGGCGCGATGCGCGGCAGCTCCTCCAGGTTGGTCCGCTCGGCAAGCCCGGGTTCGGACGGCCGGCCGACGATGGCAAGGCCGAGCACGTCGAGACCGCGCGTCCGGGCGGCCTCGACGGTGAGCGCGCAGTGGTTCAGGGTGCCGAGACCAGGTCGGCACGCGATCACTACCGGCAGACCCAGAGTGACGGCGAGATCCGCCATCGTGAATCCCTCGGCCAGCTCCACGAGTAGCCCGCCGGCGCCTTCGACGGCTACGGGGCCGAGCCGGGACAGCTCCTTGAAGCAGGAGACGATGTGATCCGGGTCGATGCGAATCCCGGCGCGGCGTGCCGCGACTGCCGGAGCCAGCGGCTCGGAAAAGCGGTACGGGACCGCCGTCTCACGCGGCACGTTCCGTCCCGTGGCCGCAATCACGAACGCCACGTCGTCATCGACGCCGGTCTGGGCCGGCTTCATCGGCACGGCGCCGCTTGCGCAGCAGATCGCCGCCGTAAGAACGGTCTTTCCCACTCCGGTATCGGTGCCCGTGACGAAGACACCCGGCGCCCCGCCGAAGAGCCTCACGGCGCGAACGCCGCCAGCGCGTGATCGATCATGCCGTCGGTATGGGTCGCCATCGCGGTGACCCGAATGCGGCACGAACCGTCGGGCACCGACGGGGGACGGATCGCCGGAGCCAGCGCCCCGCGCGAACGCACGCTCGACGCAAGCGCCAGCGCATCCGCCTCGTTTCCGACCACCAGCGGCACGATCGCGGCGGCCGGCTCGCGAACGTCATATCCAAGCGCCCGCAAGCCCTCGAACAATCTCCTCGCGATCGCGACCGCCCGCCGTCGGCGCTCGGGTTCGCGTTCGACGACATCGAGAGCGGCCGCCGCCGCCGCCATTGCTGCGGCCGGCAACGCCGTATCGAAGATGAACGTCCGGGCCTTGTTGCGGAGCAGCGACACCAGCGACGAAGACCCGCAGACGTACCCGCCTGCCGACCCCAGCGCTTTCGACAGCGTTCCCATCACGACCGGCACCCTTCCCTCGAGCCCGAACAGCCCGACGGCGCCGGACCCGCGCGGCCCGAGCACGCCGGTTGCGTGCGCCTCGTCGACCATGAGCATGGCGCCGTGACGCTCGCACGCCTCGACGATGGCCGGTAGCGGGGCAAGGTCGCCGTCCATCGAGAACACCGTATCGGTGACCACGAGCGTGCGTCCGTCGTGGGGCACACCGAGCCGCCGCTCGAGGTCGTCGGCGTCCGCGTGTGCGTACACCTCGATGAGCGCCCCCGACAGCCGGCAGCCGTCGATGACCGATGCATGGTTCAGCGCATCCGACAACACTCGGTCGCCGCGCCCGACCAGTGCGGGGATCGTCCCGAGGTTCGCCAGGTATCCGCTCGAGAACACGACCGCGTCGTCGGTGTCCTTGAACTCCGCGAGGCGCTGCTCCAGGTCGGCGTGGAGTGCCCCGCCGCCGCTGACGAGCCGGGAAGCACCCGATCCAGCGCCGAAACGCTTGGTCGCCTCAACGGCAGCTTCGACGACGGTAGGGTGCGTGGCGAGCCCGAGATAGTTGTTCGAGCACAGGTGCACCAGGCGACGGTCCTCCACGACGACCTCGGGGCCTGGGGCGCCGGCGAGATGGATCGGCACCCGCTCCCGCCGAAGGCCGCGGACCAGCTCCATCTCAGCGTCGATCCAGCCCAGCGGATCGAGTCCGGTTCTCACGCTCCCGTCACATCCTCGATACAAGCCGCCGTAACACCGACGAGCTGTTCCAGCAGGTCGTCGCCGATCGCGAGCGGAGGCATCAGCACCACGACGTCCCCCAGGGGACGGATGATCACGCCCCGCTCGCGAGCGCGCTCGATCACCTGCCAGCCGGTCCTCCGGGCCGGCGCGTATGGTTCTCTTGTCGCGCGATCCGCCACCAGCTCGATCCCGACCATGAAGCCCCGTTGACGAATCTCGCCTACGTGGGGAAGCTCGGCGACCGGCTTGAGCAGGTCGGCGAGCAGCGCCGCTTTCCGTCGCACCTCGCCGAGCAGGTTGCGCTCCTCTATCAGACGGAGGTTGGCAACTGCCACCGCCGCCGCGAGCGGATTCCCCGAATACGTGTGGCCGTGGAAGAAGGTGTTCTCCGCGTGCGAATCGCCGAGGAAGGCGTCGAAGATTTGCTGGGTGGCGAACGTCGCCGAAAGAGGCAGGTAGCCGCCGGTGAGACCCTTGCCGGCCGTCATGAGATCCGGCGAGACGCCCTCGCGCTCACATGCCCACATGGTTCCGGTGCGCCCGACGCCTACTGCGACCTCGTCCAGGATCAGGAGCACTTCGTGCCGGTCGCACAGATCACGGACGCGGCGCAGATGCCCCGGGGGAGCGGTGATCATCCCGCCGGCGGCCTGCACGGCCGGCTCGAGCATCACGGCTGCGATCTCTCCCGCATGCGCGTCGAGAATCGATTCGAGCGAGGACAGGCACGCGATTTCGCACGAGGGGTATTCGAGACCTAGGGGACATCGGTAGCAGTAGGGCGACGCAGCGCGAAAGGTTTTGAAGAGCAATGGGCGGAAGATCTCGTGAAACACGTCGATCCCTCCCACCGAGACGGCCCCGAGCGTGTCGCCGTGATAGGCATTCTCGAACGACACAAACCGCTGTTTCTCCGGCCTCCCGACCTGCTTCCAATACTGAAAAGCCATCTTGACGGCGACCTCGACCGCGGAGGCGCCGGACTCGGACAGAAACACCTTGGTGAGCCCGGGCGGCGCCGAATGCACCAGCTCGCGGGCAAGCTCGATCGAGGGAACGTTCGAAAGACCGAGCAGCGTCGAGTGCGCGATGCGATCAATCTGTTCGCGGAGCGCGGCGTCCAGCTCCGGGGTCCGGTGACCGTGGACGGTCACCCAAAGCGAGGAAACCCCGTCGAGATACCGCCGGCCTTGGATATCGATCAGATGGAAGCCGTCGCCACGCTCGATGACGAGGGGTTCGGAGCCGAGCCATCCCTTCATCTGCGTGAAGGGGTGCCAGAGAAACTCGTGATCTTCGCGGGAAAGATCGCTCATCGCGCCGGACAGCGTACGCGAGGGGATTTCCGGAGGAGAAGTCGCGCTTAGGCGCTGGCCCCGGCGCGCGCCCGCTCGTCGCTGAGACGGTCGGCGATGTAGGCCTCGGCCTCGGCCACGAGGCGGGCGGCGATACTCCGGGCCGTTGCCGAGAAAAGAGAGACCGCGCCGCGCCGGACACTCTGCAGCGCCGACTCGTACGCGGCGGCTCGCTGGGTGACTCCCTCGGCCCCCGCCGTCTCTTCATCCTCGGCGACGAACTCCGGCGTCCTCGAACGGAGAACCACGATCTTCTCGATGCCCTGTAGATCCATGAGTGCCAGCATGTCGGCGTCGTAGAACATCTTCTCGACCCAGGTTTCCGGACGGGGCAGGTGGAGGTGCTCCCCGGTCCGCTCCGCGTACTTGCGCGCCTCTTCCTCGATAAACGGGAAGGGTCCCATGTGGCACAGGATCGCCTGCTCGACCGTCCGAACGAAGTCCTCGTCCTTCCCGAGATCCCCGAGAGCAGCCCCGGCGAGCTTCGCCCCGTCGTGTGCATGCTTGATGAGCGGGCTCTCGGCCTTCGCCGCATCGTGAAGGATTGCGACGGTCTTCAGCAGTTGATAGTCGGCAGTATTGAGGTTCTCGCCCTCGGCAAGCTCGTCGACGAAGCCGAGGATGCGCACGTTGTGGTCGTCGAGGGCCTGCACCACATCGGGTGCCTGCCCGCTGGTCTCGTAGCGCCGGCGCACAAACTCGATCAAGTGTTCGAACTCGGCGTCGGTCATGTTCGCCACGTGACTCTTCCTCCCTAAGCGTCCCAGAAGTGGTGGCCGGGAGGATAGCGGACGCGTCGGGTCCTCGAAAAGAGCGGTGTGACCTTTTTCACACAAAGGGTTTTCCCTCCTTTCGGCCAGATAAATCGCCGGCGGGACGGGAATTCAATCCCCGCGCTGGTTCGACGGCCGCCGCCGGGCAACTTTTACACGCCCGTAACACTCGCGAAAAGGACCCGAAACATCACCCGCTTACGATCGGCACGTTCCCATTCGCAGCCGGCACGCCGGCACGTTCGCAGGAGGTGAGGGATGCCGGAAGTGAACGGCGCCGACACCGCGTGGCTGCTCATGTCTTCGGCTTTGGTGCTCTTCATGACGCCGGGCCTCGCTCTTTTCTACGGGGGACTCGTCCGATCGAAGAACGTCCTCGGCACGATCATGCAGTCGTTCTTCGCCATGGGCCTGGTCAGCGTGGTCTGGCTCGTCATCGGCTACACGCTCGGCTTCGGCCCCGACTCCGGCGGGATCATCGGCAAGCTCGATTATCTGTTTCTAAACGGGGTGGGGCCCGACCCGTTCCCCGAGGTGGGAAGCACGCCGTCGCTGGCGCCTTCCATCCCCCACACCACCTACATGCTCTTCCAGATGATGTTCGCCATCATCACTCCTGCGCTGATCTTCGGGGCCGTCGCCGAACGGATGCGCTTCCGCGGGTATCTGGTCTTCACCGTGCTGTGGTCGATTCTCGTCTACTCGCCCGTGGCCCACTGGGTTTGGGGCGGCGGGTGGCTGGGCTTCTTCGAGGGCTCGGTGCAGGCGCTGGACTTCGCCGGCGGCACCGTCGTCCATATCAACGCCGGCGTGGCGGCGCTCGCCTGCATCCTGTATCTCGGAAAGCGCAAGGGATTCGGGCAACAGGCACTGCAGCCGCACAACGTGCCGATGGTGATCACGGGAGCGGCGATCCTGTGGTTCGGGTGGTTCGGGTTCAACGCCGGCTCGGCGTTGGCCAGCGGATCGCTGGCGTCGAGCGCATTCGTTGCCACCCATATGGGGGCGGCGGCGGCCATGCTGGGCTGGATCCTCCTCGAGTGGTTGCGAAACAAGGTTCCCACCACGGTGGGCGCGGCAACCGGCGCCGTGGCCGGCCTCGTCGCGATAACCCCGGCATCCGGATACGTTGAGCCGTGGGCGGCGACGATCATCGGCTTCGTGGCCGGCGCCGTCTGCTACATCGCAGTCAGCATGAAGCACAAGATCGGCTACGACGATTCCCTCGACGTGGTCGGAGTGCACATGGTCGGTGGAATCATCGGCGCACTCTTGACCGGGGTTTTTGCCACGCTGACCATCAACTCCGCAGGTGCCGACGGGCTTGCCTACGGGAATGCAGCCCAGCTCGGTAAGCAGGCAATCGCGGTCGTGGCGACGCTGGTCTACTCGTTCGTCGTGACGATGATCATCTTGAAGATCGCCGACGTTCTGGTCGGGGTGCGGGTGACTGAGGACGAGGAGATCCAAGGACTCGACCTGTCCCAGCACTCCGAAACCGGCTACACGTTCATCGAGGTTGGTACGGTGTCGCTAGATCGGTGAGGCAGGAGGGATCCCTGGCATGAAGATGGTTACGGCGATCGTAAAGCCGTTCAAACTGGAAGACGTCAAGGAAGCGCTTCGTGGGACCGGGATCCAGGGAATGACGGTCACCGAGACGCGCGGCTTCGGACGACAGCGGGGACACACCGAGGTCTACCGGGGAGCGGAGTATCAGGTCGACTTCGTTCCCAAGGTCAAGATCGAGGTCCTTTGCGACGACGACCAGGTGCAGGCCGTCGTCGATGCGGCGATGAACGCGGCCCGCACCGGAAAGATCGGGGACGGAAAGATCTTCGTTGCCCCGGTCGAACAGGCGTATCGGATCCGGACGGGCGAGATGGGAGCTGATGCCATCTAGGGAATCGCCGGGGGAGGTTCTCCTTCTTCGAAGCGAGCGCGAGCGCCTGCGGCGAGAACATGCCGCAGGCGCTTCCGGTCTTGCCGTCGCCCGCGGGATTTCCGACGCGGTCGACGCAGCGATCGTGTCCATGTGGGCGCGTCTGGCGCCTGAGGCTTCTGTCGCGCTCGTCGCCGTCGGCGGTTACGGGAGGCGGCTGATGAATCCCGCCTCGGATGTCGATCTCATGGTGCTGCACACCGGAGGCTCCGTCGCTTCCGAGGCTGCAAAGCAGCTCTTCTACGAGCTGTGGGACGCCGGGCTGACCGTGGGTCATTCCATCCGCACCGTCAAGGAGGCGATCAAAGTCGCCCGCGGCGATCTAGACGCCGAAACTGCTTTTCTCGAAGCACGTCTTGTCGCGGGCGATCAACGGCTCTTCGAGGAGTTTTACGAAGCAACAATGCGCCGGACCCGTTCCTCGCCGGAAGCATTCTTGCAACGCATTCGCGAGGCCACATTCGCTCGCCGCGCGCGGTCGGGGGACGCCTCGGCGGAACTGGAACCGAACCTCAAAGAAGGGCGCGGCGGTCTTCGCGATCTGCACGCAATCGCGTGGCTGCGGATGGTGTGTGACCTCAAGTCCGAGCGCGCAGGCGATCTGGACTCCGCGGCAGAGCTTCTGCACAGGGTTCGCAACGAGCTGCATTTCCTGACGGGCCGGCACACCGACGTTCTCCTCATGCAGCATCAACCCTCGGTCGCGGCCGCTCTCGTCGGCCCGGGTGAGGAGAACGTGCTCATGCGGGCGCTCTACCAAGGATGTCGCGCCGTGGGTTTCGCGCTGGACTCCTTGCTCGACGGTTCTCCGGTACCCGTGCCCGTTCTCCCTCCGGCGGAGGCTTATCCGATCTGGTCGCCCGAATCGCGGGCCGCGTTTCTCGGCCTGCTCGCTTCGGGAGAGGCCGGCCGGGCGGCATTCAGGGTTCTCGAGGAGAGCGGCGCCCTCACAGATGCCCTTCCCGAATGGGAAGCCATCCGATGCCTGCCGCAGCGCAACGTCTACCACCGGTATCCCGTGGACGTGCATGCTTTCGAAACCGTCGTCGAGCTTGTGAGACTTGCCGGGTCCGGCGACGAACTCGTTCGGAGAGTGGTCGCCGACACCAGGGGCGACTGGGAGGCCGTTATCCTGGCCGGACTGCTGCACGACATCGGCAAAGGAACCAAGGGAGATCACTCGATCGTCGGCGAGAAGATCGCGCGGAGCGCGGTCGTGCGCCTCGGGCTGTCCGATCCGCCGGCAAGCGACGTCGTATGGCTTGTGCGCAACCACTTGCTTCTCTCCGACACCGCCACGAGGCGGGACATCGACGAGGAGTCACTCGTAGTCGAGATGGCGGAGTTCATCGGCACGCTTACGCGATTGCGCATGCTGTTTCTGGTGTCCATCGCCGATGGCGTCGCGACGGGCCCGGCGGCCTGGACCCCCTGGAAGGCGGCGCTCGTCATCGATCTATTCACCAAGGTCGGCCACCTGCTCGAGCGCGGCGAGCTGGTGAGCCCCGATGCATCGGAGACGGCTCGGCTTCGAATCGCCGAGCTGCGAGGGGCCCTTTCCCGGTTTCCGAATGATGGCGTCGAGCAGCACCTGGCCGGCATGCCCCGGGCATGGCTCCTTTCGCAATCGATCGAGTCGCTCATTCGCCAGTCGGCGCTCATGCTCTCCATCTCGGAAGACGAGCTCGAGATGCACGCCACTCCCGCCGGTGAACCGCGCGTGTGGGAGGTCACCGTGGTCGCCCGCGACCGGCCGGGCCTCTTCAGCAAGGTGTCGGGAGCGCTGGCCCTGCACGGCCTCAACGTGCTGGCCGCGCAAATCTTCACGCGGGCCGACGGGACGGCGCTGGAGGTCTTCAGGGTCGAAACGATCGATGCCGAGGGGGATCGTTTCGACCGGGTGCGCGACGACGTTCGAAAGGCGCTTCGCGGACGCCTTTCTCTGGACGTCCGGCTGGCCAGCAAGCGGCGCGACTACGCGACTCGCTACCCGAAAGGAAAGCGGGAGGAGCCGCGCGTGATCGTGGACAACCGCGTCTCCGACTTCCACACGGTGATCGAGGTTCACGCTCCCGATCGCATCGGGCTCCTCTACTCGATCACCCGTGCGCTGTCGGACCTGGAGCTCGACATACACCTGGCCAAGGTCGCCACGTATGCGGAGGACGTGGTCGACACCTTCTACGTCCGCGACCTCGAGGGGCAGAAGGTCGCGGATGGAGAGCATGCCCGTGAGATCGAGCGAAGCGTTCTGCTGCGACTCGCTACCGAGGTCTGAGCGCGCGGCAGATGGTCCGGCGCGGCCCGTATACTGCCCGCCGCCGGATGCAAGGGAGGACAAATGCCGATCGACGCGACGGAACTGCGAAGAGTCATGGGATACTTTGCGACGGGCGTCACGGTGGTCACGTCCATGATCGACGACAGAGTGTGCGGGATGACGGCGAACTCATTTGCGTCGGTGTCCCTCGACCCTCCACTCGTCCTGTTCTGCGCCGAGACGGATTCGGAGACGCGGCGCGGCATTCAGGGGAGTAAATTCTTCGGCGTGAACATCCTCGACGCGAATTCTGAGCGCGTCTCCAGGATGTTCGCCACCCGCGGCCCGAAGGATTTCCAGGGGGTCGGACACCATACGGAGGCCACCGGCGCTCCCATCCTCGACGAAGCGCTCGCGTGGGTGGACTGCTCCCTCCACGACGAGTTAGAGGCAGGCGATCATGTCATCGAGATCGGCCTGATCGAGCGGGCCGACGCTCGTGCCGAAGGGCACCCGCTTCTCTTCTTTCGAGGTGGATACCACACCCTGTCCTGACGCGGGAACGTGCTTGGAAGAAGCCGGCGCGAGCCGGCGATATGCTTCCCTGCGGGATGCACACCTTCAGACACGGAGAGCTCGAGATCTCCTATGAGGTCCTAGACGGCCCGGAGGACCGCACGGTCGTCTTCTTGCACGGATTGCTTCTTTCAATCGAGATGATGCAACCGGCCGCCCTGGCGTTCGCAGGAGAGTTTCGGCCCGTTCTTGTAGAGCTGCACGGCCACGGTCGGTCGTCTCGGCCCCTGGAACCCGAGGCCTACTCGCTCGCATCCTTTTCCGATGAGCTGATCGCTCTCGCAGATCACTTGAGGGCGAAACGGTTCGCCCTCTTCGGGACGTCGCTCGGAGCCGATGTGGCGCTGGAAGCGATGCTCGATCATCCGGACCGGATCGCCGGCGCCGTTCTGGAGATGCCGGTCCTCGAAAAAGGGGCGCGAACCGCGCGGCGGATGTTTACTCCGGTTGCACGCGCGCTGCGTTCGCGCCGCGCACCACGGACGCTCTCGTTGGTAGCGCGTGCGTTCCCGAAATCTCGTGTGCTACCGGGGTTTGCGGAGTCGCTGGCCCATCTCTCGCGCCATCCCGAGTCGGGTGCAGCCGTCATCGAGGGTCTCTTGCGCGACGCCGAGCGGTACCGCTGGGGAGATATCGAAGGCTGCCCGGTTCCCGCGATGATCATCGCGCACACCCTCGACCCGCTTCACGCGTTCGCCGACGCACAGGCTCTCGCGGAGCGGCTTCCGAATGGACGGTTGGTGCGCGCGTACAACATTCTCGAGATGCGCGTGCGCCCGCGGCGGCTGCTGGGGCTGGCGAAGCGATTCTTCGATGAAGCGTTCGAGAAGCCCTCTAAAGCGCACGCCGGACGCGGACGGGCTCGGAGCGCGGCGCCGGACTGAGGCGATGCTATGGAAGGAATCGCATCGGGTTCGTGTGCTGTCCGTTGATGCGGACCTCGAAGTGCAGATGCGAGCCGGTCGAGTTTCCTGTGCTCCCGCAGGCGGAGATCGTCTTGCCGCGACTCACGGACTGTCCCTGGGAGACATAAAGCCGGGAGTTGTGGGCGTAGAGCGTACTGACCCCGCCGCCGTGGTCGATGATCACCATGTTCCCGTACCCGCCACCCCACTCGGCGGCGATTACCCGGCCGGCCTTGGCCGCGCCGATCGACTGACCCGTGGAGCAATCGATGTCGATCCCGGTGTGGAAGCCCCCCCAGCGCGGGCCGTAGGGGGAGGTGATCGGACCTCGGACCGGCCAGGTGAACCCGCTTCGGCTGACCTGTCCGGTGCCGACGG
Organism: Actinomycetota bacterium; assembly: GCA_046713235.1. Lineage (GTDB taxonomy): Bacteria > Actinomycetota > AC-67 > AC-67 > AC-67 > JBKKBZ01. The sequence continues at coordinate 42,723 of JBKKBZ010000012.1, read as the reverse complement.
AGGACCGGGCGAGGATGAGAGCGACGATGCGGTCCTGCTCGGCCTTGAGCGCGTTGACTTCCGCCTGATACGCCGCCACGCGCTTGGAGAGCTCGGCCTCTGCCTCCCGATGGGTGCCGAGCACATCGGACACCAGCGAGACCTGCTCGGCGACGTCGGACCGCGCATTGATGGCCCGCTGCCGCTCCCGGTCCAGCTCCCGGCGGACCCGGCGCTCCTGGTTCGCGATTCCGGAGAGGGCCTCGACCTGTCTGCGGCTGTGCCTGGCCAGGGACTCCACGGTCGAGGATCGCCCTACGAAGCTCTCAAGGGAGTCGGCCCCCAGCCACGCCTCCGCTCCGGTCTGGCCCAGGATGTAGAGGAGCTTGGCCTTCGACGCCAGAAGGGAAGCGTAGGTCCGGCGCTGCTCGTCCAGCTTCGCGAGGCGGCGCTCGTTCGCGTCGATGCGCGTCTCGACTCCCGCCAGGTAAGCCTTCGCCACGCTGAGCCGGCCCTGCTGGCTCTGGAGCTGGCCGGAGATGACGGCGATCGTCGCGAGCAGATCATGGTCGGTGCGGCGCGCCTGATAGAGGCGGGCGCGGGCCGAGCGGAGCCGGCGCCGGGTCTCGGAAAGCCGGTCGGATGTGCTCGGCGCTGCCTCGGCCGAAGGAGCCAGCGAGGAGAGGATGAGGAAGAGGACTCCGAGCGCCTTCAAGCGGCGTCTGCTCCTCAAAAACCAACCCCCTTGAAACGTTGTCCGATTTGCCCCTTGCGGGACCCCCAGGCTGCCCCTGGTTCCTACCAAACAGCGGGGCCCGAGGCAAAGGCACTCGTCGGCCGGGCCCCGGGGGCCGAGAAATGGAAGAATCGACCGCGATGATCCCGACGGACTCACAAGCCCAGGGATCCGAGGCCGTCGCCGAGGTGCTCGGGGCGCTGGCGTATGCGCTTCTTCGGGTCTTTCGCCTGTCGGCGCAGGCGACCTCCGCCGCGCCGACGCTCGGGCTGGCCGAGATTCAGGGCCGGTTCGCCGTTGATGAGTTCGAGCGCTTCGGCGTCATGCGTCGGCGGATCGAAGGCCTCGGGGCCGACCCGGAGGAGTCGATGCTGCGCTATCGGGAGCCGCTGGACGTCTTCTACGACGCGGCTCCGGTAGACGACTGGCTGAGTATTCAGGTGTTCCAAGTGCTCGGAAACGCGATCGCCGCCGACTTCGCCGGTCTCGTGGCCGGAGTCCTCGATCCCGCTTCGGCCGAGGCCGTCCGCGAAGCTCTGGGGGAGCGGGGCCCGCACGCCGCCTTTTCGCTCGAGGAGATCCGCCGGGAGGTCGAAGGCGACCCGGACGCCCGCATCCGTGCCGTACGCGTAGCCGGGGCGATCGTCGGGGGAGGACTGGGCACCCTTCGGACCTCGCTGGAACGTTCGGATTCCCTGGCCGTCGTGCTCGGAGGCAGGGACCGTGTCAAGGAAACCGCCATGGCCTTGCTGGCCGCTCACCGGGAACGGCTGGAACGGCTGGGACTGGAATCCGTGGACTGAGTCTGCTGCTTAGTGGGAGATCCTGCTCTCGACTGCGCGCAGCCGGCGGCACATCTCGAGCAAGAGCTTCTTGGCAATTGCAGGAGTGTGCTCCAGGATGGGAAGGAAGCTCCACGACACGAGCGAGAGCGTTCGGACTTCTCCCGATGCCTCTACGGTGGCCGAGCGGAGCCCATGATCTATCAAGGACATCTCTCCGAAATAGTCGCCCGGGCCGAGGGTCGCCGTCCGGCGCCCGCCGACAATGACCTTGGCTTTTCCCTCGAGGATCAGGTGAAACGCGGCTCCTGTTTCCCCTTCCGTCACTATCGTTCGGCCGGACGGAAAGAGAACCTCCTTGGAGGCTCGGAGGATCGTGGTCAGTTCCTTCTTCGACAGCCCCTCGAACAGCGGGACGGAGGCCAAAAGCTTCAAGGTCTCGTTCTTGCCCATCCGATCCTCCATTCGCGTCGTCGGGCGCCATGATAAGGGCAGGCTCCCTCCCGGCGGAAGCGGACGGCAGTCCGCGCCTCGCCGTCAGACGGCGGCGAGTCGTTTGGCGACGAACCCCGGCACCCCGCGTCGCTCGACGATGCGGTCGGCCAGGGGCCGCAGCAGCGCGATGCCGCGCTCGCGGTCGCCGTTGTCGAGGGCCTCGTACGGCGGCGCCGCCAGCCGGTCGGTCTCTAGCTCCATCATCTCTCTGAACTTGGCTCCGGGCTCCGTCAGGGAACCTTCTTCGGTGAGGTAGCCGCGTTCAATCAGCCGCTCGCGAGCGGCGTCGCCCTCGGCGGCGCTCCACATCCGGTAGTCGACGTACCGTTCCGGTTTCCCGGAAAACGCAGCATCGAGCGCGAGCGCGGCGCAGCCATCGACCCCGTGCGTGGCCAGCACGGCGTTGTGCCCGTCGCCGCGATGCTCGCGCATCACCGTCGCCGCGTGCCACAGGGCTGCTGCGGGTTCGGCAGGCCACGGGAGCGCGGCATGCGCGGCCGCCAGCGGCCGGCCTTCCGGCCGCACCGCGGCGACCACGCGCCGCAGGAGCTCGAGCGCCGATTGGAGATCGGGAAGGCCGTCGCCGTCGAGCAATCGCCCGAGCACGAGACCTGCCAGCCTGGTGCGCACCTCGAGCAGATCCTCGGGGGAAGCGATGTCCCAGGCCAGCGCCTCCTGGATGAATCCGGGGCTGAAGTTGTAGAAGGCGGCCACGACGACGGCCTCGGAGACCCTGCCCATGGGTGCCGCTCGTGAGGAGACGTAGGCCTGTTCGGGCGACAGTCCCATGCGGGTCCACTCCTCGGCAGCTTCCGGGGCGAAGTAGATCGACACGGCGATCGGTTCCAGGATCGCTCCGTACCGCCGGGCATGCACAGGCATGCGCGGCACGCTACCCGAACGCGCCGGCAGCCGGCCACCGCTCCGCCGCCCTGCGCAAGCCGGCCGTCTCCGGGGAAGCGCGCAGGCCGGCCCGCCGGGGATATCCTGGCGCGCTGAGACCGCCCATGAGAACGACGACCCTGCACGCCCACCCCGCCGCCGGAGCAGCGCTCCGGAGAGCGGTGCTCGCGGCTCTTTGCACGATGCTTGTTTCCTGCGGGGGTTCCTCTGCCCCGGCTCGGCCTTCGCCGGCTTCGTCCGTCCGGCCGAGCAGTCCCGCAAAGGTGGCGATCGTGTCGCCGAAGGACGGCGACGAGGTGAAGGGCCCGACGGTAGATGTGCGCTTCCTGCTGGAGGGTGGACGCATCATCGAGGGAGCTACGAGAGCCGTGCGTCCCGACGAGGGCCATGTTCATGTGAAGCTCGACGACGTTGTCCAGTCCATGACGGCGGCAACCCAGATTCAGCTCGAGAACGTAAAACCGGGACGGCATGTGGTCGCGATCGAGTTCGTTGGGGGCGACCACTTTCCATTCGATCCGCGCGTCGTCGCGGCCGTCGTGTTTCGGGTGACTTGATGCAGGCCCTTGATATCGGAGTGCGTCGCGGCGCGGCCCTAGCGGCCGGAGCCGCCGTGCTGCTGGCCCGGCCGGCGGCGTTCGGCCTGCCGTGGTCCGGCGCACTCGTCGCGACGGCGACTCTTGGCGTTCTCACTCTCTCGCTGTCTGCCGTCCGGACCCCGGCCGACACAGCCGGCCCGCTCCGAGTGCTTGCCGTTCTCGGGGTTGGGGCCACAGGTCTTCTTATCGCTCCTGTGGTCAGCGGCCCGGGCCTCTCCGTTCCCGCTCCGGTTGTGGCTGCGCTCGCTCTCAGCGTGCTTGCGGCAATAGCCGAGGAAGCCTTGTTCCGCGGGGTCTTGTGGGACGTTCTCGCGCATCGGGGCGTCCTGCTGGCCGGCGGCATCTCGGCGGTCGCCTTCGCAGTTCTCCACGTACCGGCGTACGGTCTGGTGGCGCTGCCGGTGGATCTCGGAGCAGGGATCTTGCTGTCCTGGCAGCGTTGGGCGAGCGGTCGGTGGGAAGTGCCTGCGGGAACTCACGCGATGGCAAACGTGCTGGCGGTTATGCGATGAGACGGCGCCGGCTTTCTGCTGCCCTGATTGCAGCGGCGCTGGCAGGGTCGCTCCCCGCCTGCTCCCGCAATCCCGCGACGCTGACCGTAGGCGCGGTGTATCCGCTCGGGGGACAGCAGGGACCCGGGGGGATCGACGAGCTTCGCGGCGTACGTATCGCCGCGGAGCTGATGAATGCCGACGGAGGAATTCGAGGCCGGCGGGTCGTCGTGCGAGCCCTCGACGTACCCGGCCCGGACGCCGCCCCCGAGGCGATCGAGCGCCTGGCCGGCGACGGCGTACGACTCGTCCTCGGTTCATACGGCAGCACGGTGTCGCGCATAGCGGCGTCGGAGTCGGCGCGGCGCGGCATGCTGTTCTGGGAGACGGGAGCCGTCGGCGAGATGTCTGCGGAAGGGCAGGGCAACCTCGTGTTTCGCGTGGCGCCGACCGGTGCCGTTCTCGGCCGGACGGCCGTGGAGTTCATCTCCGAACGCTACGCGCCGAAGCTCGGCCGCAAGCCGCAGGATCTGCGGTTTGCCGTCGCGAGCGTGGACGACGACTATGGGCGCTCGGTCGCCGATGGGGCCTTGGCGGAGATCCGCGACCGCGGCCTGAACCTCGCAGGTGCGTTTCCCTACGAACCCCGGGTGCGCGACATGACACCCGTCGTCAAGCGACTCGCCGCCGCGAAGCCCGACGTCGTGTTCGTCGCGTCCTATCTCGACGACGCGGTGGAGTTTCGCCGGGAGATGGTGCGCCAGCACGTGCCGATTGTGGCCGGGATCGGCACGTCCTCGAGTTACTGCATGCACGAGTTCGGCCAGCGGCTCGGGGCCGCCGCCGTCGGGTTGTTCGCCTCCGACAAGCCCGATGCGACGCTGAGCCCTGCCGGGCTTTCCGGCGATGCGCGGGTGCTGTTGCGCCGTGCCGACCGGCTGTACGAACGGCGCTACGGCGACCGCATGCACCCCCCGGCTCTGGCCGGGCTGTCGGCAGCCTGGGCGTTGTTCCGGCACGTGCTTCCGGCAGCATCGTCCTTCACTCCGCGCGACGTCTCGGAGGCCGCGCTGCAGACCCGGCTGCCGCGCGGCGCGCTGCCCAACGGGAGCGGCGTGGAGTTCGCCGGGCCTGAAGCGGCGGATGCCGGCGCCAACCGTCTCGCGGCGTCGGTGATCTGGGAGTGGGTGCGCCCCGGGGAGCGCGTCGTGGTCTGGCCGCCGGAGTACGCGACGGCGCCGATTCAGGCGCTTCGGCCTCTCGCATGACGTCGGCGCGCCCGGCGTCGCGGGCTCTGACCGCGGCGACCGGTCTGGCCGCGCTCTGCCTCTACCTCGCCGGTGCGGGGATATCCGGCCGGCTCAGCCCGCTCGCGCGGCAGCCTCTACTCGATGGACAGGCGCCTCCGCCTGCGTACCGATATGTCAAGCCTCCACCGGCGCTCGCGACCTCGAATCGGAAGCCGGACACCGCACGATTGGCGATCAATGCCGCGACGCGGGGAGGGGCCGGCGTCTACCAGACCCAGGACCAGCAAGCAGCGATCGTGTTCGAGTCCGAGACGCTCCCGGCTGGGGTTGCCGGCCCGCTCACGATTACCATCGAGCCGCTGGACCCTGCGCCGATCGCCCCGCCACCCGGGGGAAAGACGCTGACCGGAAACGCCTACCGCATGCGGCTCATGGCCAAGGACGGGACGGCAATCGACAAGCTGGCGGGCCCGGCGCCCGTAGTCCTTCGGTACCCGTCGGAGTCGGGTTCGTTTACGCGAAGCCACACGCTACTCGTGCTGGAGGGCTCGACGTGGCGCGCCCTGGAATCGATCGAGGCCCGGGGCGCTCAGCAGGTTAACGCCGACGTCGGGCAACTGGGTACGTTCGTAGTCGGACGATCGATCCGCCCCACGGTGGTGCACACCGGCCGAAAATCGTCGGCCCCGATCATTGCTGCCGTCGGCGGCGGCATCGTGGCGATCGCGGCGGGAATCGCCTACCGCCTGAGCCGCGGGCGAAAGAGGCGCCGACGGAGACCTCCTCCTAAGGGGAAGCGCAGGCCCGCCCGGCGCTGACGCCGTTTGGCCAGACCACGCTGCCGCGCCTACCATCGCCGAGATGACCCGGTCACAGAAGGGCGGACGGCGTCCTCCCCGTATGGCGGAGCGAGAGACGTGGAGCGCTCCCGTGCCTCTCGGCGGGGGATGGCGGGTGCAATATTCGAAGGAAGCCGGAGAGGACTTCACGCACTACCGGCTCCTGCCGCCGCCGAACGCGTGCCGGGAGGGTCAGGGCCGCGACCTTGCCCGGCTGTCGACCTTCGACACCCTTCGCGTGTTGCCGTGGCTCCAGCGGATCTTCGCTTCGGCAGACGGACCGCGGCTGTTCCGCCCGCTGGCGTGTGGTGAGCCCGGGGCGCTCGAGACGGTCCAACGCTCGCTGCGAGCGGTCGACCGCGAGGCCAGGGTGTGGAGCGAGCGCGAGGTGCCTTGATTCTGGGGCAGGGTGCCCCGCGGGAACGTGGTGGGCTATCATCGCGGGCCGCGCATCCGCGCGGAGTTGGAAACGACCGAGGAGCAATCATGAGATTTCGAATGCTGATAGTCGCCGTGGCGCTGCTGGCCATGGCGGGAGCGTGCGGGAGCAAGAGCGACGAGGCAGGAGCGCCCACTGGCTCCTCCACCCCGACCGCGACGGGGGCAGCGGGCGGAGCCTGCGACGTCACCGTCACCGGAGCGGCCAACGCAAAGCCCGTCGTCACGATCAAGTCGTGCGGCCGCCAGACCAAGCTCGGCACCAAGGACATCACCGCCGGAAGCGGCACAGAGGCAAAGTCGGGATCCAAGGTCGAGGTGCAGTACGTGGGCATCGCCGCCTCGACCAAGGTGGAGTTCGACGCCTCCTGGAATCGTGGCCAAACCTTCCCCTTCCAGCTCGGTGCCGGCAACGTGATCCCCGGCTGGGATCAGGGGGTTGCCGGGATGAAGGTGGGCGGTCGCCGCTTGCTGATCATCCCGCCGGAGCTCGGCTACGGGGAGGCCGGCGCGGGTGGCCGGATCGGGCCGAACGAAACGCTGATATTCGTAGTCGACTTGGTGAAGGTCGGCTGACCCGGCCCTAATCCTCGGGCACGGCCCGGTTGCTTTTGCGCTGTGCGCGGACCCGCTTGTCGCGGAGCCGCCGCTCGCGTGATGCTCGGGTCGGTGCCGTGGGCCGCCTGGGAGCCGGTGGCGGCGCGAGGCCGGCGGCCAGGAGTTCGCGAAGCTTCCGCAAGGCGCGCTCTCGGTTCTCCGTCTGGGTTCTCCCATCCTGGGAGACGACCCGCACGCAGCCGTTCGCATCCAGGCGCGTGTCGAGAGCCTCCAGCAGCCTGCGGCGCTGGTAGGGACCGAGCGACGGCGAGCCTGCGACGTCGAAGACGACTTCGACCTTGGTCGATCGCCGGTTCACGTTCTGGCCCCCCGGGCCGCTGCTGCGGGAGAAGCGCATCTCGAACTCGTCGTCGGGGATCTCCAGGCTTCGCGTGATCCGCATCAGGCGCTCCCTGCCGCGGGCAAATTCCGGCGGCTGACGGTAACACTCCGTGGAGGGGCGAAGAAGCCGGCCGCCGTATGCGCGGAGAGGCCGGCTCCCGAGGCGCTAGCATCGGGCGATGAGTGTTCCGGCCCCATCTTCCGAGATCGAGTCGATCGCGTTTCTGCTCGGCACCTGGCGCGGGCAAGGGCACGGCACCTATCCCACGATCGCGGCGTTTGACTTCGGGGAGGAAGTCCGGTTCTGGCACGTGGGCAAGCCCTTCATCGCCTACACCCAGCGGACCTGGGCGCTCGACGACGCCCGGCCGCTCCACGCCGAGATGGGGTACTGGCGGCCGAAGCCGGGCGGCGCGCTAGAGGTCGTCATGGCGCATCCGACAGGGGTCGTCGAGATCGAGCTAGGAAGGGTGGAGGGGCTGCGCATCGATCTCGCTACGTCGCTGGTGGGCCGCACCCCGTCGGCTAAGGAGGTCGAGCGGCTGGAGCGAACCTTCATCCTCGATGGAGACACGCTGTCCTACGAGGTTCGCATGGCCGCAGTCGGCCGGCCGCTCCAGCACCATCTTTCCTGCAGCATGCAACGCATCTGACCCGCCGCGCCGGCTGGTGCGCTATTTCGCATTGCCCGGGTTGTGCCGGAAGCAGGGAATACCCGGTTGTCGCGCAACCCTCTACAATTGCTGGATTAGTCGTCGAGGGGGGGACAGGCCATGTTTGCCAACATCCAGAGCCGTGCGGTAGCTGCCGCCGGGACCATTCTCATCGCGGCGGGTCTCGCGTCGCCCGTTGTGGTCGGCGCGGGAGACTCAGCGTCCTCGCCCGGCATTCTCAACCTGGGGGCCGGAGTACGCGCGGCACGTCCGTCGCTGTCGAATCTTTTGGGCTCCGGGGCGCATCGGCGGCAGCGCAGCCTCGAGTCCCTTCGGGAACACATGGCGGCTGCCGCCGCGGTGGAGACGCGGCGCGGCTCGTTCGGCGCCGACGTGGGACGGGCGCGGCTGGCCGCATTCGCGCAGGCTCAGGGCGTCGCATCCGCGAGCGAGGACGCGTTCGACAACTCCTGGAAGGAGCTCGGACCGCTGCCGTATCACGCGGACGGCGAGGAAGTCGTCGATCTCGGATGGGATGTCGTCGCGGGACGCATCACCGCACTCGCCGTCGATCCAAGCGACGCCGCGGGCAACACGCTGTGGGCGGGCGCCGCGGGCGGCGGGGTTTGGTACAGCTCCGACGCCGGCGAGCATTGGGTTCCCAAGTTCGACGACCAGCCGGCACTTGCCGTCGGTGCGGTTGCCGTCGACGCCGCGAACCCGGACATCGTTTATGTGGGAACCGGGGAAGCGAACACGGCGATTGAGAACTACTACGGCGCCGGTGTGTTCCGCACGAAGAATCGCGGCCTCACCTGGGAGCGCGTTGCGAAAAACATTCCAGAGGCATCGGCAGTGTCCCGAATCGAGATCGCCGCCGGCCGGATCTTTGTGTCCACGAACCGCGGCCTGTTTCGATCGACCGACGGCGGCGATTCCTATCGCGACGTTCGTCTTCCGACCAACGCCGAAGGAACCGCACCCTACGATGGCATCTTTGCAAACTTCGTAAGCGATGTTCGCATCAAGCCCGACGACCCGAACGTGATCACCGCCGCTGTGGGATGGCGGAAGGGCAAGAAGGGGTGCACCGATCCCCCCAAGCCCGACTGTGCTCCCGGCAACGGCCTGTACCGGTCCACGAACGGCGGGGACTCGTTCACCCGAATGTCTCCGATCGGCTTCGGCGACCCGGGGCGAAGCGGTGACCCGATCGGCCGGACCAGCCTGGGCTACTCCAAACAGCAGCCGAACGTGCTCTGGGCGATCATTCAAGATGCGGGGCTCTTCAACAACGAGACTTTCCTCGGGGCACCTTTGCCGGCGAAGTCCAACATCTTGAACGGCGTGTACAGGAGTGGGGACAACGGACAGTCGTGGCTGCTCAAGGCAACGTCGGAGAGCTTTACCGCTGCTCCGGGCAGCGGGCGCTTGGGCACCGCCATCGCGCTGGGCGCTCCCGGCGTCCAGTCCTGGTACAACCAATGGGTCGAGGTCGACCCGAACGACCCGGAAAACGTCCTGGTCGGGCTGGAAGAGATTTATCTCACGGCGGCGAACGCGAACGGGCCCGGGAATGCCGTCTGGACCACGGTCGGCCGTTACTGGAACGCATGTTTGGGGATCTACCCCACCTGCGACGAGGTCGGCGTGCTGTACGAGGGCAAGACGACGCATCCCGACCAGCATGCGGCGGCGTTCGCCACGACACCGGAGGGCTCACGCTTCTACGCAGGGAACGATGGCGGCGTGTACCGGCAGGATGTGGGTCCCGACGGCCTCTACGACAACACTGCCTGGACTTCGCTCAACGACACTCTCGGAACGACTCAGCCGTATTACGCGGTCATCGGCGGGGACGGCACCGTTTACGCCGGATTCCAAGACAACGGCACCTCCAAGATCACCCCGGCGGGCCTGGGCCGCATGGTTGCGGGAGGGGACGGCTTCGACGTCGCCGTCGATCCCGGGAATTCGGATATCGCCTATGAGGAATACACTTTCGGCTCGATCGCCAAGACCACAAACGGAGGAGAGAGCTGGGAGAGTTTTGGTCCGGCACTGAACTCGGCGCTGTTCATTACGCCGTTCGAGATGGACCGGCTCAACCCCAAGCATCTGGTTCTGGTCGCGAACAACATCGTCGAAACGGAAAAGGGTGAGGCGACGGTGTGCGACGAGGAATCCGTTGGGGGCATTGTGATCGCCGGAAGCTGCGACTGGTCCACCGTCTTCGAGATCGGCACCAGGACCGACGCGAAAAAGCGTACTTTCACGTATCAGTCTGGTGCAGTTGACGTGCGCGGAGCGAACGTCTACGTCGGCTTCTGTGGCGCATGCGACCCCATCAACCAGGGCAGCGGCGACCCGACGGTGTTCGCCAACGGGATCGCGACCAACGTGGAGGACGGATGCGTCGCGGCAACCGGATCGGGTGATTGCTGGCACAAGATCGAACGCCCCAAGGGCTTGCCCAACCGCTTCATCACCGACATCGCCGTGGACCCCAAGGATCCGAAGACGATCTATGTCACGCTCGGAGGTTATGGACGCCGGTGGTTGCATCCCAAGGTCGCCAAGGCAACCGACGCCGGTCGCGGAAATGTCTTCGTTTCGCAGGACGCCGGGCGGTCGTTCACCGACGTCTCAGGCAATATCCCCGAGTCTCCGGCGAACGCCGTGACGGTGCTCGGCGACGAGTTGTTCGTCGGCAACGACCTCGGCGTGTACGTCGCACCGAAGGCCGGGAGAGCGTGGTCGCGGCTCGGCGCGGGGCTGCCGAATGCTTCTGTGCTCGACCTCAATGCCAACCCGCAGGGGAGCAAGCTGGTTGCAGCGACTCATGGCCGTGGAATCTGGCTCTACGACTTCGGGGGCTCCCGGACGGCGAAGGCGGGCCCTCCAGGTGGCGGTGGCGGGACGAAGGTGCTGCCGAGCCGGGAGACGAGAAGGACGTTGCCGAGCACAGGTGCACGTTCCCTCGCTGGGATTGGACTGATGCTGCTGGTGTCGGCGGGACTCCTCGGCCGTCGCGTGCGGGGAGGCTGAGCCGGCAGGAGAAGATGTGCCGCCGGGCGAATTCTTTTAGGCGGCGAGAGGTGCTCCCGCCGGGAACGGCCGGCTGCCGTGCCGGGAGTGCGCAGGCGTACGATTCGCCGAGATCGAAATGAGCTAGGAGATTTGGATATGAGCGGGAAGTTGCGGACTCGACTGATCGCGCTGATCGGGGGGGCGCTGATTCTCGTCGGCGCCCTTAGCGACTGGGCGGCGCCCGCCGGAGAACTCGCCGTCGGAATTCCCGGCAGGCCCGCACAACCCGCGCTGCAAGCCTTGCTGGATCGAGGCAGCGGGATACCCCTCACCCGGCCCGAGACCGTCACCGATATGGCCCGAGCCGGCGCGGCCACCGCCGCGGCTCGCACGGGCACAATCGGTTCGAACTACGAAGCGGCGCATCTGGCGGCGTTTGCCGGGACGCAGCGGATTCCGTCCGCGACGACCGCCCCGTTGGCGAACCGGTGGAAAGAACTCGGCCCCAAGCCGTACCACGCCGACGACGAGGAGTACACCCTCAAAGCGCTCGGATGGGATGTCGTCGCGGGACGCATGACCGCGCTTGCCGTCGATCCCACCGATGCCAGCGGGAACCGCGTGTGGGCCGGGGCTGCGGGAGGCGGCGTCTGGTACTCCGAGGACGCCGGGACGCATTGGACGCCTAAGTTCGACGAACAGCCGTCACTCGGTATCGGTGCGATTGCAGTCGATCCCGGCGACCCGAAGCGCGTCTTCGTCGGCACCGGAGAGCCGAACTACAACCAGGACGCCTTTTTCGGAACCGGTATCTACGGAACGACCGACACCGGCCTGTCGTGGACGCGCGTTGCAAGGAACATCGAGGCGAGTTCGACCGTTTTCAAGATCATCTTTGCCGGCGATCGGATGTTTGCGGCGACGAACAAAGGGCTTTTCCGTTCGACCGATCGCGGCGGCTCCTGGCACGAAGTCTCGTTGCCTACGAACGCTGCGGGCACCGCGCCGGATGCGGGAGTTCTCGCCAACGTCGTCACCGATGTCGTGGTCCATCCCGACAAGCCGTCCCAGATCACTGCCGCGGTGGGCTGGCGACGCGGAAAGAAGGGCTGTGCCGCGGACCCGCCGCAGGCCGACTGCTCGCCGGGGAACGGTCTGTACCGTTCGAGTGACGGAGGGTCGGTCTTCGAGCGCCTTCCCCTTGGGGGCCTCGGCGAGCCCGGCCGGAGTGAGGATCCGATCGGCCGGCTTTCGCTCGCCTACGCCAAAGGGCCCGGACAGGATCACAACGTCATGTGGGCGATCGTTCAGGACGCCGGACAGATTGCGGGAGACACGTTCATCGGGCTCGAGGAGCCCCTGGGAAACTCCGTGTTCAACGGCGTGTATCGATCGGGTAACGACGCCGTCAGTTGGGAGCTGAAGGCCACCCGTGAATCGTTCTCAGCTGCGCCGGGCACCGGATTGCTCGCACTCACCCCGCTGTACTCGCCCGGAGTGCAGTCCTGGTTCAACCAGTGGGTCGCCGTGGATCCGGCGGATGCCGAGCGTGTTCTCGTCGGCCTCGAGGAGATCTATCAGACCACCGCCGATGCCAACACCGAAGGCAAGCCGGCGCAATGGCGCACCGTCGGCCGCTACTGGAACGCCTGCGTCTTCATCCTCATCCTTCCGAACGGCGTCAATGATCCGACCCCACCGTGCGACCAGTTCGGCGGGGAGGTCTATGCCGGCAAGACCACCCACCCCGACCAGCATGCCGGGGTGTTTACGACGGCCGGCGGTGCTGCCCGTCTCTACGCCGGAAATGACGGCGGAGTGTACCGCCAGGACGCCGGTCCGACCGGCTACACGAATACGGGTTGGACGTCGCTGAACGACACGCTCGGGACGACCCAGCCGTACTACGCGGTCATCGGCGGCGACGGCACCGTTTACGCCGGATTCCAGGACAACGGCACCGCCAAGATCGAGCCAAGCGGCCGGGCGAGCATGATCTTCGGGGGAGACGGCTTCGACGTGGCAGTCCACCCGAAAAACTCCAACATCATCTTCGAAGAGTACGTGGGCGGCACGATGTACCTGTCCACCGACGGCGGCCGCAATTGGCGCTCGATCGCCCCGTTGCTTACTTCGGCCTTGTTCTCGACGCCGTTCGAGATGGACGAACTCGATGTCAACGGCGATGGTGTCGCCGGCGAGCACCTCGTTCTCGTGGCCAACCAGATCGTGGAGACCGTGAAGGGCGAGGAGACCAGGTGCGAGGGCGACTACTACGCAACGGTTGCCCATGTGGAGCCGGCATGTGACTGGGTGTACTCCTTCACCATGGGCAAGCGGGGAGACGGCGGTCCGAACTGGCAAAGCTCGGCCGTCGATGTCCGGGGGCCGGACATATTCGTCGGCACGTGCGGAGTCTGCGACGTTGTGACACAGGCCGCGGGGGACGAGACGAGATTCGCCAACGGCATCGCGACCAACGTCAAGGAGGGCTGCGAGCCGCAGATCGGAACGAACTCGTGCTGGGAGGTCATCGAGCGCCCCAAGGGTTTGCCCAACCGGTACATCACCGACGTCGCCATCGATCCCGAGGATCGCAAGACGATCTACGTCACGCTGATGGGTTATGCGCGAAGGTGGTTTCCCCCCACGTCGAAGAATGTCGCCGTGGGTACCGGAAATGTCTTTGTCTCGCACGATGCCGGACGGTCCTTTGCGAACATCTCCGGCAACTTGCCATCGATGCCGGCGAACACCGTGCTCGTTCGAGACGACCGGCTCTACGTCGGGACCGACTTCGGCGTATTCACCGCAGGCAAGGACGGCGGGGCGTGGACCCGGCTGGGCACGGCGATGGCGAACGCATCGGTTTGGGATCTGAACCTCGACCCGGCGGGATCGAAGATGGTTGCGGCCACGCACGGCCGCGGTGTCTGGCTCTACGACTTCGGCGCGGCCGCTCCCTCCGGAGGTGGCGGAACCACGCCGCGTAACCCGACGCGGGTGCTCCCACGGCGCACAGCGCGCCATTTGCCGGCAACCGGTGCGGACCCCCTCGTCGGGGTCGGCGTCGCGGTGATGGCCGCGGCGGCCCTTGTGAGGCGGCGCATCTCGCCCCGCTGACCTACGCCCTTACCTTGGCTCGGCCATCCCGGCCGGTCGTCCCAGTCATCCCGGCGAAGCGGGATATCGGCAACCGGATGGGGCCAGCAAGGTCTACCCGCCGGGCTAGAAAATGGCCCGTTCACCTAACCCATGTGGGCTATGCAGTTTCTCGCTCGAAGCCTCGACACTACGTGAGGGGCGGATGCGGCTCTCCGCGAACCGGTGCAGGGCGACGGGAAGAGGTGGGCGACATGGCAGAGACGGCTTCAAAGGACCGATTGCGCCTCGTGCTCGTGGCCGCGCTGCTGGCTGCAACGGCTGCCGTTGCGACGCCCCATTCGGCGTTTTCTCCGTTCGAGGCTTCGACCGCGGTGGTCGATCCGGCACTCGGCGATATTCAAGGCCCCGCAAAGATTATCGTGCGCTCCGCACCCGCCCAGCGGGCACGGGTGGCCCGGGCACTTGAGCGCGCCGGCGCGATCACGCGCGATCTTCCGATCATCGACGGCTTTGCTGCGACGGTCCCCTCGGATGCCCTTGCGAGACTGGCCCACACCTCCGGAGTTCTAACGATCTCGCTCGACCGGCGAGTGCGCATGCTGGAGGGCGGAGGTAGCTCCACGCTTCGCTCGGTCTATCCGAAGGCGGTCCGGGCCGATAAGGTCTGGCAAGCCGGAGCCGACGGCACCGGTGTCACCGTGGCGCTCATCGACACCGGAATCGCCGACGTCGCGGATCTCGCCGGACGCGTTGTGACGGTGAGCAACGATCTCACCGGCGCGACGGCGACCTGCGCAAACTTCTCCGGTGAGTCCACCTGTGGAGACTCCTACGGACACGGCACCTTCATGGCCGGAATCATCGCCGGCGATGGCGCAGGCTCGGCAGGCGCGTGGAAGGGTGTCGCCCCCGGAGCGAGACTTGTTTCGGTCAAGATCGCCGGAGCCGACGGCGCTGCCGACGTGAGTAATCTCCTCGCCGCCATCCAGTGGGTAGTTGCCTTCAAGGACAAGTACGGCATTCGCGTACTCAACCTTTCGCTCGGAACGGATTCGACGCAGTCCTACACCGTGGACCCGCTCAACTACGCCGTCGAGCGTGCATGGTTTGCCGGCATCGTCGTCGTCGTCTCCGCGAGCAACAAGGGCCCCCAGCCGCGAACAATCTCCAAGCCGGCCGACGACCCCTGGGTCATCACCGTCGGGGCGGTCGACGACCGCACAACGCCCGGTCTCGGCGACGACCTGCTGCCGAACTTCACTTCGCGTGGGCCGACTGCGGCCGACGGTCTTCCCAAGCCCGACGTGGTTGCACCCGGAGCACACATGGTGTCGTTGCGGGCACCGGGAAGCGTCATCGACACACGGTTCCCCTCCTACATCGACGGATCGTACCGGCGCGGCAGCGGGACTTCGATGTCGGCTGGAGTGGTTTCCGGAGCCGTCGCGCTGATGCTGCAAGCGAACCCCGCGATGGCACCCGACCGCGTGAAGTACGCGCTTACCTCCACCGCCCGGCCGGCGGCTTCCACCGACCCGACGGCCGTCGGAGCGGGCGAGATCGACGTGCACGCCGGCGCCTATTCCGCACCGCCGGGCTTGGCCAACGTCGGGAACGGCCGGTCGAGCGGCATGGGATCGCTAGACGCGAGCCGCGGCACGGTGCAGGTCCGGCTCGCCAACCCAACGCAAACGATCCTCGACGGCATGCTGACGGCCCAGCTACTGTTGTTCGATCCGGTGGGTTTCCTCAGTACCGGCTGGAGCGGCGGCCAGTGGTACGGGGCGCAGTGGTACGGGGCGCAGTGGTACGGGGCGCAGTGGTACGGCGCCCAGTGGTACGGCGGTCAGTGGTACGGCGCCCAGTGGTACGGGACACCCGACGGCGCTCAGTGGTACGGGGCGCAGTGGTACGGCGCCCAGTGGTACGGGTCTTGGGAGTAAGAGTGGTGTCGGCGCGCAAGGTCGACCCCGACGGAGAGAACGGGGTGCCGAAGAGGGCCGTGTACCTGACGGCCGGACTGCTCATCCTCGGGGCGGCAGGCGGAGCGGCGAGCATCAGGCTCGCCGCGCGCCCTGGGGTCGCCTGGGGAGCGGTGGCTGCGCTTTTCCTGCTGCTTACCGTCTCAGGAATGCTGTTCGTGCGGTTCCAATACCGCGAGCAGACGGTGGCGCTTGATCTCTTCGAGGCCGCGCTTGCCCCAGCGATATTCCTGTTGTCCGGGCCGGTCGTTGTGGCCGCGGTCGCCGGGGCTCTTGCCCTGTCGAACGTGCTGCGTCGAAACCGCCTATTGAAGGCGGCATTTAACGTCGGCCAGTACATGCTCGCCGCCTCCGTGGGCAGCATGGTGTTTGCAGCCGTCCGTTCGGGTCCGGGCCTCACCGGAAGAAACGTCGGAGCAATAGCTCTCGCCATGGCGACGGTGTCCCTGATCATAGTTGGCGCGGTTACGCAGATCATCCGGTTCACCCAGCGAGAGACCTTTCAACGCGCCCTGACCCAAATCGCACCGTCCTTGCTGATCTCTTACGTCGTCAACACAGGATTCGGGCTGTTGTTCGTCGTGGGGAGCCATTGGAGTATGGCCGGGGTGGGCCTGTTCTTCATTCCGCTCCTGACGCTGCATTGGGCCTACAAGGGACATGCGGCAGCGAGCGCCGATCGGGCCAGGCTGCGCGGCATGCATCGTGCATCGACCGTTCTTGCCGCGCCGGTCGTGCCCGCGGAAGCTGTTCCGGCTTTTCTAGACGAGGTACGAGAGTGCTTCTCAGCCGAAACAGTGTGCCTTGTGACCGCCGAGCACGGGCGTGGGACACTGCACCTCCTCGGACGGCAAGGCTATTCATGCCAGCAGGCATCACTCGATCTCCATGCGCAAGCGAGCGTCGTCTCGATCCTCTTCGCGCGCGGAATCGCAGAGAAGGTGACCCCCAGGCACCGCGATCCGGCACTGGCCGCGGCGCTTGCTCGCGATGGGTGGCGCGACTGTCTCGCCGCGCCGCTGTTCGAGGGCGATCGGGTCGTGGGGCTGCTGTGCACCTTCAATCGTCTCGGCCTCGAGGGTTTCGAAGACGGTGAACTCTCCGTTCTCCAGGCTCTGGCGCTCGACGTCGCGACGACGCTCGAAAAGGGACGCCTGCTTCGCGAGGTATTCGCGGAGCGACAGAAATTCTCCGACATCGTCGAGGGCACATCGGACGGCATCTTTACGCTTCTCACCGACGGGACGATCGGAACGTGGAGTCCCGCCATGGAGAGGATCAGCGGCTACCCGGCCGCGACGATGGTCGGCTCGCGTTCTCTAGCGCTGCTCACGCCGCGCGACGCCGATGGGGTCGCCGTTGTCGTCGAGCGGTGGGCAACGGGCGACGGTGAGCGGCCGCCCGGCATGCAGATCACGGCTCGATCCGGCGAACAGCGATGGCTGGCGTGCTCGTACTCTCCGGCGCCGAGCGCGTCCGGTGCGCTTGTCGTCGTCGCCCGGGACGCGACGCGGGCGCGTGAAACCGAGCGCTTGAAGGACGATTTTATGGCGACCGTTTCTCACGAGCTGCGGACACCGCTCACCCCCATCAAGGCCTGGGCCTCGACCATGTCTCGACTAGGAGCCTCCCTGGACGAAGACCAGCGTAAGGAGGGGATCGACACCATCCTCCGTCAGACCGAACGTCTGGAGCGCCTGATCTCGAACCTCCTCGACGTCGCGAAGATCGAGCGCGGTGTGGGTCACGATCGCGACGTCGTTGTCGATGTGCGTGAGATTCTGAACCGCGTGGTGGACCAGTTCCGGCGTCATCATCCCGGGCGAGTCATCCGGCTCACCTCCAATGGATCCACGCTGGCTCGAGGCGACGAGATCTGGATCGAACAGATCGTCACCAACCTGTTGTCGAATGCTCTCAAGTACTCGCCGGCCACCGAGCCGACGGAGGTCCGGGTGGGCCGCGAGCGTGACGGCGTTGAGGTTCACGTGGTCGATCGCGGTACCGGAATCGCGAGGATCGACGCCGATCGCGTCTTTGAGCGGTTCCAGAGGCTCGGCGATTACATGACACGCTCGCAAAGCGGTGCCGGTCTGGGTTTGTACATCGCTCGCCAGCTCGCGGAGGCGATCGGTGGGACCCTCAACGTTGAGAGCAGCCCGGGATCGGGCTCAACGTTCGTTCTCAGGCTCCGTCGTGCCGAGACGCTCGTCGCGGTCGGTTAGCCGCTCGGGTCCGGCCCTCTAGATCGAGCTCTTTCTTGAACCGGAAGGGCGAGCCAAACGGCTCGCCCTTCATGGTTGAAGACCCCTTGCGACCGAGTGGGCCGCGCAGTTGCCCGATCCTTCACCCCTCGACCTCGCGAGCGAGGCTTCATGCCTCGGATCGCAACACTTTCGGCGCGTTCCCTCGATGATCCCATGAGTCGGCGATGGGGTTGAATTCTGCGGAGGGAACGTATGTTCGACTCAAGACCGCAGTTTCAGGTTGCGATTCGTCGCATTTTTCGGTGCGCTGGGGAGGAATCGGAGGAGAGGCGGCGTATTACCAGCATAGGGAATCCTCGGGCAAGGATGAGGGAGGGAGAAATGCGCAGGCGGTCCATTCGCGTGGCTATCTGCTCGGCCATGGCCGGCGGGCTGTTGTCAGGGGGCCAATCAGCAGCCGTAGCCCCCTTCGTATGCCTGGGCACGCACAAGCTTGCGTCCCAGCAGCCCGTCGGGGAGCAGGTCCCCTTTTACGGAAGAGAGCTGCACGCCTTGCACCCGTTTAAGGGCAGCATCTTCATCGGTTACGGGAACGCAGGCGATAACACCGGACCGATCACGGTGACCAGATACACGCCGCCGGTCACCGAACCCACGGGTGCGCCTTGTTCGGACAAATTTCTGCCGGTGATCGAAGACTTCGTTGCGCACACAGATGAAATCGACGTTTACACCTCCCTAAACGACCGGCTCATTCTTCCGTTCGTCGACCGTCGAGACGTCTCCTCTGTGCATGATCTTGCCATAGGCAGGTATGTGGGAGGCCCCCCGGGTTGGTCGGCGCAGTCGATTCCAGCCAGCGACGTCGTCGCGACGCCAATCCATGTATTCGGCGCGTTCGTTCGTCCTGATCGGCCGAGCGAGTATTTCCTCTCGGGCGCCAGTGCCACCGCGGCACCCGACCTGATTGACGGGATTGACAGCCCGATTGACCCGGTTAAAAAGGAGTCGATTGGGACGATCTGGATGACCCTTGATGGGGGTCGGACCTGGCGGATGATCACCGAGCCTGTGATTCCTGGCCCTCGCCTCACCGAGCCTACTAAGCCTATTGGCTTTCGATGCTACGGCATGGGGGCGATCGGCCAGAACGTCTATGTCGGATGCTCAAGCGGCTACTACCTGATCAAGCCCGGCGCTAAGACCCTTGTGCCTGCGGGCATCGACGCAGTCGCAAGGGACGTGGCAGGGATGCCTTCTACGGCAACAAATATCGCGCACGGGGCGAATTTCGATGGTCGGCTCGTGTTCCTGAACGTATACGGATTTCGGACCAAGGTCCGGAAGGAGGTCCCAGTGTTCGGCCACGCTTTTGCCTTCGACGGGACCACGACACAACAGATTCATGCCGAGCCTGCGCACGGGCTCGCTGTGTGGGGCGACGCCCTGTTCCTCCTTGGGGAGCAGGGCAAGGTCTTTCGTCGGACAGACCTCGACTCCGGCGAGTTCGAGCTAATCGCCGACGGGCCGGACAACAGCGTCAGCATGACGGTGCTCGACGGGTCGATCTACCTCGGGACGGCTACGTCAGAGCTATGGGTGGCCTGGGCGGCTGGGCTGTGAGTGTCTCTCCGCTTGTTCGCTCGCGTTCGCGCCGGCTCGGCGCGTTCGCTGCTGTGGCCGCTCTGCTGCTGAACGGTGCGTTTCAGGCTCCCCGCGGTGGGTGGGCGGCAGTGGGAGACATCTCGACGGTGGCCGGTGGCGCCGGGAGCGGACATCCGACGAAGGTGGCCCAAACGCCCGCCGGCTTGGCGGTCCGAGCAAATCTCGTCTACGTCGCAGACAGCAGCGGGCACGTGATCAGGCTGATCGATACCGCTACGAACCTGGAGACCGTAGTAGCCGGAGCAGGACCTGCCAGCAACGACGGCGCGTATTCCGGTGACGGAGGCCCTGCCAAGGGGGCTCGGCTCAACGCGCCGAGCGCAGTGGCTGTGACGGGAACGGGCATTATCTATATCGCCGACACCTACAATCATGTGATCCGCAAGGTGGATGCCGCGGGCACCATCACGACGTTTGCCGGCACGGGAGCGCCCGATTTCGGCGGGGACGGTGGGCAGGCGAAGAAGGCTCGGCTTCTCAGCCCCGCGGGCATTGCGGTCGACGCTACCGGCAACGTCTACGTGGCCGACACCGGAAACAACCGTATTCGCAAGATCATCGCCAAGACCGGCGTGATCACGACCGTTGCCGGCTCGGCCGGGACCGGGACCATCGGGGACGGTGGTCCGGCGACCCTGGCCAGGCTTAATCGTCCCAGCGGCATCGCCCTGGATTCCGCCGGCAACATCTTCATTTCCGATACCCTCCACCACCGCATTCGCAAAGTGGATATTGCGAGCGGAAGAATGATTACCCTGGCGGGCCGCTCCTTGAAGGCACCGCACCCGGCCGGGCAAGTTGAAACCGGAGGGGGTTACGACGGCGACGGCCTGCCGGCGGTTGGAGCGCTTCTCAACGCTCCCCGCGGGATCGCAGTGGACTCCGCCGGCAATGTGTATTTCGCCGACAGCTTCAATCACAGGGTCCGCAAGATCGACACCACGGGTATTATCACCACGTTCGCAGGGAACGGGGTTTCGGGAAACACCGGAAATGGTGGCCCTGCGACGTCTGCCAAGCTCTCGCTTCCCCGCGGACTCGGCATCTCCGCCGGAGGGGCCATGTACATCGGGGAGAGTGGCGCAGCGAGGGTCCGGAAGGTGGATGTCACCGGAAAGATCACGGCGCTCGCCGGCAACGGCCAGACGAAGTGGGGTGGCGACGGGGGCCCGGCCACGGGTGCGCGGATGTACTTCCCCGGCGGTGTGGTCTTCGACGGAGCAGCAACATTCGTTGCCGACACGGGCAACAACCGGATTCGGAAGATCACCTCGACTGGCACCATCATCCATTTGGCAGGCACCGGGAAGACCGGTTTTTCGGGGGACGGTGGAGATGCGAAGGCCGCCCTGCTCGCCTATCCGTACGACCTTGCCCTGGACTCGGCCGGCAACCTTTACGTCGCCGACCGGGACAACAACCGGATCCGTAAGATCAGTCCCTCCGGAATTATCTCTACCGTCGCGGGGACGGGTACCTACGGGTCGGCCGGTGACGGGGGCCCGGCCACCGATGCACAGCTCGCGTTCCCGTTCGGACTCGCCGTCGATTCAGCGGACAACCTCTATATCGCCGACACGTATGGAAACCGCATCCGGAAGGTCACGACCTCGGGGGTCATCACGACGGTAGCCGGCGACGGTTCGTTCGGCTTTTCCGGCGACGGAGGTTCAGCAACGGCGGCCCAGTTGGCTTCACCGACGGATGTGGCCGTCGACGGCGTGGGAAATCTCTACGTGGCCGACCGGGACAATCACCGGATCCGTAGGATCACTGCGGAGGGAATCATCACGACCGTGGCCGGAGATGGGAACGCCGCCTATGCCGGAGACGGCGGCGCGGCCACTTCGGCGTCGCTCAACTCGCCCGAAGGGGTTGCTTTCGACGGTGCCGGCAACCTCTACGTGGCCGACACCGCCAATCACAGGATTCGGCGAGTCTCGTCGGGGGTCATCGTGACCGTTGCCGGGACGGGCGCCGAGGGCTACTCCGGCGACGGAGCCCTGGCATCGGCCGCACGGCTGAGCCTGCCCAGCCGCGTCGCCCTCACGACCGGCGGGGATCTGGTCTTTGCCGACTCGGGAAACCATCGCCTGCGGATGATCGACATCTAGGCTGGACGCGCCCCCCGCCCAGCGGACCAGGGGGGAAGGGATACGTTCTTGTCGAATTCTCACCGGTGAACTCAGTCGTGGGATCGCCGCGACCATAGGGGGGACCGCGTGAGACAGAAACTGGCGATCGCCGCCGCATTCGCAGGCTTGATCATCGCGGGGCTACCCTTCGTATCCCGGGCTGCGGCCCCCGGGCAGGTGCGGGCGGGAGTCGGGGTCATCGACGCCACGTGGCATGTCGGAGCCTCGGCGGGTCAATACGCGTCCGACGGGACCAGCGTCGGCGAGCACGGCATGGACCCGTTCACGCATACGACGAGGCGGGCTCCATCGTATGGAGTGCAGTCGCGGAACTCCGTCCGCGTCATCGTCGTCGAGGGCAGCGACGGCACGCGGGTGGCGTTGATGAAGAACGACCTCTACATTCCCCAGGACCTTCTCAATGAGCGCATCGCCACGATTCTGGAGGAGTACGACGCCGCGCACCCCGACGCGGCGACGAGGATCAACCACGCGAATCTCATGGTTGCGGTAAGCCATAGCCATTCTTCTCCGTACTACTCCTCGCCCTCCTGGGGATTGTGGGCGTTCCAGGATGTCTTCGACTTGCGATTCTTCGAGTACATGGCCCAGCGAAGCGCTCAGGCTGTGATTCAGGCCGTGTCGAGGATGGTACCGGTCAGGATGGGGGCCACCACGGTTCCCTACGACCACGCGCAAAGGCACTCGTTCGGGCCGGCAGTTGCCGACGACGGGACTCCGGCAGGTTATCCAAACTCCGACAACGACAAGACCATCTCCATTCTGCGTTTCGACGACATCTCCGCGCCGCCGTATGCAAAACCACTTGCGATCTTCATGACGCTCGGACTTCACCCCGAGATGCTGGAGGGCAACAATTTGATCACCGGCGAGTACGTCGGTGCCGTCGAACGCATGGTCAACGCCCAGACAGGTGCGACGCTGATTTTCGCGCAGAACAACACCGGAACATCGGAACCCGCGCGCAACTGCAACCCGAACGGGTGCGCCGTCCGAGCCGAGTACTCGCATCGCGAGTACGCCCAGGCGGCGCGGGCCGCCCGGACGATCTCCGACGCGGTGCTGAGCGGTTGGAAGCAGATCGGAGCCGGGAGCGGCACGATCAAGTTTCAAAAGAACTTCCCGGTGAAAATGATCGACCGCCAGTTTGCCCCACCCGTGTCTCACCCATATCCGTCGGTCTCGAACTGCCGCACGCACGAGGCCTTCGAGGGCAACCCGGGTATACCCATCGCCGGCCTTCCCGACTGCGAGCGATTCACCGGGGGAGCATTGAAGCCGGTGTTCGACCAGCTTGGTCCGCTGGATCCCGGAGTGACCTACGACAAGCTGAGGAAGGCCGGCGTGCCGTTGCCCGAGAACTACTCGGCGCCTTCATATGCCGGCCTTCAGGAGACATTCCAAGTTCATCTCCAAGCAATCCGGCTGGGACCGGTTCTGTTGACCGTGTGCCCGTGCGAGCAATGGGCGGATCAGTCGCGAAACATCAAGACCCGCGCCGATCAGGTGCAGGGAAACATGTGGATCGGCTACGACTGGGGGGCCTCGTGCACGGACAACGAGAACGCAACCTGGTCTTGTCCGCATCCGTCGGGAACACGAGTGATCACGGATCGTCAGTACCGTGTCATGCGGGCGCAGGTGAACAACGACGCCGCGGGATGGGACGCGCTGGATCCCGAATCGATTGCTCGCGCCGAAGCCGAGGAGTACGAGCCCGAGGACATCAAGGGCAACTACACGCATGAAGAGCTGTCCGCGAGTCGAGGCTACCCCATGGTCGTCACGGTCGGAATGGCCAATGACTACTGGGGCTACATCGCGACGTATCGCGAGTACTCGCGAGGCGATCATTACCGCAAGGCGCTCACCGGTCTTGGTCCCCACGCCTCGGATTTCCTTGCCACTCGTCTCGTTCGCATGGGCGGTTATCTCAAGGGCGGACCGGCCGTCGAGTACAACGCGCTCGACCTGGCCTATATGGTGGACGGTGCTCACCAGCACGCGCGGGCGCAGGTCATCGGCCGGGACGCGCAGGTGCTGCTTGCCGCTTACGAGGCGCTGCTGCCACCCGACGGCGGACGGGCGCGCGCGGTAGCCCAGCCCTCCGACATCCAGCGCTTCGACGTCTCGTCGTTCAGCTGGATCGGAGGTAGTAACTACACGGACGATCCCAAGGTGCAATTGCAAAAGCTCGTCGGTGGAAAATGGATTGTGGCCGGCGATCAGTCGGGAGATGTCGTCGTAACGCTCGACTACCCCGAGGTCGAGGACACCGCCCAGCTGGCGACCGGTTCGCACGAATGGCGCTGGACGGCGCATTTCGAAGCCTTCGACTCCGACATCGATACCGGCCGGGGACGGCAGACGGCGGCAGGCACCTATCGGTTCGTCGTCAAGGGAACTCGCAGGATCCTCGGAGGGACGGCGCCTTACCGCGTCGCGTCGGGCAGCTTCCAGATCACGCCGTGGGAGGGCGTCACGGTCGATGACCTGCAGGCCGGGCCGAACGGAGCCTCGTTCCTGGTCGGGCCGGTCAACACGAAGACGTTTACCACCGGATACCCGGGTGGCGGGTCAACGGTGACGGCGACCGTCGGCCCAATCGATTATCCGGACGGCTGGCCGACGGCCAAGTACCCGGCGTCTCCAGAGACGGGCGATGTGCTGTTCCCGCGGCTTCAGCGGACGGCGGTGGTGGACGGCCAAGACACGTATCTCTACTGCTTCCCGTGCACGTACGGTCCCTGGAGCGACACCGGATCCGTGGACCGGGCCCGCCTGCTCATCGAGCGGGTGAACGGGGCCATCGAGGTGGTGACCGCGAGCTTGCAAGGTGGGCGGTGGACGGCCAACGTATCGCTGTCGGCTGGCGATTGCGTCACCGTGCGGCGTGGCGACGTTGTGGACACGTTCGGCGAGTTCAACGGTTCGCCCTCGAACACCGTCTGTGTATAGCCTGCCCCAAGCACGCATGAAGGGAGGGCGCCGTGAGATCAATCTCTGGGAAGGTCGTGCTCGTCACAGGAGCCTCGCGAGGGCTCGGCGTGGATATCGCGCGCCGGTTTGCAAGTCACGGCGCCCGCTTGGTGCTGGCCGCTCGATCGGCAGACGAGCTGGAGCTTCTTCGTAAGGAGCTAGAGAGCGGAGGCGTGACGGCCGTCGCCATCCCCGCCGACGTCGCCAAGCTGGAATCTCTCCGCGGGCTCGTCGAGAAGACCGAGCAAGTCCTCGGTCCCATAGACGTGCTGGTAAACAACGCCGGTGTTGAGGCAGTGCTCGATTTCGAGCTCACTTCGGTCGAGGATCTCGAGCACATCATTGCAGTGAACCTCACGGGACTCATCCTGCTCACGCGGTTGGTTGTACCGTCGATGATCGAGCGCGGGTCCGGGCATATCGTCAACGTCGCCTCGCTCGCCGGCTTGGTCGGCGTCCCTCACAACGCCGTGTACTCGGCAACCAAGCACGCCGTCGTCGGACTGAGCCGATCCTTGCGTCTCGAGCTTGCCGACCACGGCGTCGGGGTCTCGGCCGTGTGCCCCGGTTTCGTGGAGGGTGGCATGTTCCTCCAGCATGGGCGGAAGCCCCCGGGGATGACCGGCTGGGTCAAGCCGGAGCGCGTTGCCGAAGCCGTGGTCGATGCCGTTCTGCGCGATCGTGGCGAGGTGGTTGTCGCGAAAGGATTGGGCAAAGTCGCCGACATCGTTCAAGCTGCCGCGCCGGGCTTTGGGGCGCGCGTGATGTCGATGACGGGCGTGGTCGACTTCTACCGCGATCTGGCGCGCTCCAATCGGGAGCACGGCAAGGGACGCTCGTCATGACGAGAGGAGGGCGGCGCGCGCCCTCCTCTCGTGCGATCCGCCTTCGCTAGATAATCGCGTCGTTGGCCAGCTTTGCCGGAAGGACCAGCAGCGTCCGCTTGCCGACGATCGCCTGCGCATTGCCCATCTCGTTGCCCAGCAGGGCGTGGGTCAGGGTTGCCTTTACCTCGATCCGATGCGGTGCCGGCTTGTTGCCGAGGTTGAGCCGGATCCAGTTGAAGCCGTGCGTGGACTTGGTGCGCAGGAAGTCTTCGATCGTGTCCGGGGTGTCGTCTCCGTCGTCGCTGAAGTTCGTGGTGGTGCGGCGGAAGGTGCGGTCACAGAAGGTGATGCGGCCGTTGTCTGGGCCGCCGTTCTCGGCGATCGCCGTCACCGGAACCGGAACACCGTCGACCGTCACCCAGACGTCGACTTTGGCCTCGGCTCCGGATTCATCGTTCCCCACGGTCTTCAGGTCGGTGATGATCGTGCACTCCAAGGCAACCTGGAAGATCAGATCGGTAACCGAAGAGGTCTTGATCGTTCCGGAAAGCAGCGTCACGTTCTCTCCCGGACTCATGACCTCGATCGTCGATCCCGAGGCGGCGATCTTGTCCGCAGGCTGATGGGTCGCCACGGCGCTCCCACTCGTCATGTCGATGAGCAGGGCAAGCAAGAGCAGGATGATCGCGACCGCGCCGAGTCGCTGCGCTCCGGTGCGAACAACTGGCATGACTTCTCCCTTCATCGGCCTTCTTGATGTGTGTGGCACTCGAACACCGTCACCCCCACTTCCTTGCGGTCACAGCGGAGGTTTCTTGGCGGCGTCGCGGTGAGAGGTTTCAGTTGCAACAAACGTCCTCTTCGACACGCGGACAGAACTGAAAAATCTTCCGTGCAAGTTCTTTTAAATTCTGCGTCTCCGCCGTTATCGTGATTCGATCGGTCTACCGGCGGGGATCGGCGGAGGTAGCGCGGAGCTGGTGTTCCTCGTAGAAGATGTCGACGCCGAAGAGGTCAGGCTTCGCGCAGCCGGGATCGCGGTCCTGCATCCGTCCCCGAATCGACCTTGGGGCCATCGAACGTTGCATGTGGCCGACCCGGACGGACACGTGATCGAACTCGCTCAGGAGATCGCGCGCGGATGAAACGGCGACCTGCTCAGGAACCGACGACGGCGGGCTCGGCAACGATTTGGGTTACCGGCAAGCCGAAGCGCCGCTGGATGCGGTGGGGCAAGTCCTGCTTGAGCCAGCGCGACATGCCGTGCGGCAACGTCGATACCACGATCTCGTCGTATCGTCGCGACAGCAAAGCGTCGGCGACGGCTTCGAGCGGATTCGCGTCGCCGATCTCGCCATCCACGATCGCCCCGGTGAGCCGCAGGCTCGTCAGCGCTTCCTGCATGCGCTCGTCCGCGAGAGATCGAGCTTCGCCCTCCGTCCATGTCAAATGATGGGTCGGAGGCATGGCGGGAACAACAAGCCGGAACTGACAGGGGCCTTCGGCGATCCGGTCACGCACCAGATCGAGAAGATGAGGTTCGCCCGCGGTTTGATAGGCCACGATAAGGATATGCTGCATCGGTTCACCTCCTCTCGATTGTTATACGCCCTCCGCGTAGTCACGAACAGGGGTTCACACTGGTGCGAAGGGGATATGAGGTGCAGCCTTCCGAGATTTCAACCTCGGTAAGGGCGGTTGGTTCGGTTCGGCCGACACTTTCGGATGCTGCAGCCTCGGTGGCCGACCTTGGGACGCTGATCCCGATCGCGGCAGCTCTTGTCCTGGTCAACGGCATCGACCCTGTGGCTGCCTTCGGCGTGGCCGGAATCGCGTTTGTGGTGGCCGGGTTCGTGTATCGCCTACCGATGCCGGTCCAGCCGATCAAGGCGGCAGCGGCGATAGCGATCGCAACCGGCGCGTCGTCATCGGTCGTTGCGGCTGCCGGACTCCTCATCGGGAGCGTGCTCGTTGCCCTCGGAGTGCTGCGGCGCGGGCGCCTGCTCGCGAAACTGTTTCCCAAACCCCTGATCCGGGGGAACCAGCTCGGGGTCGGTCTCCTGCTCGTCGTCGCTGCGTGGAGTCTTGCCGGGCACGGCGAGCTGCGAGGGGTGCTCCCGTACATCGTCGCCGGCGGGGCGGTTGCCATGCTGGCACTGCTTTCCGGACGCACGGTGCCCGCGGGGCTTGTCCTCGTCGCCGGAGGCGTCGTCTGGACTCTCGTCACAGGCGGTGCTGGTGATCTCGGCGCCGCGCCGGCTCTTCCTCAAGTTCGCATCCCCTCATTGCACGACGCCAGCATCGCTTTGACGCTTCTCGTGATCCCTCAGCTTCCGCTCACCTTGGGCAATGCGGTGGTCGGAACGGCCGAGCTGGCGCGGGACTACTTTGGAGCGTCCGCCGGGCGGGTGACCGAAGATCGGCTGTGTCTCACGAGCGGCCTTGCCAACCTCGCGGCTGGATCGCTCGGCGGCATGCCCCTGTGCCATGGCTCGAGCGGGATGACTGCCTACCACCGGCTGGGAGCGACCGGTGCGGGGGTCAACCTGGTCGTGGGCACCGGACTGCTCGCTGTGGGGCTTCTCCTCGGTTCGTCGGCCACTGCGGCCCTTGCGCTGATCCCCGGGCCGGTGCTCGCCGCGCTTCTTGCATACACCGGCATCCGCCACGCGCTCCTAGTACGAGACTTGCGCGGCCGCTCGCTTGCCGTTGCGCTCGCGATGGGACTGGCCGGAGGGCTCACGCGGAATCTCTCGATCGGCATGGCGGTCGGGGCCGGAGCACTGGCCTTGGGCGGCCTCGCCCGGCGGTTCCGCGGAAGGGCGCGCCGGCGGCCGCGGCTATACTCGCCCTGATGGAACCGCTTCGCGACGGGTTCGGGCGGATCGCCGACGACCTTCGAGTCTCCGTGACCGATCGTTGCGCATTTCGGTGCGTGTATTGCATGCCGGCCGAAGGTGTTCGATGGCTGCCGCGCAGCGAGGTGCTCACCTACGAAGAGATCACTCGTCTGGTCGGCATCTTCGTGGAATTGGGCGTGCGGACCGTGCGGCTCACCGGCGGCGAACCGCTGGCCCGTCGGGGCTTGTCCCTGCTCGTTCGGATGCTCGCAGATCTAGGCATCGAGGATTTGTCGATGACGACGAACGGCGCGGCGCTTGTCGAACATGCCGATGCGCTTGCATCCGCGGGGTTGAAACGGGTGAACGTGAGTGTGGATTCACTGCTGCGCCATCGCTTCGCCGAGATGACACGGCGCGACGCGCTGGAGCGGGTGATGGACGGTCTCCGCTCCGCCGAAAAAGCGGGTCTTCATCCGATCAAGCTGAACTGCGTCGTCGTTCGGGGAACCAACGACGACGAGGTGGTCGATTTCGCGCGCTTCGCCCGCGCGACCGGCTACGGAGTGCGCTTTATCGAGTACATGCCCCTCGACGCGGGCGACGAGTGGAAGCAGGACCGCGTCGTTCCATCGGCTGAGATCCTCGCGGCGATCGGCTCCGTGTTTGCGCTCGAGCCGCTCGATCACGGGCCTGAGCCTGCCACGGTGTATCGGTTCTCCGACGGTGGACCCGGCAGCGTGGGCGTCATCTCGAGCGTCACCGCCCCATTCTGCGACACTTGCAATCGGATCCGCATCACTGCCGACGGGCAGTTCCGGACGTGCTTGTTTGCGCTGGAGGAGACCGACCTGCGCGAGCTGCTGCGCGCTGGGGCGGCGAATGATGACATCGCGGTGGCGATCCGGACGGCCGTCGCCGGAAAGTGGGCGGGGCACAAGATCGGGCGCGACGACTTCGTGCGGCCGGCGCGCTCGATGTCGATGATCGGAGGGTGATGCCGGCGACCGCCCAGCGGAAACGCGGTCGGACCGCCGACTGGGTCGGGCTGATCCGATGCTGAGGCGCCGGGGAGAGAGGGGACTTCACAGGATTGGGTGGAGCGAGGTGCTCGATTACGCGGCGGGCGCGCTTCGGACGCTCGGCGAGCTTGCCGGGCCGGTTCGCGACGCCGCCGGCGAGGCTACGACATGACCGGAAGGGTGAACGCCGCGCGCCGGAGGGTCACGGCCGATGAGCTGGCGACGCCGTTGCTTCCGTTTGAGGAGGCGCGCACCCGGATTCTCGAATCTTTTGCGCCGCTGCCGGCCGTGCAGGTCGCCGTGGCAGACGCGGCAGGGCTCGTGATCGCCGAGCGGGTTATCTCTCCGATCGACGTTCCGGGCTTCGACAACTCCGCGATGGACGGTTACGCGGTTCGCTCCGCCGACGTTGCCGATGCAACGTCCGAGGCACCCGCGATGCTTCGCCTCGTCGCCGACTTGCCGGCAGGGACCGTTACGGAATCTCCGCTTCCACCCGGCGCGGCGGCGACGATCATGACCGGCGCACCGATGCCGTCCGGCGCCGATGCCGTTGTTCCGTGGGAGGACTCCGGGGTGCTCGACGGCGGGGTTGCCGTGCGCGCGCCGGTGCGGTCGGGCAAGCACGTGCGACCGTACGGTGAGGATCTGCGCGCCGGCGCGGTGATCGTCGAAGCGGGGACGCTGTTGCGGCCGGTACACGCCGGGGTGCTGGCGTCGATTGGGCGGACGAGCGTCGCCTGCCATCCGCGGCCGCGCGTGGGCGTGCTCTCGACGGGCGATGAGCTGGCGCCGCCCGGTGGCTCGCTCCCCCCGGGTCACGTGTACGACGCGAACTCGGTTCTTCTCGCGGCGCTGTGCCGCGGCTCCGGCGCCACGGTGGTCGCCGCCGGCCTCGTCGGCGACGATCCCGACGAGATGTCACGCTGGCTGGCGTCGGCCGCAGCAAGCGCCGATGTCATCGTGACGAGCGGTGGTGCGAGCGTCGGCGAGCACGACTGGATGCGCGCCGTGCTGTCGCGCGAAGGTGAGCTTACTCTTTGGCGCGTGGCGCTCAAGCCGGGAAAGCCGGTGGCGTTCGGACGCTTCAACGGTGTTCCCGTGCTGGTGCTTCCGGGCAACCCCGGGAGCGCATTCGCTTGTACGCACGCGTTCGTTCTGCCGGCGATTCGCCGATTGGCCGGCAAGGACCCCTGGCCCCAGTCCCGCACCGTGGTGCTCGCAGAGGCCGTCCCCGGCAGCCCGACCCGCACGCTGCTCTGCCGGGTGATCCTCGACGGCGAGAAGGCCATTCCGCTGCCCGCGCAGTCGAGCGTCGTTCTGTCGAACCTGATGCCGGCTCAAGGGTTCGCGATTGTTCCTCCCGGCGGGCTTGGGTCGGGATCCGAGGTGGTCGTGGAGTTGATCGAGTGATGGCACGGCTGCTGCTGTTCGCGGCCGCGCGCGAGGCGGCCGGGGTTCGGGATGACGTCGTCGATGCGTCGACCGTCGGCGAGGCGCTGAAGGTTGCCGTGGAGCGGTATGGAGACGGTTTCGCGCGGGTGCTGTCGGTGTGCACCGTTCTTGCCGGAGACCAGACCGTGCCGGCCGATCGCGCGTGGGAAGTGGCGGTATCCGGCGACACCGAGATCGCAGTGCTCCCGCCCGTCTCGGGTGGCGCGGACGACTCCGTCCGCATGGTCGACGTGTCGGCCAAGGAGGAGACGCCGCGTCTGGCCGTCGCAGAATGCCGGTTGGTCACGACGCCGTTGGTTCGCAGCCGGCTCCTCTCGGGACGGGTGGCCAAGGGAGACGCCGTCGCGGCCGCGCAGGTTGCCGGCATGTTCGCCGCCAAACGCGTACCGGAGCTCATCCCGATGTGTCATCCGGTGCGGCTCGGCGCGGTGGACGTGAGTTGTGAGGCGATGGGAGAGGACGCCGTTTTGGTGCGCGCTCGTGTTCGTGGTGTCGATCGAACCGGATTCGAGATGGAGGCGCTGACGGCGGCTGCCGTCGCGGCGTTGACGCTTTACGACATGGGCAAGAGCGAGGATCCCTCGATGCGGATCGAGGGATTGCGATTGCTCGAGAAGTCGGGAGGCAAGTCCGGACGGTGGAGCGCAAAGTGAAGGTGGGCGTCCTCACGATCTCCGACCGCGGGGCGCGCGGCGAGCGCGTGGACGAAGGCGGCCCGCTGGTCGAGCGGATGATGCGAGACGCCGGTGCGGAGATCGCCCAGCGCGCGATCGTCCCCGACGAACAGGAACAGATCACGGCGGCGATCGTGCGCTGGGCGGAGGCAGGGATCGATCTCATCCTGACCACGGGCGGCACGGGTCTCGGTCCACGGGACGTGACGCCGGAAGCCACGAGGTCGGTGATCGACCGAGAGGCGCCCGGGATCGCGGAGTTCATGCGCGCGTCGGGGGTGGCTGTGACGCCGTTCGCTGCGCTGTCGCGTCAGGCGGCAGGGCTGCGCGGCCGGACGCTGATCGTGAACCTCCCCGGATCGCCGAAGGCCGTCGCGGAAGGGCTGTCGGCCATCATCCCGATCTTGGGACACGCGGTGGAGATGGCCCATGGAGGGGAGCCCTTGTGACGCCGATCGTGCTGTCGGGACTCTTTTCCGAGCGACTCGACGTTGCCGCGCTTGTAGCCTCGATCCGCCGTCAGGACTGCGGCGGGGTGGTGGTGTTCGAGGGACGCACCCGCTCACCCGATGGGGGCCGGCTTGTGGACAGGCTCGAATACGAGGCGCACGAACGTCTGGCGACCCAACAGCTCGATACGCTGGCGCGCGAGGCCGCGGAACGGCACGGGCTGGGCGGGGTGCTGGTGGTGCACCGCATCGGCGCGGTACCTGCGGGGGACGTGTCGGTGGTGATCGCCGCTGCGGCGCCGCATCGCGGGGAGGCATTCGACGCGGTGCGCACCTTGATCGACCGGGTGAAGTCCGAGGCCGCTATCTGGAAGAAGGAGTTCACGTCCACCGGCGCGTCCTGGGTCGGCGAGGCGACATCCACGCGCGAATGACCGAACGTCCCTGGGGTTCACCCTCCGCCTGAGCCTCCTTCTACCCAGCCGCCGGGGGCGGGGGTAGGCTAGAGATATGCCGATCTCCGACGTGATGGCGATCAACGTCGTGACCGTCGGGCCGCAGACCACGATCGAGGACGTGGCCAAGCGGATGGTGGCCGCCAGGGTGGGCTCTGCATTGGTGTGCGAGGGCCCGCATTTGCTCGGCATCCTCACGGAGCGCGATGTCATGCGCATCGTGGCCGAAGGAGACGACCCCAAGTCCACCGCGGTATCGGCGGCGATGACCCACTCGCCGGCCTGCGCCGGGCCCGATTGGGAGATCTACGACGCCGCTCGCCTGATGATGGCGCGCGGCATCCGGCACCTGCCGGTCACCCAGGAGGGCAAGATCGTCGGCATGGTGTCGATACGGGACCTCGTGCGCTTCGGCGTCGCTGCCTCCAAGAGCGATCAGGATCGGGGCCGGGAGATCCTCGAGGTCGCGACCGGCAAGGAATAGCTCAGACGCCCGCCCAGGCCACCTCGTGCAGCCGGTGGCTGCCGGCCAGCCCCTTCAGCTCCACCTCGCGCGCCGGCCCCACATCGAGATCGCTCCCCGCAAACTCCTCGACGGCCGACGTCATGAGAATCTGACCACCGGTTGCCTCGGCCGCGACGCGCGCTGCCAGCGCGACGTTGCGTCCGAAGACATCGCCGGCCTCACGAATGGCTTCACCCGCATGCAGCCCGATCCGCACCCGCACCGCTTCGTCGGGGTGGTGATCGTTGTGCGCGCTCATCTCGCGCTGAATCGCAATTGCTGCCTGCACGGCGCGCTGCGGGTCGTCGAAGGTCACCATGAAGCCGTCACCTTGCGACTTCACCTCGTATCCACCGTACTTCCCCACACACTCGCGCACGATCGCGTTGTGCCGGCGCAGCACGTCGAGCCAGCGGCGATCCCCGAAGCGCTCATTCAGCTCCGTCGAGCTTTCGATGTCGGTGAACAGGATCGCAAGCGCGCCGTCCGAGTCCTCCGGCCACAAGGCGGGCCGCTCACCCTCCACCGACGCCATCACGCGGTCGATCGACGAGCCGGCGTCGGCTCCGGCGATTCCCTGCGCGCGCATCTTCAGCTCTAAGAGCGCGTCGATGAACGGCTTTCCCAGGTCCATACGCCGGCAAAGCGTGAGCGCCTCGTCCAGCTTCTCGATCGCCCGGGCGCGATCCTCGGCCTCGAGGAGCATCGTCCCCCAGAGTTGGAGCGTGAGGGCCAAGCTTGCGCGGTTCTCGTACGCTTCGAGCTCGGCGACGGCTTCCCGGAAATGCCCTTCCGCGGCCCCGACGTCGCCGTGTCCCCAGGCAAGCAGAGCCCGGGATTGCATTGCCACCGCGGTCAGTCCTCGTGCGTCGTCGATGGAGGCGAGCAGCTCTTCCACCCGGGCGTGATGACTCTCAGCGTCATGGATGCGCTTGCCTTCCACAAGCATGAGAACGAGGTAGGTGCGCGTGATCATCTCGAAGGGAATGTGCACTCCGGGAGGCATCTCGAGCGCATGCTCCAGCATCTCCACCGCGACGTCGCGTCTTCCGGCGCTCCGGTGCGCCAGCGCCGGCCATAGGATCGCGTTGAACGCCGTCCAAAGGTTCCCTGTTTTTCGCGAGCGCTCTTCCCAGTACAGACCGGTCTCGATCGTCTCGTCGAAGTTGCCGTTGAAATACGAAAGGCTCATGTTCGGACTGTTCGGGATCTCGGCGTCGAGGCGGCGCGCTTCGGCGAGGTTCCCGAGCCACTGCTCGGCGAAGCTCAACATCCATTTGAGCGTCTCTTGCTGTGCGGGAGCTTGCGCCATCCGGGGCTTGGCCATCTCGCGCTCGATCCATCGCTTTCCTTCGGGGAAGTCCGAGCTGTTGAGCCGCACGCCGGCACCGTTCCACGTCGAACTGAACGCCGCGAAAGGATGGTCGAGACGATCGGCGAGTTGCCAGGCACGCTCGACCACCTCGAAAGCCTCGGCAAACCTTCCGGCGCAGTGGAGATGAATCGCGTGCAGCGGCGCCGCGTTCGCGAACAGCGTCTCGTATCCGAGGCGCTCGGCGATGTCCATCGCCCGGCGTGATGCCTCGAGTCCCTCCTCCGTACGCATCCCCCACACCGCGGCGCCGGCGATCCCGAGGTGCATGTAGCCGTGGGTAATCGTTTCGTTGGAGGCGTCGATCATCGCCTCGGCCGTACGGAAGTGATCCAGCGCGCGCGGGATGTCCCGGGTTGGTTCGAAGGTGGACCGATGCATGCCCAGTCTGATGTGGGTTCGCGCCGCCCGGTCCGTGTTCCCGATTGCCGCGTACAGCGCCAGCGCGCGCTCGAGATACGCGATGCCCTTGCGTTCGTCGAGGCCTGAGATGTACATGAGGTCGCCGAGGCGCTCGAGCAAGAACGCCCGGGAGTCGTCGGCGGCGCCGGTTTCGTCCATTAGCTCCAGCGCGGCCTCGAGGTGCGCGGCCGCCTCCTCCCAGGCAAGGACCTCGGCCGCGGCGATTCCGGCCTGCAGCGAATACCCGAGCGCGCGGCCTTCCTCGGCGGCGGCGCCGGCCAGCCGGTAGTGAACGGCCAGGGAGGCGATGTGCGGAATCAAGTTTCGCTCATGCACGGCTTCGATCGCCTGGCCGGCCTTGAGATGCAGCCGTTGCTTCCGGGGCAGGCTCAGCTCGTCGTAGAGCGTTTGCCGAACGAGGGCATGGCTGAAGGAGTACATTGCCCCGCCCCGGGTTTTTGCCTCCACGACTAGCTGTGCGGCAAGCGCCTCTTCGACCGCGGACACGAGCGTGTCGTCGTCGATACCTGCCATCTCCCGCAGCTCCGCGAAGTCGAAGTTGCGTCCGAGAACGGCGGCATGGGCCAGCGCCGTGTTGCAGGTCTCCGACAGCCGCGACAGCCGGCGGCCGATGACTTCGCGAATCCCTTCGGGAATGCCCATCTCGTCGGGGCGCCCGTCGTAGCGCCACAGGCCGTCGCGCTGATAGATCACTCCGACCTCGACCAGGTGGCGGATGGTTTCCTCGATGAAGAATGGATTGCCTTCCGTCTCTCGCTGGAGTGCGCGTGCCAGCAGCGTGCCCCCGGTCCCGAGGCGGTGCTGCGCGGCGGACTCGAGCATCTCCTTCACGTCCTCGACGGCGAGTCCGCGCAGCAGAATCCGCTCGTAGAGCCGCTCGCGCCGCAACGTCGCGAGGACTTCCGACAGCGGGTGCCGCCGGTCGAGCTCGATGTCGCGATAGGTACCGACCAGGATGAGCCTGCTTCCGGCCAGCCGGCGAGCGAGATGCTGCATAAGCAGCAACGACGGCCGGTCGGCCCAATGGAGGTCGTCGAGCACGATCAT
The DNA here is from genome assembly GCA_046713235.1 of Actinomycetota bacterium. Taxonomy (GTDB): domain Bacteria; phylum Actinomycetota; class AC-67; order AC-67; family AC-67; genus JBKKBZ01. Next base: position 6,426 of record JBKKBZ010000012.1, on the reverse strand, counting down.
CAGCGGGGTAGAGCGCGACGCGCTGATGAGGAACGTGGTCACGCTTTCGAAGAGGCGGTAGCGCTCTTGCTCGGGCTCGGCCGAGGTGGGCTGTGGCAGATCCGGCAGCCGGTGGCGGATGTCGGACACGAGTTTTGCCACGTCCGGCGCGCCGTCACCCAGTTCGCTGCGCAGCGCGTCGGCCGGCCGGTCGGTGACGATCTCGCGGATGGCCTCGACGAACGGAATGTAGGGGAGCGCAGCCTCCGCCTCGTAGCACCGGCCGACGAGAACCTGCATTCCGCGCATCCGCGCGTGCTCTCCCGCCTGGTAGGCGAGACGCGTCTTGCCGATGCCGGGCTCACCAACGACGAGGACCAGCGATCCCGACCCGGCCATCGCGCGGTCGATGGACTCGCGGATTTGCGCCAGCTCCTCTTCGCGCCCGACGAACCGCGTGACCTGAGCGCCGGCCGGAGCATCCGGCTGAGGAGATGGGGGCTCCGAGTCCACGACGGCTCGAGCCAGGCCGTCTAGTGCGGCCGATGCGGATTCGGGCCGGTCCTCCGGCACTTTCGCCAGCAGAGAGACGACGAAAGCATCGAGCGAAGGCGTCACGCCGGGGCTGTGCCACGATGGCGGGAGAGGAGCGGTGTTGAGATGCTGGCTGATCACCGAGAAAGCGTCGTCCCCGACGAAAGGAGGGCGCCCGGTGAGCGCCTCGTAAAGCACGCAGCCGAGTGCGTAAAGATCCGCCCGGCCGTCGACGGTTCCTCCAACCGCCTGCTCGGGAGCCAGGTAAGCCGCGGTGCCGAGCATCATGCCTTCGGAGGTGAGCCGCGCCTGCTCCAGCGCAATGGCGAGCCCGAAGTCCCCGAGCTTCGCCGTGCCGGAGGCCGTCATCCAGACGTTCGCCGGCTTGAGGTCGCGGTGCACCACACCCCCGGAATGCGCGTGCTCGAGGGCGCGCAGCACGTCCTCGGCAATCTCGATCACCCGATCGACGGGAAGGCGGTGCCCCTCGGCTCCGTCGAGTATGTCGGCAAGAGAGCCGCCCGGCATGTACTGGCAAACAAGAAAGGCGTCTCCCGCCTCGTCGCCGATGTCGTAGACGGTGACGATGTTGGGGTGATCTCCGAGCCGGGCCATCGACAGGGCCTCGCGCGTCACCCGCTCACGCGCCGCCGCGTCGAGACCCTCGGGCTTGATCACGGCGAGGGCGACGTCGCGATCGAGGCGCGTGTCGCGTGCACGGAAGACGCGCTTGCGCCCGCCTTCACCGAGGAAGCCGAGGACCAGGTAACGTCCGCCGGCGAAGCTCTCGGGGTAGCCGGCGGCAGGCGCCGCGGTCGAGGTACCGGTGGTCAGGCGGGAACCGCAGCCGTTGCAGAAAGCGGCGTCGACCGGGTTATCGCGGTCGCAGACCCCGCAGCGCATGAATCCCCCTGGCTCGATCGATTCCCGCCAGCCTACGCCGCCGAGGATCGTCGCTCCACATGCGCTATGCCGAGGCTCCGGTTGCCCTGCCCGCGTGCGATACGGCCTGCGGGCCGTAGACTCCGGCGATGGCGTCGATCCTGGAAATTGCAGAGCTCTTGTGGCGCGGCGAGATTGGCGTCGAAGACCATCATCCGATCGCAGGACTCGGTGAGATCGCCGGCGTCGCACCCCAAACCGCATTCGTCTCGTCGTTCGCCAACGTCGCCGTGTTTTCCACCGACGGTGGCCTCGTGCTGGTGGACACCGGGAGCCCCTTCACCGCGCGACGGGTCCACGATCTCGTCCGCTCGTGGAGCGGGGAGCCACTCCGCCTGGCCGTGTACTCCCACGGCCACATCGACCACGTCTTCGGCGTGCCGGCGTTCGAGGAAGAAGCGGCGGCCAAGGGATGGCCGGCGCCCCACGTCGTGGCACACTCGGGTGTGCCGGCGCGATTCGAGCGCTACGTGCTCACCGCCGGTTACAACTCCATGGTCAACCGGCGGCAGTTCGGCGCAGCCGGTCTTTCCTGGCCCACCGAGTACAGGTTCCCCGACGAAACATATGACGCAAGCCATGAAATGACGGTCGGGGGAGAACGCTTCGAACTTCATCACGCGCGGGGAGAGACCGACGACCATACGTGGACCTGGATCCCTTCCCGCCGGGTGTTGTGCACCGGCGACCTGTTCATCTGGGCGGCCCCGAACGCGGGTAACCCGCAGAAGGTGCAGCGCTATCCGCGCGAGTGGGCGGCGGCGCTTCGCGAGATGGCCGGACTCGGTGCGGAGATCCTCCTGCCGGGCCACGGTTTTCCGGTGATCGGCGCCGAGAGGATCGCCCAAGCGCTCGGCGACACGGCGTCGCTGCTCGAGTCGCTGGTCCGGCAGACGCTGGCGCTCATGAACGAGGGCGCCCGGCTGGACGACGTTCTTCACGCGGTGCGAGCACCGCAGGACTTGCTAACGAAACCGTATTTGCGACCCGTATACGACGATCCGGAATTCATCGTGCGCAACATCTGGCGCCTGTACGGCGGCTGGTGGGACGGCAATCCGGCGACGCTGAAGCCGGCACCCGAACGCGAGCTTGCCGGTGAGATCGCAACGCTGGCCGGCGGAGCGAACGTTCTCGCTGTGCGGGCGCGTGAGCTTGCGGCCGGGGGCCGGCTGCGCCTTGCGGCGCATCTGGCGGAGATCGCGGCTCTTGCTGCGCCAGACGACCCCGATGCCGGCGCTGCTCGCGCGGAGGTGTACAGACGCCGTGCTGAAGAGGAACCGTCGACGATGGCCAAAGGAATCTTCCGCGCTGCGGCGGAGGAACGAAGGGAATGACCCGGTTGCCGGGTGGTGCGACGACGGGAGTAGGGTTTCGCCCGTGACCGACGCGCACCGGATCGCCGCGCTGCTCGAGGAGAAGCGAATCATCGAGCCCTCCGAGGCGTTCCGACGCAACGCCGTCGTCGCCTCGGAGGATATCTACCGCGAGGCCGGCGAGGACTTCGAAGGGTTTTGGTCGCGCGAGGCCGGGCGGGTTGATTGGTTCACGCCGCCGAAGCGTGTCCTGGACTGGGAGCCACCGTGGGTCAATTGGTTCGCCGGCGGTTCGCTCAACGCCACGGTCAGCTGCCTCGACCGTCATGCCGCGGCGACACCGGACCGCGTCGCGTATCAATGGGAAGGGGAGCCGGGGGACACCCGGACTCTCACGTACCGTGAGCTATGCGCCGAAGTCTGCCGGTTCGCCAACGGCCTGGCGGCTTTGGGCGTCGGCAAGGGCGACCGCGTCGGCATCTATCTCGGCATGGTTCCCGAGCTACCGATCTCGATGCTGGCGTGCGCGCGACTGGGAGCCGTCCACTCGGTCGTCTTCGGCGGCTTTGCAGCGGAAGCGCTGCGGGATCGCTTGAACGACGCTGAAGCGAAGATTCTGGTTACGGCGGACGGCGCATGGCGGCGGGGTCGGGTCGTTCCCCTCAAGGCAAACGCCGACATCGCCGTCGACGGCGCGCCGAGCGTCGAGCATGTCGTCGTTCTCAGGCGTACGGGCGGGGACATCGCGTGGAACTCCGATCGCGACCGCTGGTGGCACGACCTGGTATCGGGGCAGCCGGACGAACGTGAACCCGAGCGGATGGATGCGGAAGATCCCTTGTACATCCTTTACACGTCGGGTACCACCGGGAAGCCCAAGGGAATCCTGCACACAACGGGTGGCTACCTAGTCGGGGTCGCAACCACCCACCGCATGATCTTCGACATTCATCCGGAGACCGACGTCTACTGGTGCGCCGCCGATTGCGGATGGGTCACGGGGCACTCGTACATCGTCTACGGCCCGCTTGCCAACGGCACCACCATCCTTCTCTACGAAGGGACGCCGGACTACCCCGACAAGGATCGCTGGTGGTCCATCGTGGAGCGTTACCGCGTGACGATTCTCTACACGGCACCGACGGCCATCCGCTCGTGCATGAAATGGGGAGACGACTATCCGGGCAAGCACGACCTGACCTCGCTCAGGCTGCTCGGGAGCGTCGGCGAGCCGATCAATCCCGAGGCATGGATGTGGTACTGGAGTGTCATCGGTGGCCGGCGCTGCCCCGTCGTTGATACCTGGTGGCAAACGGAGACGGGCATGATCCTCATCTCGCCGTTGCCCGGCCTCACCACGCTCAAGCCGGGATCGGCAACCCGTCCGTTTCCCGGAGTCGTCGCGGATGTCATCGACGATGAGGGACGCTCGGTACCCGCCGGTGCCGGAGGTTCGCTCGTGCTCACCCGTCCCTGGCCGGCGATCTCGCGGACGATCTACCGGGATCCCGAGCGCTACGTCGCCGAGTACTTCTCCAAGTTCGGACCGCGAGTCTATGTAGCCGGGGACGGAGCGAAGAGAGACGAGGACGGATACTTCTGGTTGCTCGGACGGATCGACGACGTGATGAACGTGGCCGGGCACCGGCTGTCGACGTATGAGATCGAGTCGGCGCTCGTCGACCACGATGCCGTCGCGGAAGCTGCAGTTGTGGCGCGCACCGACGCCGAGCTTGGTGAGGCGATCGTGGCCTACGTCACCCTCAAGGCGGGGCGGGGCGGAGACGAAACGATCATTGCTGAGCTGCGTGAGCATGTGGCCGGCAAGATCGGAAAGATCGCCCGCCCGCATGGGATCATTCTCACCGAGGATTTGCCCAAAACCCGGTCGGGCAAGATCATGCGCCGGCTGCTGCGGGACGTCGCCAACGGCCGCGCGCTGGGGGACGTGACGACACTCGCTAACGCCGAGATCATGGAACAGATCCGCGATATTGCGTCGACCGCTCCGGCGGAGGAATAACCGCGGCAAGCGTGCCGAAGCTAGGCCTTGCGCCCGATCAGGGCGAGGATCCGGGTCTGGGGGTCGGCGTCGTCCGGGATCTGGATTCGCGTGCCGTAGGAATCGCCCGACTCACCGGCCTCGATGATAGGCCTCAGCAGATCGAAGGCCGCGTCGATGATTTCCGGTGGGATTGTCTCGTCGGCACCGATCGCCCGGGCGAGGTCCCAGGAATGGAGCCCCCCGTCGACCGCCACCTCGAGGCAGTAGGCCTGCCCGGTGATGTCGCGCGTCGAAAGCCCGACCATTCGCTCCAGCGCGCCGGGCTCCCCGAGGGCCGCCCTGGCCACGGAGAGCGTCCGGCTCCAAGCGGCCTTCGGGTCGTCACCGAGAAGGTCTCCTTCGAACCGGTCGCCCACCGAGGCGACGCTCATTCCTTGGATCAGGGGAGCGATCCAAACCGTTTCGTATACGAGGTGGTGCACCAGCGCCCGAACGTCCCACTCGCTGCAGGGGGTGGGGAGCCCCCACTGATCCTCTCTAATGGCGTGAACGTGCCTGTCGAACGCATCCGTTCCGATGCGATACAGCTCGAGCGCGTCCATCTCGTCCTCTCTCGTCCAGATCGACGGCCGCCACCCTATGCGCAACCCACCCGATCGGAGAAGTGGCAAGTTCCGCCGGATCCGCGGATCGCAGTGCGCCGGAGGGCTTCAGCCCGCACGTTGCGGGGCCGATAGATCGAGGGATATGGCCAAGATCCTCGTCGTTGATGACGATCCCGCGATTCGCAACTTGATTGTGGTTACCCTCAAGCTGGCCGGCCACACGGTCACAGAGGCCGCCGGTGGCGAGGAGGCCTTGGGACTTCTGGCCAAGAAAAATTTCGACCTCCTGGTGCTCGACATCATGATGCCGGTGACCGACGGCTATGAGGTTCTCCAGCGCCTCCGCGCGATGTCCGGAAAGGCAGGCACGCCCGTGATCGTAGTCACGGCCAAGGGTCACGACGCAGATGGGCTCCTCCGGGAGGCCGCATCCGGCGCCGCAGACCACCTGCCTAAGCCCTTCGATCCCGAGGACCTGGAGCGAGCGGTCGCGAGGGTCCTGGATGCCAGCGATGTCGATCTAGAGCGCAGGCGTCAGATGCACTCGCGCGGCGCGGAGGTCTTCTCCGCAATCAGCCAGCTTCGGGCGACCGAGGAAGTCCCTGCGGCCGCCCCCACCCGCCAGGGCCGGCGCCGGCGCCCCTAGAGTCCGCCGCCTTTTACCGGTTCAGGATGTTTTGGTCCCTAAGCAGGGACGGACCTTCCCCGCGTCGAATTTACTCCCGTGAAGTGTACTAAGCAGGCGTCCGCTTGATCGGGATGGTTCAGAGCCCGGCTATGGGGTAGCATGCGCGTCACAGGCGGTTTGCTCCGTTTTTGGGGAGGCGACGAGAGATGAAGCGGTCCCGGTTGATGCTTGCCGCGGGTTTGCTCCTGGCGGTGACGGTCGTCGGGATGCCCGGGCGAGCGCACCACACCTGGGTCAATTATCACTGGCCCCGGCCGGCCAATCGGGTCTTTCTCCCGTACAAGGTCACCATCGCCAACCCCACGACGTGGGGAACGCTCGTCAACAAGGTGACTTACGAGTGGGGCAACGTGTACC
>JBKKBZ010000011.1:0-19760 GCA_046713235.1 Actinomycetota bacterium | reverse complement strand
GGAACATGCGACGAGGAGCTGCGGCAATGGCATTCGCAGTGGTGTTGGCTCAGGCCTGGACGGCCGGCGCCGGCAAGTCCGGAGGCTCCGTCCGCGTTGCGCCCTCCCTGCGCGTGCCCCGCCGTGTTCGCCCGGTGCCGACCGGTCCCCGCGCGGTACCCGTCATACCGCGCCCCCCGCATGTCGAGCGGCCGGAAGGTCCCCCCAACCGGTCGCTCGGTATGCTCCTTCAACTCACGTGGATGGACGAGCCGGTCAGTCGATCCCTTGCGCCTTCTGAATCTTTCCAGAGAAGTCCACAGAAACCGCTTTCCACTCCGTGAACTCGTCGAGCGCCGTCGGGCCTGCTTCGCGGTGCCCGTTGCCGGTGTTCTTCATTCCGCCGAACGGCAGCTGGACCTCGGCCCCGATGGTCGGCGCGTTGATGTAGACGATGCCGAACTCCAGTTGTTCGATCGCCGTGAACGTGTTGGTGATGTCGCGCGTGTAGATCGAGGCCGACAACCCGTACTTCACCGAGTTCGCCACCTCGATGGCTTCGTCTAGCGAGCCGATCTCCATCAGACCGGTTACCGGTCCGAAGATCTCTTCCTGAGCGATCCGCATGTCCGGAGTCATCGCGGTGAACACCGTGGGGGCGATGAAGTTCCCCTTGGCATATTCGCCTTCCTCCAGCGGGTGGCCACCGGTGAGCATCTTCGCGCCCTCACCCTGCCCGACCTCGATGTAGTCGAGAATGCGCGCCTTCTGCTTCGCGTTGATGACGGCCGCAAGCTCCGTCGAAGGGTCCGTACCGGGGCCGACCTTCATTCCCTTAACCCGAGTCAGAAGGCGGTCGGTGAACTCGCCGAGAACGCTGCCGTGGATCGCCATGCGGCTCGTTGCCGTACACCGTTGCCCGCTCGTGGCAAAGGCGCCCCAGGCGCCGGCCTCGACCGCAAGATCGAGATCGGCATCCGGCATGACGATGAGGATGTTCTTCGAGCCGAGCTCGAGCGAGCATCGCTTCATCAGGCGGCCGCATTTCTCGTTGATCTGACGGCCGACCTCGAGCGAGCCGGTGAACGAGACGCCGCGGACGTCGTTGTGATCGACGACGGCGGCTCCGCAGTCCTCGCCGTAACCCGTGACGTAGTTGAGCACGCCCTTAGGAAGCCCAACCTCCTCGAACATCTCGACGAGCTTGAGAGCCAGCAGCGGCGTGTCCTCGGCGGACTTGAACACAACCGTGTTCCCGGCCACCAGCGCGGGGAAGATCTTCCACGTCGGGATGGCGATGGGGAAATTCCAAGGCGTGATGAGTCCGCATACTCCGATGGGATGGCGAACCGTCATGGAGAACTTGCTCGGCAGCTCGGACTTGGTGGTCACGCCGTACATCCGACGGCCCTCCCCGGCCATATACACGGCGAAATCGACACCCTCCTGGACGTCGCCCCGGCACTCCTTGAGTGTCTTGCCCATCTCGCGGGCCATGAGTCCGGAGAGCTCTTCCCGGCGCTCCTCGAGGAGGAGCCCTACGCGGTAGACGTAGTCGGCGCGTTTAGGCGCCGGCGTTTCTAGCCACGCCGGATAGGCGGCCTTCGCCGCAGCGACGGCGTCGTCCACGTCGCCGGCTCCGGCGCGGGCGAACACTCCGACCAGGTCGTCGGAATTCGCAGGGTTGCGGGACTCAAAGGTCTGCCCGGACTTGGCGGACACCCACTCGCCCCCGATGTACAGCCTGTGGTCGTCACCCATGGACGCATCCTCCTCTTGAATCCCGGTCGGACATGCTAGCCGTCCTTCAGCGGAATCGTATCGGCCTCAGTCGAGGAACTTGGCCATGCGGACGATGTCCACTTCCTCGCCGTCGGGGAAGCGGGCCTGGCGGCGCTCGATCCCCTCCACCTCGTAACCGAGACGGTCGTAGAGCGCGCGGGCGCGATCGTTCTTGGTGAACACGCCGAGGAAGATCTTCCGGATCCCGTGCTCACGCGCCCAGTCCTCCACCGTCACCATCAGAGCGCGCCCCACGCCGATCCCTCGCATCGCGGCGGCCACCGTGAGACCCAGCTCCGCCGTGTGGCGCACAACCGGTCGCTCGCCGCGGCGGATTCCGAGATTGCCGACCAGCTCATCGCCGACTTCCGCAACGAGGGACACTCCTTGCTCGGACCAGCGCAGCATGTGTGCGCGCCATTCGCGGATCGTCCAGAACTCCTCGGCGGTGGTCATGAGCGACCGCGGCCGCTCGTCGACTGCTTCGCGGATGATCTCCAGGCAGGCGCGTGCGTCACGAGCCGAAGCCTCACGGACTACTCCCCGGCGTCCGTCCTTGGTCGTGAACGGAAATGTTCGCACGCGCTAGTCGGCGCCCTGCGCAAGCTCGCGGGCTCGCTGAGCGGCCGCGTAGATGGCGTTGAGGAACGCCGCACGAACGCCGGCGTTCTCCAGCTCGCGAATCGCGTTGATCGTGGTACCGCCGGGACTCGTCACCAATTCTCGCAACTCGACCGGATGCATCTTTGACTCCCGAAGCATCTTGGCCGACCCCAGCATCGTCTGCACGATCAGCTCCGTTGCCACGTCCCGGCTCAGTCCGAGCAGAATGCACGCGTCGATCATCGCTTCGGCCAGGAGCGCGAAATAAGCGGGTCCCGATCCGCTCGTTGCCGTAACGGCGTCGAGGTGCTTCTCCGGGAGCCGAATGACCCGGCCGACGTGGGACCAGATCTCTTCGGCAACGGCAAGATGTTTCTCCTCGGCGTGCGTTCCCGCCGAGAGCACCGTCATCGCCTCGTCTACCATGACCGCCACGTTCGACATCGCCCGAACGACCGGCGCGGCGGCGGAGATCCGCGATTCGACGAACGTCGTAGGGATGCCGGCGGCAATCGTGAGAAGCATTTGATCTTGCTGAACCGCTCCGACGATCTGGGAGAGCAGACCCTCCATATCCTGTGGCTTGACCGCGATGATCAGGGTCGAGCAGGCATCGACGGCCTCCTTGTTGTCCAGCGTAACGGTGACGCCGTAGGCCTCCAGTAGCTCCCGCGCCCGCTCCTCCCGGCGAACGGTCACGGTGACCTCTCCGGGCACGCGCCACCCCGAGCGCAGGAGCCCGGAGAGGAGCGCCTCCGCCATCTTGCCGCCGCCCAGGATCCCGAGCTTTCCTTCCATCGCCGTACCCTCCCGTGCCCGGACGCAATCGATTGTAGACGCTACCCTGTCGAAATGAATCGCATTGCCGCGAACCGCAAGGGCTGGAACTACCGCGCCGACGCGTACCAAAGGGCGATCCGAAGGGCCGGCGCGTACCGGTCTGGGGAGATCGAATGGGGGCCGAACGCCTTTCCCGATGCTGAGGTGAAGGCCCTGGGCCGGGTGCACGGAAAGGACGTTCTCGAGATCGGGTGCGGCGCCGCGCAGTTCGGCATCGCCCTCGCGCGAGCCGGGGCACGCGTAACCGGCATCGACCTGTCGCGCTCCCAGTTGCGCCATGCCCGGCACAACGTGGACATCGCCGGTGTGACGATGCGTCTTGAGCTTGGAAACGCCGAGGACCTCTCACGATTTCGCAACGGCCGCTTCGACCTCGTCGTCGGCGACTTCGCGGCGGGGTTCCTCGACCTCGACAAGCTCTTGCCCGAAGTGCGCCGCGTGCTCAGACCCGGAGGGCGCGTCGCGTTTTCGTGGTCGTCGCCCATCCTCGACTGCATGACCGACGCAGGCGAGCCGCCGGTCCTGCGGATCATCCGCTCCTATTTCGACCGGACGCCGTGGCGCGACACCGGCCGCGATCCGACCTGGGAATTCAAGCGCACCTACGGCGACTGGGTGCGGGCATTCGCCCGCGCCGGACTCCGCCTCGTCGACCTCATCGAACCCCAGACGCCCAAAAGGGGAACTCACGGAGATTGGCCGCAGTTCCGGTGGCAGCGCACGTCGATGATTGCCGGAACTTGTATCTGGGTCGCGGAGAAACCGCGTCGCAGGAGCCGATGAGTCTCGGGTACCTGGTGGTCACTCTAACCGCGGACGAGCTGGGAGATGAAGAACAGCAGGTTGGCCGGGCGCTCTGCAAGGCGCCGCACGAGGTACGGGTACCACTCGGTTCCGAACGGGACGTACACCCGGACGCGGTAGCCGTCGGCGACCAGCTGCTCTTGGAGGTCGCGCCGAACGCCGAAGAGCATCTGGAACTCGAACGTCTCCCGGTTCCGGCCGGTGCGCTCGGCGATCCTTTGAGCAAACCGCACGAGGCGCTCGTCGTGTGTGGCAATCATCGGATAGGCGCCGGCTTCCAGCAGACGCCGGACCTGATGGGCAAACGCGCGGTCTACATCGGCCTTGCTCCGGTAGGAGACGTCACGCGGCTCGAGGTAGGCGCCCTTGCAGATCCGCACCGGTACGTGAAGCACCCGCTCGAGATCGGCCGGCGTGCGGTACAGGTACGACTGCAATGCGAGTCCGACCGAACCCGGATGGCGCGCGGCCAGATCCAGGCAGATCTCGACGGTACGCTCGGTGTAGCGGTGGTCCTCCATATCGAGCGTCGCGGTCGTGCCGGTCCCGGCCGCCCGGGCCACAACTCGGGCAGCGTTCTCCACGGCAGCCTCGCGCGACACGTCCAGTCCCATCTGCGTCAGTTTCAGGCTCACGTTGCCTTGAAGGCCGGCCGACTCGATCCGGTCGAGAGCTCGTACATACGCATCGGCGTCGGAGCGTGCGGCAAGGAGGTCGGTGACGTTCTCGCCCAGGTGATCGAGGGACGCGGTCATTCCCCGCGTGTTGAGCGTCTTCACAGCCTTCAGGCCGTCGTCGAGGTCCTCTCCAGCGACGAAGCGCAAGGCCACCTTGCGCCCAACCGCACCGGTGGCAAGCGCCCGGAAGAAGCGGTGCGTTGCGATCGAGAGAAGCGCTCCACGAACCATGTCAGCCCTCGGGAGGATCCGAGTATGCGGCGGTCGGGGATCTGCTCACAATACGATTCTATCCCCGGGCCGGGGGGTATCACGGCGCCGGCGGAACATGCACCGGGACGCGCCGGTTGCTCCGCCGGCACGTCCCAGGGTCCTGTAAGAACTTACACGCGGACCAGCGTGAACCTCCGCACCACCGCGGCCGCGCACAGGAACAGGATCGCGAGAAAGGCGGCGTCCTCTGCTCCGGTCACCGGAAGCGTCCCGTCCGGACCAGGCAAGAACGTGCTGGCCCCGGTGAACTTCGCGGCGTCCACATCGACCCGCGGCGTCGTGTGCTGTGCGGCGATCGAGGGCCCACCGGCCGGCAATGCGAATCCGCCGGTCCCGCCCAGGAGTCCCAGCGGATTCACGTCCGGCAGCGTGACGGTAACCGACGGGATGCCGAGGTGCAGCGCGGTCAGCGACGCACTCGCGTGCCACGTCCCGTCTGCGCGCTGCCCCTTGCTTGTTGCGCTCTTCATGATCTCGAGCTCGGGCGTCGGCAGCCCTATGTTCAGGGCAGCGAGCGCTTGCGCGATGGCGGTGCGCACCGTTGCGACCGCTTGGGACAGGCCGGTCTTCGACAGGTCGATCGTCTGACCCACAGGCGCGAGTGTGCCGACCTTGAGTGATCCCACCGTGCCGGTGACCTTGGCAACCGGGTTGGTGGCCGTCGCCGTCACCTCGAGGCCGACGGTGATCGCATTCATCGAAAGCAGCGGCGTGCCCATCAAATCCGAGATCGTGTCGGCCAGCGTGTTACAGGCTTCGTTGATCGCGTCGGCGATCGAGTTGAGCGTCGAGGCGACATCCGGCACCGCCGCGGAGACGTCGGCCAGTGCAGCCCTGACATCGGCGCACGTTCCCGTCGCCGCCTTCTCGATGCCCTCGTCGACGGAGCCCAGGTCGGAGAACTGCTCCTTGATCTCGGCAAAGCGCACAAGCATGGCGTCCTGAGCTTCCTCGAATCCCATCCCGGTCAGATCGACCCCGTATGCCTCGGTGCTGTTGATACCGGAGATCGTCGCAAGCGCGGCGACCTGGCAAGGGAGGTCGGCCAAGTCGCACGTGAGCGCGGTGATGGCAGCTTCGTCCGCCTCGACCTGCGCGAGATCGAAGCCGGACAGCGCGGTCTCGAGATCGGACTTCGCGGCCGCCAAAGCTGCTTGGCCGTCGGCGGTCGAGGTGGTCGCGGCATCGAGCTGCTCGCACGCCGCGGAGGTCTCCACACCGAGCTCAGCGCCGGCAGACTCGATGGCGGAACACGCCAGAGCCAGCGGGTCGATGTCGAGCCGGTCGAGAAGATCGCCGAGCGACAGCAGGTTCGCCTGGCCGATCGTCAACGTGCGGCTGACGGTCGCCTTCGTGGACTCGATCTGGCTCGTCGTTGCGGTCTTTGCGGTGCCCCACGTCGCCAGACCGGTGAGCAGATTGATGTTTCCGAGAGCGTAGTCGGCTGCTCCCGTCACGACGTTCGAGGAGACATTCGTCGTGATCGAACCGCCAGAAACCGTAAGACTGGCCAGGCCGGCAACGGCCTTCGTCCCGGTCCCGATGGACTGGGTGCCACTGTCGCCACCCTTGGAGGCCGTGCGCTTTGCGCCGCCCTCGATCTTGGTCGTGCCTGCCTTGCCGAGATCGATCTCGGCAGTCGCCGACCGCGTTGTCGACCAAAGGCTCTGGACGTAGTCCTTGCCGATGTCCACGCTCAGGGTCGAGCCCACGCCCACGTGCAAAAGGGTGTTCGAGCCAGTCGCCGTTCCTCCCGGCTCGGCCGCCATGGCCGCAGGAGAAAGGACGACGAGAGCGAGAATGGTCGTAACTGCGATGGCGAGAATCCTGGTGGTCTTGATGGCGACACCCCCGTGCTCAGCGGAACCGGATCGACGAATTGGTCTCGTATGATTGTTCGGCATTGAGCCTCGCGTATGTATCCGTTAACGGGACTATTTCGCGTAGCCCGAAAGAGCCACAAAGCCGCGGGAGCGGCTTTTTCCGATTACGGCTGCCGTTCGACCCGGAAGTACCGAGTGCCGCACACGGGAAACAAGGAACAGAGAACCCGAGGCGTCCTCTGCATCGAGCCACACCGCCCGGAGGCGGCCGACCCGCGATGCTTCGGTACTCCTCGGGTTCTCAGTGTCCCGAGCGACCCTTAGCTGCCGTCTCGGTTTCCTCTTGGTAGCCGAGCCGAGCTTCGACTTTGGGTCACTTACCCTTCTGGTAGTTTACCCACCGGACCAGCGAGTTGGCCGTCCCCACCAGCCCGATAGTGCACCCCCACTCGGTTGGGCTCCTTACGGTCAGCCCCCCGGCGAGGCCCCAGTCGGTTCCCTGATTCGACAGCATCCGACCGCTCGGGACGTGCGAAAGATACCATCACCCTCGAACGAGTCAAGAGTGATAAAACCCCTGGTCGCAAAGCATTTTCGCAGCTCATGGGAATTCCGAGGGCAGGGACTTTTTCTCGTTCGGCTCACTCGAAGCGCGAGGCTTCGTCTGAAGCGGCGCGCCAGGACCGCTCCCGCTCGAGGTACGACGCGAACCCTAGCTCGACGGCTTGAACGAACACCTCGTCGGCGACTGAAAGCAGCGCTCCCAACATGACGTCGATTTGATCGGCTCCGAAGCCCGTCAGCGGAGTTTCGCCGACGAGATAGACGTCGCCCGAAGAATCCGCAGCGAACCGGACGGGGCCGGCGCGCAGATTGCGGGCAAGGAGCATCCGATAGGTCTCGCCGAGGTTGTCCATGGGGCGGCGCATGAAGAAGGCTCCAAAGGCAACGGTGCGCTCTCGGATTTCGATCGAGACGGGGAGGCCGCGCTTTCGCTCACCATGCAGTGTCAAGGCGAAGGCGCCTCCAGACGGCCGATCAAACGGAATGCCGGTTTCGTTGAGGTAGCCGACGATCGCAGCTTCGGCGGTCTCGTCCTGCGGCCGAATCACGCTTCCCGCGGCCGGCGAATGCGTTCGAACTCCTCGCGCGTGATGCTCATAATGATGCTGTCCACCAGTTGCCCGTCGTGGTAGCTCCGGTCCCGCAGCCGGGCCTCGTGCTGGAACCCGAGCGATTTGTACAGGCCGATGGCGCGCTCGTTGTCCCCCACGGTCCAGAGCTCGACCAGAGCCAGGTTGAGCGTGTCGAAGGCGTATGCCAGCAGGAGCGTGCCCGCGTCGCGCGCGTATCCCTTCCCCCAAGTGCCACGGTCGCCGATGAAGATGTACAGGCCGGCGGTCCTCGTCCGGAAGCGAAGCCGGAACAGGCCCGTCCGGCCGATAGGACGTCCCTCGGCCTCGATGATGAAGGGATGGTCCTTCTCGGCGGCGTGCTCTTCGGAACGGCGGATGTCGTCGAACGAGAAGGGCCGCTCGTAGTCCATCCACCTGAAGATCTCCGGATCGTTCTGCCATTGCTGGACGAGTGCGTAGTCGGCAGGCTCGACCCGGCGCAACGTCACGCGCTCTCCGACGATCACGCGGGCAATGATACCTCCGCGGGCCGGCAGGACCTCCGGGAGGGGGCGGCCGGTGCGCTGTGTAGCGGGCGGCTGGTCAGCTCACAGCGACGCTCTCGACGACGTCTTCGTAGACGGAGGCAAGGCCTGCCGCGGCCGTCCGCCAGTCGAATCGTCGAGCGTAGCGAACCCCTGCCGCGCCCATCGCAAGTCGCAGCGGCCCCTCGGACAGGAGACGCTCCAGCCCCTGCGCGTAGCCGGTGGGCCCGTCGGGCTCCACCAAGAGACCGGTAACGCCGTCGCGTACCGCCGTTCGCAGGCCGCCGACATCGCTGGCCACCACCGGCGTCCCGCAGGCTTCGGCCTCGAGCGCAACGAGCCCGAACGACTCCGAGCGCGACGGAATGATCACCACGTCGGCAGCGCGGTAGAAGTGGACCAGCCTCTCCTGTGGAACCGCAGGCTCGAGCCGCAGCGCGCCGCCGATCCCGAGTCGCTCCGCAAGGGCCTGGAGGGATTCCGGCTGTACGCCCGAACGCCCCGAGGGTCCGCCCACAACGACAAGTTCCACCGGACCCAGGTCGGGGCGCCGCCGGGCGAGTGCGGCCACAGCCTCCACGGCGATCTCCGGCGATTTCAGTGGCTGTAGCCGGCCGACGAAGAGCACCACGCGCCTGCCGCCGAGCCCGAGTGCGGCCTTTTCCGCATGCCGGTCGCCCGGCGTGAACAGATCCGTCTCGACCCCGGGAGCGACTATCCGCACCCGCTCCGGGCGCGCGGAGTACAGCGTCACCAGTTCGGCTGCCTCGCCTGTGGTCGGCGCCAGAACGCAATCGGCCGATCGGATGACGCGCTCCTCGCCGGCAATGCGCGCCGGGGGCTCCGGCACCTCGCCGCGTGCCAGGGCAAGGTTCTTGACCCGGCCGAGCGTGTGGAAGGAATGGACGAGGGGAATGCCCCAGCGCTCCTTCGCCATCCTGCCCACCCAACCGGACAGCCAGTAATGCGAGTGGACGGCGTCGTAGACGGGTCCGGAGATCCCGAGGCGGCCGGCTTCCCCTGTTTCGAATCGGAGCATCGACTGGAGGAACGCGCAGAGATACTGCGACAGCTCCTCCTTATCGACCGGCTCCTGCGGGCCCGCGTCGAGATGGATTACCCGTACGCCGGGGGACATCTGCGTGATGGGCCGGCCCCGTCCCGCATTTCGGGTGAAGACATCGACGGCGACCCCGGCTTCGGCAAGACGCCGCGAAACCGAGCGTACATACACGTTCATGCCCCCGGAGTCGCCGGTGCCCGGCTGATCCAGGGGGCAGGTATGCACCGAAACTACAGCAACGCGTTCGACCCGGGTCGGGCCCGGTCGTGGGATTTCCTGGAAGTCGTAGGCCATGTTCCTCCGGAGGTCAACGCCGGCCAGCCGCCGATTGTTCCGCACAAGCGAGATCGTGCGCTCGTGCGACCGGGACCTCACTCGATCGCGATCTGAACGATCGGGACGTCCGTGGCGCCGAACCGGTATTTGTACTCTTCCCGGCCGCGCAGAAAATCCAGGGAGCGGCAGCCCTCCTCCGCCGCCAAGCGGATGGTCTCGGAAACCAGCACCATGCCCGGGGCGAGAGCCCCATGCTCCCGGGAGAACGCCGAGTTGTAGAGCGACCAGACTCCTTTGTAGGAGAACCCCACGGCAACCGCGACCGGGAAACCCTCGAACTGGAGAACGACGTTCCGCAGCAGGCCGTGATTGGTGAAGGCGGCCGTCAGCGCGGAGAAGAACGCTTCGCGGATGCGGTGAGAAAAGAAGTCCGCCTTCTCGGCCTCGGCCTCGCGATTGAAGTCGAGGAATACTTCGAGATCGCGCTCGATGGTCGCAGCGTCGGAAACGCGCGCCGACACTGAGCCGGCCTCTCGCATCCTGCGCTCCTTGCGGCGGATCTCGTGTCGCAGTTTCCCGCTGAGTGCCGACAGATACCCATCCCAGCCGTCGAGCATCACCCGTGGACAGACATCTTGTTCGGTCTCCGTCCAGGTTCGCCCGGCGCGCTTGGCCGCGTCGCGAAAGGCTTCCGGCCAACCGGAATCGGCGGCAAGACCTCCGAACTCCGCGCGGCCGGTCGTCCGGGTGAGCGCTGCCGCGGCGACGTCGGCGCGGTGGTCCGCGCGCGAAACCGGACCTAGATAGTCGGTGACATCCGGATCGCCCACGAAACGGGTCACCCCGTCTTCGCAGCCGGCCAGCGGCACAATCCCGATGAGCGTATCGCCGTCTCGAACTTCGATGACACGCAACGTGCCGCCGGTCCCGAACTCGGTCCACCACAGGCCGAGATACTCGGGCCGGTGAAATATGGCGGCCGCCGGATCGCGCCCCGCCAGGTCGCGCCACTCGTCTCCGAGCGACACGAAGGTCGAGACGTCGCTACGCACCACCGATTCCATCAAAGCAGAGCCTAGCAGCGACCGGTGTACGTCAGGCCGACGCTTCGGTGACGTCGGCCACCTTGTCGACGGCCGCGGTGACTGCCTCGCCCGAGGCCTGCGCAGCGCGCGCGACGCTCGTCGCCGCGCCCTTCACCTTCGAGCGCGCGGTCTTCGTCTGCGCGACCGCACGCTTCGTCGGCTGCGAACGCGAGACCCGATTCACAAGCTGCTCGCCACGTCCCGAAAGTTCGAGATACGTGGCCCGCACTCGCTTCGCTGTTCCGGCCGCACGTTCGCGACTTTCGCGGCCCATAGTTGTGGCGACCTTGGGAATCTCGCGTAGCGACGGGACGCTCGGGAAGCGCGACGGGAGCCCTCGGATCTGGGTTCTCAGGCTCCGGGTTCCCTCCAGCGCACGCTCGCCCGCACCTACCGCTACATAAAGCGCCTTCTTAGCCGTGCTCATCTGTCCACCTCCCCTCACGTAATGTCACATTGGAGCGAGAGGACGGAGGGGAGCCGGGTGAGGGCTTCGCATGCTTGCGATCTCCATCCTCTCGCCATGTCTGTCAGCCTCGCCGCCTACGCCCGGCGGACCGGGAGCGCGTCGCGGCCGTGCGGCCGGCGGACCGGCCGGTGCCCTTGCGCGCAGCAGCACCCTTGCGCGCAGCAGTGCCCTTGCGCGCTCGTGCCGGCGCGCGCCTCGTCTTCGTGGCCGCGACCGCCTTGCTACGCGTCGCGCGTCGCGCAGCAAGCTTCCTCGCCGTCTTGGGTGACGAAACCTTCCTGGACACTTTGGGCGGCTGAGGCATCCGTTCGCGCGCTGCTTCTCGAAACGACGAATACAGCTCGACCAAAATTTGCTTGTGCTTCTCACCGATCATCGGGTCGCGCAGAATTTCGGCGACAGGATCCACTGTCTCGGCGCGCTCATCGAGGATACCGGCCTTCACGTAGAGCGTTTCGGCGCTGATCCGGAGCGCCTTGGCGATCGCCTGGAGAATCTCCGCGCTGGGGCGACGAAGCCCGCGCTCGATCTGCGACAGATACGGATTCGATACTCCGGTCAACTTCGACAACTTGCGAAGCGACAGTTCCGCTGCGGCACGCTGATCCCTGATGAACTTACCGACCTCACGGACCTTCACGGGCACCACCAATCTCGCTCGGTCTGCTTGCCGCGGGAACGGCACCGGCCCTCACCCTAACATTGCCCGTATAACTGTTGCAAGCGCCCGGCAAGCAGCGCGAATTCACGTCTTGATTCGAATCTCACCTACCGGATGGCCGCCGCCGGCCACGCTGGGACGATCCCACGATTCAAGCGCAGCAGGGAGTGGATCGGGCAGCAGACGGTTCCGGCGCAGAGCCTCCAGCAGAAACGGCCCGACGGCTCGCGAGGATCCGTCACGGACCTTGAAACAGATCGACATTCCCCCCGCCGATGCGCACATCAAGCCTTCCGCGCCGATCTTCGCAACGAAGCCGGGCAACGCGCTCATCGCCGCGGTGCACACGCGATTCGTACCCGCAACCAGAAATGGATGAAGCATCATTGCCGCGCCCGCGCGAGTGAACGGTTCACGGCGCACCGCCGCGAATCCGCGAGCCAGAGCCGCCAGGGGAGCGGCGAAGGTAACTACGCCGCAGCCGTCGATCGCCGTCTCGAGCAGCGTCCCCGTTACCGATTCCAAAGTTTCGTGAATCGCCTGCTGCAACGGGTGCTGCGCGTCGAAGTAGGACTCCAGAGGCCAGCCGCGGACGGCGCAGGTCACCAGCATCGCAGCGTGCTTTCCCGAGCAGTTGTGGAAGACCCGCGCCGGACCCTCGGCAGCGGCAAGAACGCCGGGAACGATCTCCGCCGGCCATGCCTCAGGGCAGCGAAGAGCGGACTCGTCGAGCCCGGCCGCGCCCAGCATCGCGCGAACGCCCTCCACGTGCGCGGGTTCCCCGCTGTGTGAGGCACACGCCAGCGCAAGGTGCTCCTCTCGTGCCGGGAGCCAACCTGCCTCCAGGAGAATCCCCGCCTGCAAAGGTTTCGCCGAGGAGCGGAATGCGGCGACGCGCAGAGGGTCTCCAGCCTGATCGACGATCGTTCCGCCCGCGTCCACGACCGCTAGGTCGGCAACGTGGACGCTCTCGACGATCCCGCCCCGGACGACCTCTGCGACCAGCGGATCGCTCACGACCGGCTCCGAACGCTCAGCGTCCGACCTCGAGTCGCGCCGCGAGGACTTCCGGCAGTCCCGCATCCCGAACCTTGCGCATCGTCGTGGCAACGTCGTATTCCACTCGTCGCCACTCAGCCCGTCCGTCTTCGATGATCAAATAGCTCGCCCGCCGGTCACCGTCTCGAGGCTGGCCGACACTTCCCGGATTCAGGAGATACCGCCGGCCGGGCACGAACTCGATACTCGATCTATCCCCTTCCACCTCCAGCTCGACGACCTTCCCCCCACGTGATTCGAACGCAGCCGGGATGTGGGTGTGTCCGTGAAGGCAAAGCTCGAACTCGGCAGCCGCAAACGAAGCGGCCGCGCTGCCCGTATCACGCAGGTACTCGGTCGCCGGCTCACAAACAGACCCGTGAACTAGCAACTGCCCCTCGGACCAAGCGATGGGTTCCAGGGTGCTCAAGTGGTCGAGGAGGCGAGGATCGAGCCGCTCTGCCGTCCATCTCACCACGCTTGCCGCCACATCGTTGAACCATTGGACGTCGAATCTGCCGGCAACGGCCAGGTCGTGGTTCCCGGCGATGAGGGTGGCTCCTGCATCCCGAAGCTCGGTGAGGACGGCATCCGGATCGGCGTTGTACCCAACGAGATCCCCGAGAACCAGGATCCGGTCGTACGGCGAATCCTCCAGCACGGCCCGGAGCGCCTCAAGATTGCTGTGAACGTCGGACAGCACTGCGGTTCGCATCCGACCATCGTATCCGGGGAGAAGCCGCGAACCGGTTCAGGTGGCGATGCCGCGCGGGCCCTTCCTGAAAGGGGAATCCAGTCCCTCGCACATGGCGACAAACACTAGGACTATCTCGGGGTCGAATTGCCGTCCGGAATGTGCAGCGATCTCCGCAACGGCCTCATCGAAGGTCAGGGCCGCGCGATAGGGCCGGTCGGATGTCATGGCGTCGAAGGCGTCGGCGATGGCAAAGATCCGCGCGAAGAGCGGGATCTCTTCTCCCTTGAGTCCCCTGGGATATCCCCCGCCGTCCCACCGCTCATGGTGCCCTTCGATGAGGGGGATCGCCGGCCAGAGGAATTTCACTGAGGCGCAGATCTTCCCGCCGAGAAGAGGGTGCACGTGCATGATCTCCTGTTCTTCCGGCGTGAGCGGCCCCGCTTTGTTCAAGATGGTTTCGGGCAAGCCGATCTTGCCGATGTCGTGGAGCAGTGAGCCGTACCGAATACCGGCTTCGTCGCCGAGCGCCGGAGCTACGGCGCGCGCCAGCTCGATGCTGTATTGCTGGGTACGATCGAGATGAGCCTTCGTCTGGGGGTCTTTGGCTTCAACTACTTGCGCAAGGGTGTGGATCGTCGCGAGATATGACTCGTGGAGCTCCTGGAGCGTCGATTCAAGTTGCCGTGACCGCGCGCGCTCGCGGCGGTACAACTGATTCATGTCGCGCGCGAAGGCGATCAGCTGGCCCTTCAGGCGAAGGGTTTCGGTCGTCACTGTTTCTTCGTCCTCGTCTACGGCAGGCGACGGTACCGGGGTAAGCCGATGGGCTGGATCAGGCATAGATCGCGCTCGACACGGCATCGAGCAGGTCGAGGGGACTGAACGGCTTGGTGAAGTACGCGTTTGCGCCGCTGGAGAAAGCACGGGCCTTGTCGGTTTGCCCGTCCCGCGCGGTAAGCATGATGATGATCGGAGTTTCGCCCAGCTCGCGGCGGAGCCATTCGGCCACCTCGTACCCGTCGATGCCCGGCATCATGACGTCGAGCAGGACGACGTTAGGCGGCCGCTCCCTTGCGCGCTCCATGGCCTCGCGGCCGTCGGACGCTTCCTCCAATTCGTACCGCGCATCCTCTAGCACCGTGCGAACGACACTTCGGATCAATGGGTCGTCATCGACGATCAGAACTCTGGGACGAGTGGTGCGACGCTGGACAGGTCCGGCACCAGGCATACGCTATTTATCGTCGCCCAGCCGTCGGGAATCCATAGCCCGTTCGGGCTATTCGGATGGGACTCTACGACTCGGCGAGAACGTCCTCGGGCCGAGCTTCCCCGCTCTGGTAACGACGGCCGAGCTCGGCGGTCAGCACATCGAGCACGACCAGCACCTTCCGGCGCTGCTCGGAGAGTTCGTGCTCGGCACCTTCGATCGTTGAAACGATCTGATCGATCTTATCGTTCGGCAGCTCCGGCAAACGGGTCAGCGTGTCGTCGGAGGCGAGGAGTTCTACCCTGCGACGAAGGTTCTCCAGAAGCGGTGGGTCGATGTCCATCGAGAAGGAACCGCGCGAAGGCTGCCGTTCGTCGGCAAGAAGTTCGGGAAGCCGGTCTACTAGAGACTTCTGGTCTCCGCTGCTGCGCCGGTCACGCTCGCCGCGCAGGATGTCCAACCGCGCGTGCAACAGGCGGCGCTCATACGAAAGGAGCGCTTCCTCCTCCCGGACCTCTTCGCGCTTCGTCCTGACCTCGGCAACCGGCATCGTCCCGAAACCTTCGAGGTAAGCGGGGTCGAGAATTCGGTCGATTCTCCGCTTGCCGGTCGCCATTCGCAGATCCTTCCCTTCGTCGGGCTTCAACAACCGAGCGTACTCTCCACCGGCCGGGACTTCAACGCCGTACGATCACGACACCGCCATCGCGCGAAGGTCCTTCTTGAGGATCTTCCCGATCGCATTCTTGGGCATGAGGTCGATGAACCGCACCTCTTTCGGCGTCTTGTATTTCGCGAGGCTGTCGCGGCAATGAGCCATGAGCTCATCCGCGGTGACGGACATGCCCGGGCGCGGAGTCACGTACGCGACGATTTGCTCACCGAGGCGAGAGTCCGGAATTCCCACCACCGCCGCCTCCTGCACCGCCGGGTGCCCGTACAAGACCTCTTCGACGTCGCGCGGAAAGATGTTGAAACCGGCGCGGATGATGAGGTCCTTCTTGCGCTCGGTGATGTAAAGATAGCCGTCCTCGTCGAGGTGACCGAGGTCGCCGGTGTGAAACCAGTCGTCTACGATGGCTTCGGCCGTCGCCTCGGGCATCTTGTAGTACCCCTTCATGATGTTCGGCCCGCGCACGCACACCTCGCCGGGCCGGCCGGTCGGGACGTCGTTGTTGTCGTCGTCGAGGATACGGACTTCCACGTGGGGAACCGGCCGGCCGCACGAGCCCGGGCGCCGCGGTTCCGTCGCACGCATGAGGCTGACCGCCGGCGACGTTTCGGTGAGACCGTACCCCTCGAGCACTCGAGCGCCGGTTCTCTTCTCGAACTCCTCTGCCAGCTCCACCGGAAGCGGCGCGGCTCCGCACACGACCCAGCGCAGGCTCGACCAGTCGACATCGTCGAATCCAGGGTGGGACAGCATGATCGTGAGCATCGTCGGCACAACCCCGGACGTGTTGCCCTTCTGCGCGTTCACGGCATCGAAGAACGCCTCCGGAGTGAACCAGCGGAGAAGTACTCCAGTCGTCTTGAACAGGTTTGCCAGCACCGCGCTACCGAACCCGAATAGGTGCGCGAGAGGAAGGCAGCCGATGGACCGGTCGCCTTCCTTGATATCCACCACCCCAGCGGTGTTGCGGCCCTGAAAGGTCATGTTGCCGTGCGTCAGCATCACGCCCTTCGGGCGGCCGGTCGTCCCGCTGGTGTACGAGATCACGACCACATCGTCGTCGTCACGGTCCACGATCGGCAGAGGATCCGGTGCACCACCCAGCAATGTGTCGAACGACAGCGCCTCCTCTGGAACGAACTCACCGACGACGATGACTGCCGGCGGGTTCTGCAGCCCGGCGATCGCCAGTGCAACGTTGGGATAGAACTCCGGGCTCGTAATCATCGCCTTCGCCTCGCAATCGGCGAGGATGTGCGTGATTTCCGGGGGCGCGAGGAGGAACAGCATCGGAACCGTCACTGCTCCGCAGCGCGAGATCGCGCCGTAGACCGCGCCGACTTCGGGAACGTTCGGCATCATCACGCCGACCCGGTCGCCGGGGTTGATCCCGATTTCCACCAGCGCGGTCGCGAACCGACCGCCCTTCCCCTGGAGTTCGACGTTGGTATACGAGCGGCCCTCGAAGATCAGCGCGTCGTACTCGCCGAACTTTGCGATGTTCTCTTCGCCGAGAATGGCGAGGTTCATGCGTCCCCCTCTCAGAGCCCGTACGAGCGAGCGATGATCTCTTTCATGATCTCGGTGGTGCCGCCGCCTATCGGCCCCAACCGTGAGTCGCGCCAGGCGCGTTGCACCGGGAACTCCATCATGTATCCGTAGCCGCCGTGCACCTGGAGCGCTTCGTCGGCCACCCGCCAGTGGAGGTCGCATGCCAGCCATTTCGCCATGCTGACTTCTCGGACCGCATCCTCTCCTGCGACAATCTTGCGCAAGGCATGATAGGTGAGCGATCTCGCAGCCTGGATCTCCGTTTCCATGTCGGCAAAGCGGTGGCGCCACACCTGGAACCGAGCAACCGGCCGGCCGAACGCCTGCCGGTTGCGGGCATACTCGATCGCGAGCGCAAGCGCCCGCTGGGCCGCCTCAACCGCGCCCAGCGCCATGACGATACGCTCCCACTGAAAGTTCTTCATGATGCTCACGAAGCCGCTGCCTTCATCGCCGAGCAGGTTTTCCGCCGGCACTCGGCAGTCTTGAAAGACGAGTTCGCCGGTGTGGCTGGTACGCCAGCCGACTGTGTCGATTCGGCGCGAGTCGAAGCCAGGCGTGCCGCGTTCGATCACCAGCAAGGAGATCCCCCCGTACCCTTCGCCCCCGGTGCGCACCGCCGTTACCACGGCATCGGCTTTCGAGCCGTTCGTGATGAACATCTTGGAGCCGTTCACCACATAGTGATCGCCGTCGAGAACCGCACGGGTGCGCAAGGAAGCCACGTCGGAGCCGGCATGCGCCTCGGTGACGCCCAGAGCGGTCACGATCTTTCCTTGCACCGACGGGACAAGCCAGCGTTTCCGCTGCTCCTGGTTTCCGAAGCGGTAGATGTAGTACGAGCCGAGATCCTTGTGAGCGCCGAGCCCGGCGGCGACCCCGCCGGCTCCGCACCCCACGAGCTCTTCGTTGACGACGGCGTCGGCGAGCAGGTCTGGGCCGGTCCCCCCGTACTCCTCCTCCACCTTCAGCCCGAACAGTCCCATCTCCCCGCATCGTTCGTAGATCTCTCGCGGAAAGTCGCCGGCGCGCTCCCATTCCTCGGCATGCGGCGCCAGCTCCCGGGCGACAAACTCCCTGACCGACGCGCGGAACGCTTGGTGCTCCGGGGTGAACAAGTCGTAGCGCGCGTCGTCCATCACAGTCCCATCAGCTTCGAAATGACCTCGCGCATGATCTCGTCCGTGCCGCCTCCGATGCGGATCAATCGGGAGTCTCGCCACGCTCGCTGGATCGGAAGGTCCATCATGTAGGACGCACCGCCGAAGATCTGCATGGCCTCGTTGGCGACGCGGCAAGCAACGATTCCTCCGTAGAGTTTCGCCATCGAGATTTCCTTGACCGGGTATTCGCCCTTGGCGAACTTCCATGCGGCGTCGTAGACGATCTGCCGGGCCGCCTCGATCTCCGTCGCCATCGTCGCGAGCTTGTGCGACATCGCCTGGAACGATCCGATCGGCTTTCCGAAGGCCGTGCGCTCCTTCGCGTAAGCGAGGCAACGTTCGAAGACGAGCTGCGCGGCGGAAACGGCGCCGGCCGCGCCGACCAGACGCTCACCCTGCAACTCCCACATGATCTGGTAGAAGCCCTTGCCCTCCTCACCGAGGAGCGCGTCGGCCGGGACTCGCATATCCTCGATCAGGATCTCGGCGGTGTCGGAGGACCGCATTCCGAGCTTGTCGAGCTTGCGCGAGACATGCCAGCCGGGAGTGTCGGACGGCACGAGAAACAGCGAGAAGCCCTGATAGCCGCTCGGCTTGTCGGTACGAACGACGAGGGTGCAGAAGTCCGCTCGTACGCCATTCGTGATGAAGATCTTGCGCCCGTTGATGATCCAATCCGTGCCGTCGCGCACGCCGAACGTTTGGATGTTGGCCACGTCCGAGCCGGCATCGGGCTCGGTGATGCCGAGACAGGCGATCTTTCGCCCCTTGATGGCCGGAACCAGATAAGTGTCGATCTGCTCCGGTGTTCCGAACTTGAGAATCGGCGGTGTCGCCATGTCGCTCTGCACGGCGACGGCCATGCCCACACCGCCCGATCCGCAGCGAGCCATCTCCTCTTTCAAGACGAGACCGGACAGATAATCTCCGCCCTGACCACCCACCTCGACGGGATAAGACAGGCCGAGGAAACCGAGGTCGCCCATACGCTCAAACACGGAGTTGGGGAACTCGCCCTCGCGCTCCCATTCTTCCGCGTGCGGCGCAAGCTCCTTCTCGACGAACAACCGGATCGATCCGCGCAGCGCTTCGTGCTCGGCGGTGAAGAAGGATGAGACGACCCGCGAGCCGTCGCCCGAGAACGCCGGCATCGCCCCGGAGTGCGTGCCGGCGAGAGAGAGTCCCGATCGTGCGCCGGTGCCGTCCATCGCCTGGGTCCAATCGCTGGTCGTGCGGCGATGATACGGCCGGCGACGATCGTCCGGGTAGTCCGCCTGCGCCGCCTCCACCCAGCTTTGACCGACCGTTATCCGTTCTCTAGCGTGCGGATCAATCCCCGTCCCCCACGGAAAAGGGCGGCGGGCCCCGCCCCCCGGGCCGCCCCCCCCCCCGGCCGCAACAAACAAAAGCCCGCCCCACAAATGGGCGCGAGG
>JBKKBZ010000010.1:0-25794 GCA_046713235.1 Actinomycetota bacterium | reverse complement strand
GATCCGACCCCCGAAGAGCATGCCGGTCGTGCCGTCGTCGCCGGTCTTCGTATAGATGCGCGGCATCGTCGCGGAGTCTAGGCGCTGCTTCGGGGACGACGCGATCTCGGGGTCGCCGGAACCCGTGACGCCGGGCACAGATCGTTGATCACGCAGTCTTCGCACGCGGGGCGCTGCGCCTTGCACACGGCCCGGCCGTGGGAGATCAGGAGATCGGTCAGCATCCACCACTTCGCCCTCGGCAGCAGCGCCATGAGATCCCGTTCCACCTTCACGGGATCGTCCTGTGCGCTGAACCCCAGCCGTCGAGACAGCCGGTGGACGTGGGTATCGACGGCGATCCCCTCCACGATCCCAAACGAGTTGCCCAGCACTATGTTCGCCGTCTTCCGCGCCACTCCGGGTAATCGCAGCAGCCCCTCCATGCTGCCCGGCACCTCGCCCCCGAATTCGTCGAGAATCATGCGGCAAGCGGCGCGAATGTTTCGTGCCTTCTGGTTGAAGAACCCGGTGGAGTGGATATCCCGCTCGAGCGCGCCCGGCGGTGCACTCGCGTACGCCTCGGCGGTCGGGTACTTGGCGAACAGCACCGGCGTAACCTTGTTCACCGTCGCGTCGGTCGATTGCGCCGACAGCATCACCGCGACGAGCATCTCCAGGGGGTTGGAGAACTCCAGCGCGGTCTCCGCCTGCGGGTACTCCCTGGTGAGCCGCCGGTGGATCAGCAGGGCGCGCTTGCGTTTCTCTCCGGAACTCTCGTGCGCGAGCCATTCCGCGAGCGGCTCGAACCTCGGCTTGACCACGTCCGAACGCTAACCGCGCAAGCCGCCGGCCCGCTACCGCGCGGCGAGCAGGCCGGCAATGCGCTCGCGCCAGATGCTCGCATCACCGAGGAACAGCTCGTCCCACTTCGCGCGCCGGTAGAACAGGTGCAGGTCGTGCTCCCAGGTGAAGCCGATGCCGCCGTGAATCTGGATTCCCTCGGCGGTCGCGAACCGCGCCGCCTCGATTCCCGCCACCCGCGCCGTGGCTGCGGCGAGGGACGCATCTGTCGTTCCCTCTTCCAGCGCCCAGGCTGCGTAATAGGTCGAGGAGCGCGCGCTCTCCGTCAGCAGGAGCATCTCCGCCAGCTTGTGCGACACGGCCTGAAACGAGCCGATGGCCTTGCCGAATTGCTCCCGCTGCTTGGCGTAATCGACAGTCATCTCCAGCACCCGCTGGGCGATCCCCGTCTGCTCGGCGGCAAGGGCGACCGCCGACCGGTCTCGGGCGCGCTCGAGCAGCCTGCCGGCGTCTGTATCGAGCAGCTTTCCGGCGGCACCATCGAAGGACACCTCGGACAGCCGGCGGGTGCGATCGAGGGTCTTCAGATGCGTGATCGAGGCCTCGGCTACAGCGACCGAGCACAGGGCCGTCCGGCCTTCGAGACTGCCGGCGACGAGAATCTCACCGGCGGCCTGCGCGTCGGGGACGAAGGATGCGACTCCTCGAACACGCAGTCCGTCGCCGGCCGGCTCGAACGAGATCGGCACCGGATCCGCCGCCAGCGTGACCCGCAGGCCGCCCTGCGCGATCTCCGAAAGCAACCGGGAGCGTTCCTCTCCCGCCTCGGCAAGCAGCAGGACGGGAAGCGCGAGCCCGACGGTGGTCAGATAGGGCGCCGGCAGGATCGCCCGGCCGGTCTCCTCGAGAAGAATGCACTGGTCGATCCAGCCGAGCCCGAGACCGCCCTCGGACTCGGGAACCGCGACGCCGCACCAACCAATCTCGGCGATCGTCTTCCAGAGCGCTTCGTCGAACCCGGCCTCGTCTTCCATGACTGCCCGGAATACGGAGGTCGTCGAACGATCCTCCAGCACCTCCCGTGCCGACTTCCGCATTGCTTCCTGATCTTCAGAGAACCCGAAGTCCACGGCTGCCCCTCACTTGTGCTTGGGAAGGCCGAGCACGCGCTCGGCAATGATGTTGCGCAAGATCTCGCTCGTACCGGCCTCGATGGAGTGCGCCCGCGAGCGGAGGTGACGGTACTGCCACATGCCCCCGGCGACCGATTGCGGTCCGGCTTCTACCAGCCCGGCCGGTCCCTCGATCTCGAGCATCAATTCGTAGAGGCGCTTCAAGGACTCGCTCCACAGGAGCTTGCCGAGCGAGCCCTCCGGGCCGGGGATGCCCGTGCGCATGACGCTCGTCAGGGCCCGGTAGTTGTTGAGGCGCATCGACTGAATCTCGACGTGGGCCTGCGCGAGCCGCTGCCGCACGAGCGGATCGTCGATCGCCGGCCGGCCGTTGTAGGTCACCTCACGCGCGGTGTCGAGGGCGTCGTTCAGCGCCATCTCTGCCTGGGTCGCCAGAGCGAAGCCGAGCGTCCCGCGCTCGTGCAGCAACGTCGTCATCGCGACGCGCCAGCCGTCGTTGATCTCCCCGAGCACGTTCTCGCGGGGCACCCGCACGTCGGTGAAGAACGTCTCGTTGAACTCCGAGTGACCGGTGATCTGTTTCAGCGGGCGCACCTCGACACCCGGCGAGCGCATGTCAACGAGGAGATAGGTGATCCCCTTGTGCTTGGGCGCCGTGGGGTCCGTGCGCGCCAGCAGGATGATCCAGCTCGCGAGGTGCGCCAGCGTCGTCCATACCTTCTGCCCGTTCACGATGAAGGCGTCCCCCTCGGGAACGGCGGTCGTTCGTAGCCCGGCGAGATCGCTGCCGGCACCGGGTTCGCTGAAGCCCTGGCACCAGATCTCCTCGCCGGAAAGGATCTTGTCGAGGTAGCGGTGCTTCTGCTCCTCGGTCCCGTGCGCGATGATCGTCGGCCCGGCCATCCCCAGGCCGATCACGTTCAGCATGGGGGGCGCCTTGGCCCGCATGAACTCCTGGCTGAAGATCACCTGCTCCATCAGCCCGACGCCGCGGCCGCCGTATTCCTTCGGCCACGAGAGCCCCGCCCAGCCGCCCTCGTGCAACGCGCGCTGCCACGCCCGGGAGCGCTCCACCGCCGCCTCGTCGTCCCGGAACACCGTTTCTAGGTCGCGAGGGACGTTCGCCTGGAACCAATCTCGAACCTCCTTGCGAAACGTCGCCTCCGCAGGCGTGTCCCGGAAGTCCACGAGTCCTCCCCTCTGAGTTACTCGTCAGTAACTAACGCCCGAGTTTACCGCGATTGTGACCGCGGACCAACCGGGCACCCGGGCACCCGGTTCGCATCGGGGCACGGTACAGTTTGGGCATGTCACTCAAGGCCCTGCCGGTGTCGGTGCTTGCGTTCCTGCTGCTCGGCGCGCCGAGCGGGGCGCACCAGCGGAGTACAGCCTCGGCCGCCCGCGCGGCGCGGGACGCCCCCGACCTTGGTGTCCGCCGCCCGCTCATCCCCCAGGACGACCCCAATCCGCTGCGCTGGACATTCAAGCTCGAGGTCGTCCGGGGAGTTGCTCCGAAGCCGGTGCCAGATCCCGCCTCGGCGCGCGCGCTGGTGGCGATGATCAACCAGGAACGGGTCGAGCGCCGGCTGCCGGCGTTGGCATGGTACGAGGCGGCGGTCGGGCCGGCTTCCAAGCCGCAGACCGAACGCATGCAGGCGACGGGAAGGCTGTTCCACAACGCCGATCTCGATCCCCTCCTTTACCGGCTGAATCTCGAGTTGATCGGCGAGAACGTAGGATACGGGAGGTCGGTCGACGCCCTGCACAACGCGTTCATGGCCAGCCCCACCCACCGCTCGAACATCCTCGATCCCGGATACCGGCTCGCAAGCGCCTACGCCATGCGAGACATCGACGGATCCATCTGGGTCACGGTGAACTTCCTAACGCCGCTCGGTCCGCGCTAGGGGCGACAAGCGTCCCCTGTAGACTGAGCCACACCGTGGACGTCTTGGTCGTGGTCGGAAACGCCGAGCCCCCCGAGCGGCTGCTCGCGCGCGCAAAGCACGTGATTCGCGTCGCGCCGGGGCACCTGACGCACGACATCGTCGCCGAATTGCGGGCGCGCATTCCGCGCGACGTCGGCGTAGCCGGGGCCGGTCCGGAGGCCGAAGAGGTTGCGGCCGAGCTGGCGCATCACGGACTCCCGGTGTCGTTTCGAGCGCTCGACTCGGCCGCCAACCCCGAGCGCTTGCACAAGGCCGGTGTGCGCATCGTCGAGCTCGAGGACCCGGCACGCGAGATGCAGGCAGTCGATTCCTTGCTCGACCTCGTCGGGAACACGCCCTTGGCGCGTCTCGACCGCACCGCCCGGGATCTCGACTGCACCGTCCTGGCCAAGCTCGAGTTCCTCAATCCCGGCGGGAGCGTGAAGGACCGCATCGCGCTCGGCATGGTCGAAGCAGCCGAGCGAGCCGGCCTGCTGAAAGCCGGAGGGACGATCGTCGAGCCGACGAGCGGCAACACCGGCGTGGGACTGGCAATCGTGGCGGCGCGCAAGGGCTACCGGTGCGTGTTCACCATGCCCGACAAGATGAGCCAGGAGAAAATCTCCCTGTTGCGCGCCTACGGTGCCAAGGTGGTCGTGTGCCCCACCGCGGTGGCGCCCGAGCATCCCGATTCCTATTACTCGGTCGCCAAGCGGCTCGCCGAGGAGACCCCCGGGGCTTTCCGTCCGAACCAGTACGCCAACCCGGAGAACCCGCGTGCTCACGAGCTGACCACGGGCCCAGAGATCTGGCGACAGACGGCAGGCCGGATCACACACTTCGTCGCCGGCGTCGGAACCGGCGGAACAATTTGCGGAGCCGGCCGCTTTCTCAAGTCGCAGAACCCGAACGTGCAAATCGTCGGGGCCGACCCGGAGGGATCGGTCTACTCCGGAGGGACGGGACGACCGTACCTCGTTGAGGGAGTCGGGGAAGACTTCTGGCCGGAGACCTTCGACCCGTCTCTCGTCGACCGCATCATCGCCGTCAGCGACCGCGACTCATTCATGACGGCACGGCGAGTGGCCCGCGAGGAGGGAATCCTGGTCGGCGGGTCGGCGGGGCTGGCGATTCACGCCGCGCTTGTTCTCGGCCGCGAGCTCGGATCCGACGACGTCGTCGTGGTGTTGCTGCCGGATTCGGGACGCGGATACCTGTCGAAAGTCTTCAACGACGACTGGCTGGCCGACTTCGGATTCCTCCACGCCGGAGGACAGACGATCGGCGACGTACTGGAGCGCAAGTCGGGGCCGATGCCCGCCCTGGTGCACGTTCACCCGGACGAGCCGGTTCGCTCCGCGATCGACACAATGCGGGAGTACGAGGTGTCCCAGTTGCCGGTGGTCAAGGCGGAGCTGCCGCTCGCGATCGCCGAAGTCGTCGGGGCCGTGCGCGAGCGCGACCTCATGAACGCGATCTTCCGCGACCCGACGCTCGTCGATCGCCCGGTGAGCGAAGCGATGGGACCGGCACTCCCGACGGTCGGTGTCGGCGAGCCGGTCGAGGAGGCGTTCGACGCGCTCGAGTCCGGACCCGCCGCGCTGGTCGTCGACGCCGGGCATCCCGTGGGAATCATCACGCGGTCGGATCTCATCGATTTTCTCTCCCGCAGGAGCGGCGGCGCGTAATGGAAGACGCCGGGTTCGAAACGCGCGCCATTCACGCCGGTCAGGACCCCGACCCCGCGACCGGCGCGGTCATCCCGCCGGTGCATTTCACCACGACGTACGCCCAAGAAGCCGTCGGCGTGCACAAGGGGTACGACTACTCGCGGAGCGGCAATCCGACCCGCTCGATCCTGGAAACGTGTCTGGCATCTCTCGAAGGCGCGCGCTTCGGGCTCGCGTTCGCCTCTGGGCTCGGCGCATCCGATGCGGTACTGCGGGCGACCCTGCAGCCCGGAACTCACCTCATAATTCCCGACGACGCCTACGGCGGAACGTACCGGCTGGTCGCCAACATCTACGAGCCGGCCGGCTTTGCGTTCACTCCGGTCGACCTCTCCGACCTCGAGCAGGTGGAGAAGGCGTGGCGTGACGACACGAAGCTCGTGTGGATGGAGACCCCGACGAATCCTCTGTTGAAGATATGCGACATCGAGCCGGTCGCGGCCATCTGCCACGAGCGCGGGGCGCTGCTGTGCGTTGACAACACGTTCGCGACGCCGTATCTCCAACAACCGATGGCTCTCGGCGCCGACCTCGCTCTTCATTCGGCGACGAAGTATCTCGGAGGGCACTCCGACGTCGTCGGGGGAGTCGTCGCCGTGAACGACGATGGTCTGCGAGAGCGGATCGCATTCGTCCAGAACGCCGCCGGAGCCGTTCCCGGCCCGCTGGATTGCTACCTTGTGTTGCGGGGCGTGAAGACCCTCGCCGTTCGGATGGACCGCCACTGCGCGAACGCCCGCGCCGTCGCCGACTTCCTCTCTAAGCATGCAGCCGTCGAGCGGGTGCTCTATCCCGGTCTGGCTTCCCATCCCGGCCACGAGGTCGCACGCCGCCAGATGCGCGACTTCGGTGGCATGGTGTCTTTTACTCATGCCGGCGGCGAGGCGGGTGCGCTGGAAGCCGTGGCGCGAACGAAGATCTTCACGCTGGCCGAGTCGCTCGGCGCGGTGGAATCGCTGATCGAGCATCCGGCGCGCATGACGCATGCCTCGGTGGAGGGCTCGCCGCTCGCCGTGGACCCGTCGCTCGTCCGGCTGTCGGTGGGGATCGAGCACATCGACGACCTAATCGCCGATCTCGATCAGGCTCTCGCGTAACCTACGGCAGAGGCTCGATCTCCGTTGCGTAGAGGTTCAGCACGCGCCCGTCGTCGAGCCTGACTTCGAAGACCCCTCGTTCGCCTGCGAACCCGGGCGTGATCCACTCGAGCGTACCGGTCAGCCCGACAACGTCCTCGGGCACCGGTGTGCCGATCTCCTCTTGGCGAACGCTCGTGATCCGGACGCGATCCCCGCGGGCAAGCTCGTTCTTTCGGGCCATTCTCGCCGTCGCCTCCCAGCACTCATTTTCCCTTGGCCCTGGTACGAACCTAGGCGGGCCCACCGGACCTTCAGGTGCTTGCGCGCTGCGCGCGCAGCCGAACCGGTCCGGGATGGGAGTCATATATGACGCCAGATCCGGACCAGACTCAAGATCGCGAGCCCGCGCGACGAGTACTCGCTCCCTGAACCTATCGAAGTTACGATAGCCGAACCCGACCCGCTCGACGCACTCGATCTTGTTAGTGACGCCCTCGGCCCGCCTTGAAACCGACCCCAACATGACGGGAGGCGCGCGAGGTGGTGAAATTCACACCTCCGATCATCGAGGGGGACGACCCGACATGACAACGACCACTCCGGACCGCAACTTGGCGCTCGACCTTGCCCGCGTGACCGAGGCCGCAGCGCTGGCCGCCGTCGGATGGCGGGGGCGCGGCGACAAGAACGCCGCCGACCAGGCCGCCGTCGACGCCATGCGACTGATGCTCGACACGGTGGCCATGGACGGCATAGTCGTCATAGGCGAGGGCGAGAAGGACGAGGCGCCGATGCTCTACAACGGCGAGTCGGTCGGCAACGGCCAGCCGCCGGCCGTCGATGTGGCCGTAGACCCGATCGACGGGACGCGCCTGCTTTCCAGGGGTGAACCGAACTCGTTGTCCGTCGTGGGGATCTCCGAGCGCGGCACCATGTTCAATCCCGGACCCTGCGTATACATGGAGAAAATCGCCGTCGGTCCCGATGCGGCAGACGCCATCGACATCGAGGCACCGGTCGCCGACAACATCAAGAAGGTCGCGGCGGCCAAGGGAATCGACGCCTCCGACGTCACCGTCGTCATCCTCGACCGGCCGCGTCACGAGCACATCGTGAAGGCGGTACAAGAGTCCGGCGCCCGGCTGCAGATGATCTCCGACGGCGACGTCGCGGGAGCGATCGTCGCCGCCCGGCCGGGCACCGGCGTCGATCTGCTCATGGGCATCGGTGGAACACCGGAAGGCGTTATCGCCGCGTGCGCCCTCAAGTGCCTGGGCGGCGCGATCCAGGGCAGGCTCTACGCGCGCAACGAGGACGAGCGCCGGGCGGCTCTCGACGCCGGGTACGACCTGAGCAGGGTCCTCGGGACCGACGACCTGGTCTCGGGAAGCGATGTCTTCTTCTCGGCAACCGGAGTAACCGACGGAGGCCTTCTTCAAGGCGTGCGTCACATCCCCGGCGGGGCGACGACAGAATCCCTGGTCATGCGGTCTCGGTCGGGGACGGTGCGCGTCATCCGGGCCGAGCACCGCTGGGAGAAGCTGACGAAGATCTCCTCGGTCGCCTATCGCTGAGACGACCACAGAACCGCCGACTTTTGTCTAGTCGATTCGGACGATCTTTCTCGTTGGGGCTTCGCATACCGCCACGATCGGGGCTTCCGAGGCGTCCGATTCTTACAGCTATCGGCCCTCAGGACCGACAACGTAGTGACCGGCACCAACCTGCTTTCCCCGACCATGCATACATTGTTAACGCGTCACATCCTGGTAGCGGCCCTCGCCGGCTGCTCGCTCTTGCTCACATCGGGTATCCCCGCTTTCGCCGCCGCTCGGCGGTCTGCCGATACTCCCGAGGCCGTACCCGGCCAGATCCTCGTGCTCTACGACGAAGACGCTTCGAGGTCCGTTCGCGCTGCCGCTCGCGGCCGGGCGCGAGCAGCCCTGGTCTCCGGAGTAGGTCGAAACGCGGAACTCCTGCAGACAGACCCGTCGGCAACATCCGCCTCCCTTGCCGCGCTGTCGCGCGACCCGTCCGTGCGCGCCGTGCAGCCGAATTACATTCGCCGTCTTGCGCTAAAGCCCAACGACAGCTCGTTTGCCTCCCAGTGGAGCCTGGACAACGCCCGCCAGACGATCCAGGGAGTAACCGGAACCTACGACGCCGACATCGACGCGACCGAAGCGTGGGACGTGACCACAGGGGTCTCCTCGGTAGCCGTGGCCGTCATCGACACCGGCGTCGATCTCGCACATCCGGAGCTATCGGGGCAGATCTGGAAGAACCCCGGGGAGTCCGGCTCGGGGAAAGAGACCAACGGTCGCGACGACGACGGCAATGGATACGTAGACGACTGGCGCGGCTGGGACTGGGCCGCGGGAGACAACAACCCCGCGGACGAGCACGGGCACGGCACGCACGTGGCCGGAACCATCGCCGCGAAGGGCAACAACGCCTCCGGGATTGCCGGGCTCGCCTGGGGGTCGCGCATCATGGCTCTGCGCGTCGCCGATCCGAACGGGTACTCTTCGGATTCTCTCATCGCCTCGGCCGTCGCATATGCCGGAGACAACGGGGCCCGGGTCGTCAACATCAGCATGAGCGGTCCGGGGTCGTCCACGGTCATTGCGCAGGCCGTCGCTGCGGCTTCGAACACGGTGTTCGCCGTCGCCGCCGGGAACGGCGGGGGCGACTCCGTTGGTGACGACAACGATGCTTCCCCGCAGTTCCCTTGCAGTGTGACCTCGCTGAACTTGCTGTGCGTCGCCGCGACGGACAACGTCGATGCGCTGGCCCGATTCTCGAACTTCGGGGACACCTCGGTTGACCTCGCCGCGCCCGGTGTCGGAATCCTCAGCACTTATCCGGGAGGCACCCTCGCGTGGATGAGCGGAACATCGATGGCCTCACCCCACGTTGCCGGAGCCCTGGCACTCGTTCGCTCGGTCTCGCCGTCTATGACGCCCACACAAGTCCGCGAGGCGCTGCTGGGCGCGGTCGAGGCGCGGCCGGCCCTCTCGGGAAAGGTCGCATCCGGCGGCAGATTGAACGCGCTACGGTCCCTGCGCGTAACGGCGATCGCCGCACCGGCGAGTTTGACGGGGAGCGTCGTCGCCACGTTTCCGGCCGATGTGAAGGGCGTCACCACCGCGTCGTTCGTGCTGCGGGTGTCCGGGTCCTCAACCAACCTGGCCGCAAATCTTACCTGCAAGACCAGCGGAGGAACCGTCTCCCCCTGCAGCGCCGGTCCGGTGCGCTCGGCCACCCTCCAGCCGGCACAAGCCCTGATCCCGGGACAGTCGTACGCCGCCACCGTCAATCCCTCGGGAGCCGTGGCGATCGTCGAGATCGGCGGCACCGCGCTCGCGACCACGACGAAGGCCTTTCGCGCCTCAACATCGGAACAAGAAGGCAGCATCGCGGCCGTGTACGGCTGGCGCGTAGTTCCCTACCCGTCGGCCCAGGGTGGAAGCTACGTCCACGAACGCATCGCCGGGGCGCACGCCACCTACGCGTTTACCGGGACGTCGATCACCTGGTACACGGTGCGTGGTCCGGAACAAGGCCAAGCCGAGGTTAAGATCGACGGCGTCTCCAAGGGCGTGTTCGACAACTACGCCTCGACCCGGCAGTGGGGAGCCATGCGAAGCTTCACCGGCTTGACCAATGCGGCCCACACGATCGATGTCATCGTGAGAGGCGCGAAGTCCGCTGCGTCAACCGATACCATCGTCGCCATCGACGCCTACAAGGTGGGATCCGCCGCCGTTGTGACCGGCCCCAAGCTGACGATGTCGTGGCGAGCGGGGGGCGCGTCGGCAGCGTCCGGCGGCTACTACCGAGTCAGCGACATCGCCGGCTCCAATGTGACCTTCATCTTCAAGGGAACCGGGTTCGACTGGATCACCGCCCTGGCACCCGACATGGGCAAGGCCGATGTGTACGTGGACGGCTCGCTGAAGGGATCCTTCGACAACTACGACGCGGCGACTCGGTACGGCGCGGTGCGAAGCATTCGCGGCCTCTCGAACGCGGTTCACACGCTGAAGATCCTGGTCACCGGAATCAAGCGCTCGGGCGCGACAGGATCCAAGGTGGTCGTGGACCGGTTCGTGGTTGTCTGATGAGTGCCTTCGCCGTTGCCCCGAGTCGTCACCGAGGAGGATAGCCTGGAGGGCACCATGCGGATCATCCACGCGCTGGAGCCCGAGCCTCCCAGTAGCGGACGGGGTGCGCGGACACCCGCCAGAGACCCCAAACCCACAGCGCGAGGTTGGCCGGCGAAACGAAGGCCAGCAGCGCCCACCACGCGCGCAGCCCGGCGGCAAGGCAGAGGAACACCGTGGCGACGAACGCCGCCCCGGCGACGGTCGCCCCGAACATCGCAACACGCCGCCGCTCTTCGCGCATAGCGCCGGCGATCGGCCGAACGCGGTTGCGGAAGGGCCGGCGCGCGCAGCGAGCGGGGTTCTCGCCGAGCGCCGCGGCTGCCGTACGACAGGTGATGTGCGAAGAGTAGAGCTTTGGACCGCCCAGCCGGAGATACGGGCTGCTTGCCCAGATGGCGGCCCCCGGCGCGCCCGCAAACACCACGAACCACAGCAGCAGAAGGGCGGCGAACCGAAGGGTGCGCCGCCGAGGCATCGGTGGTCTTCCACCGGAAGATCTCAACGGCCCCGGGACGACCCACCCGGGCACCGCTTGAGTACCTGGATCGAGATTCTCGCCGGTGCCGGCAACCTCGTGCCGCATGGGTTTGATCCTATCGCTCGCTCGCCGGCGGTTCGGCAGCCGAGACAGACTTCACGATGGCCAGCACTTCCTCTCCGTAGCGCGCCAGCTTCGACGGGCCGACTCCCGGCACCGAATACAGATCCGCAAGCGACTCCGGACGAACGGAGGCGATTCTCTCCAGCGTGTCGTTGGAGAAAACGGTGTAAGCCGGCTTCTCGGTGTCGCGCGACACGCGCAAGCGCCAAGTGCGCAACGCCTCGAGCAGCGGACCGGCCTCTTCGGCGAGAGGAGCCGAACCTCGCCGGGGCGCAGGCCGGTTACCCTTTCCATTCGAGGGGGCATGGGCATCTGGGGAGATCTCGGAGATGAAACGGCTCTGCAAGGGACGTGCCCTCCGGCCGCTCCGGGCCAGCGCCCACGACAGGTAGAGATGGCGGCGAGCCCGGGTGATCCCTACATAGAGCAACCGGCGCTCTTCGTCAACCTCGGCCTCCGAGGTCGCAAGCGCGAAGGGAAGCTCACCCTCTTCGAGTCGCGGAAGGAAGACCGTGTCGAACTCCAGCCCCTTGGCGCGGTGATACGTGAGCAGCACGACGCCCCGGCCCTGCTCCTCGACGGCGAAACGGGAGCGGAGGTCGGCGGCGAAAGCTTCGAGGTCGTCGCCGGGGAATTCGCGGGACAGGCGAAGCAGTCGTTCTAGATCCGCCTGGCGTGTGGCTTCTTCGCTGCCCGCATCCTCTGCGTCCTTCCCACCCAGACCAAGCGCCTCCACGACCCGGCCGACCGCCTCGGCTACCAGCCCGCGCTCGCGCCGCAGCCTCGCCAGCGCCGCACGTGCCGCCGGGCGGCGCAGGAATGCACCATCGCGTACTTGGAACGGAATCCCCGCTCCTGCCAGCGCTTCCTCAAAGTCCTCCGATCGCCCGTTGATCCGAAGGAGTACGGCCATGTCCTCGTAGGCGACACCGTCCGCATACAGCCGGCGCACCTCCTCGACGACGAAGGTGATCTCCTCTCGCTCCGATCGGAAGGATCGCAGGGCAGGATGCGGTCCTTCCGGCCGCGTTGCGCGCAACGGCGCCGAGGTTCCCCCGAGCCGAGGAGTGAGACGGTTGGCAACGGCCAGGACGTCCGGCGTAGACCGATAGTTGCGCGTGAGGGTCACGACTGTGGCGTGCGGGTAACGATCCGGGAATGACAGGAGCCAGCCCGGATCCGCTCCCGTGAACGAGAAGATCGACTGGTGATCGTCGCCGACGACGCAGACGTCGTCCCGGGTTCCGAGCCACGCCTCGAGCAAGCGC
The DNA here is from genome assembly GCA_046713235.1 of Actinomycetota bacterium. GTDB lineage: Bacteria > Actinomycetota > AC-67 > AC-67 > AC-67 > JBKKBZ01. The sequence goes on along the minus strand of JBKKBZ010000010.1, from coordinate 13,103 downwards.
TGCTGAAGAAGATTGACATCCTGGTACTCGTCCACGGTGAACGCCGCATACCGAGCGTGGACGACCGAGGCGTGCCGCGGATCCCGCAGCACGTTCAGCGTGAGCTCGAGCAGGTCTTCGAAGTCGATCAGCCGGGCACGGCGCTTGCGGCGCTCGTAGGAACCGTAGACCCCCGCCATGATCTCCGGCGGAAGCGGCGGCTTGTGATCACCGAGCGCCTCGAGATAGGCCTCGGCGCGCACCAGCCGGTTCTTCGCCCATTCGATCTCCGTCGCGATATCGCGTACCGGCTTGAAGCGATAGGGCGGCGGCAGCCGCTGAGCGATCGCGCTGAGCAGCGCCGCCTTGTTCGGAAGGATCTCCGGCGAGGTCCCGCTCAACCGCGCGTATTGCGCCAGGGCTTCGGCGTGAAAGGTCTTGACCCGCACTCCGCGGACCTCAAATCCGCCGAGTCTGCTCGCCATCTCTCGTGCGGCCTTGTCGGTGAACGCCACCGCTAGAATCTGGCCGGCCGGCACCTCGCCGGAAAGCACCTGGTTCGCGATTCGCCGGGTGATCGTGGTGGTTTTGCCCGTTCCGGCGCCCGCAAGAATGCACACGGGACCTCGGACGGCCTCGACCGCCTCGCTCTGTTCTGGGTCCAGCCCGTCGAACGGATCGCGCATGATTCGGCGCGAGTCTATAGGCGAGGTACGACAGCGCACCCAGACCCGAGTCGTTTACAGGGAGGGCTTTGGGGTCCATGCTTGGCGGCCGGGGATGAGGATATGAGCCCGCAAGTTCGAACAGTTCGCGAGAAGGCGCCGTCCCTCGCGATCGACGTATGGCCTCCCGTCGGCTACTGGCTGAAGGTCGCCGGCGGAATCATCGTCCTGTTCGCGCTCAGCCGGATGATTTCCGCCGCGCAGAACGTGCTCATTCTGCTGCTCGTGTCGCTCATCCTTGCGATTGGCCTCCAGCCGGCCGTGGCCCGTCTCGAACGGATGGGATTGAAGCGCGGACCCGCGGTGGCCGCCCTCGCGATCATCGGCATACTGGTGGTCGGGGGGTTCCTCGCGCTCGTGGTCCCTACGATCATCACTCAGCTCGGCCAACTCGTCGAGAAGGCACCCGACTACATTCAGAGAGCACAGGACGACAGCGGTTTCATCGCCGACATCAACGAGCGCTTCGACCTCACCGAGAAACTTCGGTCGCTCGGAGAGACCCTGCCGTCGACCGCGCTGTCGCTGTTCCGAAGCTTCACTTCTCTCGTCTTCAACACCCTCACGATCTTTATCCTGACTCTGTACTTCACGTCGGGTCTGCCGCGCATGCGGCACGCGATCGCCGGGCTGCTGCGACGAGCCGACCGTGAGCATTTCGAGGCGATCCTCGAGGAATCGACCGAGCGGGTGGGCGGGTACATGCTCGGAAACATGGCGATCAGCGCCATCGCCGGCGTGGTGAGTTTCATCGCTCTGACGATCATCGGGGTACCGTACGCCGTCGCCCTGGCTTTTTGGGTGGCGCTGGCAGATCTCATTCCGAACATCGGCGCCTTGCTCGGCGCGGCAGTCGCGGTATTGGTGGCAGCGTTTGCCGGAGTGCCGACCCTGATCGCGACGGCGGTGTTCTTTCTCATATACCAGCAGCTCGAAAACTACGTCATCGCCCCTCGCGTGATGAAGCGTGCAATCGAGATGTCGGCCGCGGCCGTGCTGGTGGCGGTGTTGATCGGCGTTTCGCTCGCCGGGTTCGTCGGCGCGCTGCTCGCCCTCCCGGCCGCTGCAATCGTAAAGATCACGGTCCAGCGGCTCTACGTCGGGGAACGCCGCGAGGCAGTTCTGGCAGCCGACGCGGAGCTCGCCGCGGCATCGGAAAGCGGAGCCGGCAGCGAGCCCCCGGCACGGAAGACCCCCCGGCGCTCACGCAAGTCCTGAGAGTCCGCCTTTAGGCTCGCGCGCTCTTCAGCGTGCCCTCGTTCTTCGCCGAGATCGCGGCAACCTCGACCTTTGGCGCGACGCGCCAAAACGCCCCCGCTGCGATGAGATCCCAGTCGGCGAGGAGCGCACCGGCCTTCACCGACCCGGTGAGCGCCGCGTGGCGTTCGGTGAGAGATTGCACTCGCGACAGCTCGTCGCGCGTGCAGCGCCGCGTCTCGACAAGCTCGGGGTTGACTCGCGCGGGAAGACCCGACGCCGGATCGAACACGAAGGCCTCCCCGCCGGTCATGCCCGCCCCGAAGTTTGCTCCGGCCGGGCCCAGCACGACCACGCATCCACCGGTCATGTATTCGCACCCGTGATCCCCGACACCCTCGACGACCCCGATGGCGCCGGAGTTGCGCACCGCGAAACGCTCGCCGGCCCGGCCGGCCACGAAGAGCTCGCCTCCCGTAGCGCCGTAGAGCACGGTGTTGCCGCAGAGCACCGGGTCACCTGCGTCGTCCTCCGGCGGCACGATGACGATGAGGCCGCCGCCCATGCCCTTGGCAACGTAGTCGTTCGCCTCGCCGGAGAGAACAAACTCGACGCCGTCGCTGAGAAAGGCACCGAAGGACTGGCCGGCTTCCCCGGCGAACGCGATCCGGGCAGAGCCGGGTGGCTTCGCTGCGCCGAACGCTCGCGCCACCGCCGAGCCGAGGCGAGCGCCGATTGTTCTGTCGGCGTTGCCGATCTCGTAGCGCAACTCCACCCGGTGCCCTTCGAGAATCGCGGCGATAGCGTCCTCAAACACGCGGTCTCCCAACGCCGACCGGGGGCGCTGGATGGGATTAGAGGCAACAAACCCTTGGGGCGTGCGGCCCGGGCTGTCGAGCAACGGACCGACGTCGAGAGTCGCGGCGCGTCCGGAAGCCGTGGAGCCTCGCGTGAGCAGGTCCGCTCGCCCGACCGCTTCGCCCAACGAACGCAGACCGATCCGGGAGAGCATCTGCCGGATCTCCTCCGCTACGTGGGTCATGTAGCGGGCCACCATGTCCGGCGTGCCGGCGAATTTCGCGCGCAGGTCTTCGCGCTGGGTCGCGATCCCGGTCGGACAAGTGTCGAGGTGACACGAACGCACCATGATGCACCCCTCGGCAACCAGGGCAGCGGTTCCGAACGAATACTCGTCGGCGCCGAGAAGCGCGGCGATCAGCGCGTCGCGACCGGTCTTCAGGCCGCCGTCGATGCGAATCCGCACCCGGTCGCGAAGGCCGTTCGCGACCAGGGTGGCCTGTGTCTCGGCGAGCCCGATCTCCCAGGGAAGCCCGGCGTTCTTGATGCTCGACAGCGGTGAGGCGCCGGTGCCTCCGTCGGCGCCGGAGATGTGGACGACATCGGCAAGCCCTTTCACGACGCCGGCGGCGATCTGCCCGACGCCCGCTTCCGCGACAAGCTTCACCGACACGTCGACATCGGGGTTCGCCTGCTTCAGGTCGAAGATCAGCTGTGCCAAGTCTTCGATCGAGTAGATGTCGTGGTGCGGGGGCGGGCTGATCAGGGCAACGCCCGGCTGCGTGTGGCGGAGGCGTGCAATCTCGGGCGTGACCTTGTGCCCTGGGAGCTGTCCGCCCTCCCCCGGTTTCGATCCCTGGGCGATCTTGATCTGAAGCTCGTCGGCAAACGCGAGGTACTCGGGTGTCACGCCGAAGCGCCCGCTCGCCACTTGCTTGATCCTCGAGTTCCTGTCTACGGCCTGCCCCCGGGTCCGATACCGCGCCGGATCCTCACCGCCCTCTCCGGTGTTCGACTTGCCTCCGATGCTGTTCATGGCAATTGCCAGCGTTTCGTGAGCCTCGCGGCCGATCGAACCGTGCGAGATTGCGCCGGTGGAGAACCTGCGAGTGATGGATTCCACGGGCTCGACCTCGTCCAGCGGCACGGCGATCCCCGCGGGACGAACCTCGAGCAGATCGCGAACGGCCGTCGTCGGCCGGCCGCGAACAAGCTCCGCGAAACGCTGGTAATCCTGGGTCGTACCGCCTTCGGCGACCGCGCGCTGCAGCGCGTGAGCCGTCGCGAGGTTCGGAGCCTCCCCGGCTTCGGCGATCTCCCCGGTTTCCTCGTCGTCGTCCCCCGCTTGCGTCGTCCGCAGCGCGACTCCCGAAGGATCGACCACGCGATGCAATGCACGGACCACCCCGGGGTGGGTCGCGTGATACTCGCCGCCCTTGTGGAACTTGACCACGCCGGGGTTGTCGAGCGCCGGTGCCTGCTCCCCGAACGCCGCCGCGTGACGGGCGATCACGTCTTCGGCTATGTCCTCGAAGCCGATGCCCCCGAGCGGCGCCGGGGTACCCGTGAAGCACACATCGATGACGTCGGCGCCAAGGCCCAGGGCATCGAAGATCTGTGCGCCACGGTAGGAGTCCACGCAGGAGATCCCCATCTTCGACAAGATCTTCAGAACGCCCTCTTCCGCGGCACTTCGGTACCGAAGCAACGCGTCCTCGACGCTCGCGCCGCCCCGCGCACGGCCGGACAGCACGAGCTGGGCGATCGTCGCCAGCGCAAGTCGCGGCACGACGGCCTCGGCTCCGTAACCAAGGAGACACGCGAAATGGTGAGACTCGCGGGCGTCGTCGGTTTCTACGACGATCGACGTCCGCGTGCGGTGGCCGGCCCGCAACAGCGCTTGATGCACTGCCCCGACTGCCAGCAGGGACGGCACCGGGGCGCGATCCTTGTCGGCTCCCTGGTCGGTGACGATGAGGATGCCCCCTCCGTGACGCGCGGCTTCGACACCGGCCGACGCCATCCGCACGCAGGCCTCTCGCAGGCCGGCCGTGCCATCCTCGACGGGGAAGCTCGCGTCGAGCCGCGCACCGCCGGGAGAGCGGAAGAGCAAGAACGTGTCGAACTCGAGCAGCGCCGCACCCTCCGGGCGCTCCCACAGAATCGGATCGTGCGGACCAAGCAGAGTTCGCAACGACATCACGCTGCGCTCGCGCAGGTGATCGATCGCCGGGTTGGTCACTTGGGCAAAACGTTGCTTCAGGTACGAGTAGATCGGCCGGCGATGTTGGCTCATGACGGCGGCGGGGGTGTCGTCGCCCATCGAGAACGTCGGCTCCTTTCCCTGCGACGCCATCGGGCGGAGCACCAAGTTCAGCTCCTCGCGCGTGATTCCGTGCGCAACCTGCAGTCGGATGAGGTGGTCGGGTACTTCGACCCCCGGCTCGCCCGCGCTGCCGCTCATCCGATACTCGGCGAGCCAGGCCCCGTATGGACGGCTGCGGGCAATACCACCCAGCGGGTCGTCCTGAAATCCTCCCGCCCGGGGATCTACGAAAATCATCCCTCCCGGCCCGAGCTTTCCTCGCCGCACGCGTCCACGACCGCGCACCGACACGGCTCCGGCCTCCGACGAGCAGGCGACCAAACCGTCCTCACACACCGCATAGCGCAACGGTCTCAGCCCGTTGCGGTCTAAGGCGGCTCCCACTCGCAGGCCGTCGGTGAACACGATTCCGGCCGGACCGTCCCACGGCTCGAAGAGGGAGGCGTGGTAGCGGTAGAAATCCCGGACGGACTCGTCGAGGTCGGGTGCCCCCTCCCACGCTGCCGGCATCAGCATCGCGACGACATGACGAATGTCCCGGGCCTCGCCCTCGTTCTCTCCCTCGAGTGAGAGCAGTTGAACCACGTTGTCGAGCATCGCGGAGTCGGAGCCCGATTCGTCGATGATCGGACGCAGGACCTCCTCTTCGAGGAGATCGCGCTTTCCCAGCCGCCCCTCGCGCGCCCGCATGCGATTGACGTTGCCTTGAATGGTGTTGATCTCACCGTTGTGACACAGGAGGCGGAAAGGCTGCGCCCGCTCCCAGGACGGAGCCGTGTTCGTCGAGTAGCGCTGGTGGAAGATTGCGAACGGCGCCTCCGTCGCGGAGTCGGTGAGATCCGGATAGAAATCGCTGAGCTGGTCGGCGGCAACGAGCCCTTTGTAGGTCACCGTGCGGAAGGAGAACGAGGGAAAATACGCGCCCAATCCGGCCTTGCGCACTGCGGATTCCGCGCGCTTGCGCGCACGGTGACAGCGCCGTTCGGCTTCGACCTTCGACGGCCCTGCCGGCCGCAGCAGAATGGCCTGGACGATGCGGGGCATCGTGCGGCGTGCGTACTCGCCCAGGGCGGACGGATCGACGGTGACCTCTCGCCAGGCAACGACGTCGATCGCTTCGAACCGGCACGCGAGCTCGACGATCCCGCGGACTTCGCGGTCGTCTTCTGTGCCGAGAAAGACCATCGCCACGCCGAGCCAATCGGGGTCGGCCCCGGAATGACCGCGCGCCTCCAAGGATGAAGCAAGCAGCCGCCCCGGAATGGGAAGCAGGATCCCCGCTCCGTCGCCGGTCCGTTCGTCGGCGGCAATCGCTCCCCGGTGCCGAACCCGGCAAAGCGCGTCCAGCGCGAGATCGACGATTTCCCGGCTCGCCGATCCTTTCGCGTCGGCCACGAAGCCGATTCCGCAGGCGTCACGCTCCGACCGCGGGTCCCACCCAGGGACAGTGTGGCGCACTTTCATCCTCCAATAGAAAAACGGCGCTCCCACGGAGCGCCGTTGCTCGTTGCCGCTAAGGATAACGGGTTGACGGCCGTCTGTCACGGCACCGACGGACTGCTAGGTCGGCGCAGGACTCGCACACGTTTGGATGATGACTTGCACCAACAAGCGGTCCTCCCGTGCCATGACGCTGACGGTTCCACACTGCGGCTGAGTCAGCACAAACGTGGTCGTTCCCGGCGCCGACTGGGAAGACCTGAAGGCATACTTCGCCTTGTTTAGCTCATCGGTGAAGGCCTTGGCGGCCTCGTCGTGAGTCTTGTTCCCAATGAAGCTCGCGAAGCAAGGGATCCGGCCCGATCCGTTGTAGCCCTCGCCGGGCTGCAGGGCCAGCGAGGCAGGGATCGGAAATCCGGTTGCGCATTCCGGGATGCGTCCGAACACTTGATTCGCAACAGGCCGTTTGCGGGCCCTCGGTCCCGGGGAGCCCGAAGGAGAGGTGTTGCCGAAAGCGAATGCAACGGCGCCTGCGACGATGAGACCCAGCAAGACGACGCCGGTCTTGCCGGCGCGGCCCTTGTGCCATCCCGGGAGGAACACGATGGGCACCTTTCCGGAGACACGGCTCGCCGCCAGCGCCATCGACAGTCCCGCGGCGACGGCGAGAAAGGTCGCGGCGGGGGTGGAGAGCAGGAAGCCGACGGGCTGCATGCCTTGGGGGATGACGCGAGCCTTCACCAGGGCCAGGCCGGTGCAGATCCAGCCGACCGCTTCCTGAAGCACCGACTCCGAGACCGGCAATCCAACCGGAATCCGCAAGTTTCTCAGGGCAATGACCACGAGCGATCCGAGGGCGAGGAAGAATGTGACCGGCCCCCACGTCCCGCTTTGCCACGCGTTGACGCTGTCGGCCGCTCCGGGAAACTCGTACCACGGGAGAAACACGGAAACGGCGAGCACTATCGCGCCGATGGCCACAGGAATGTCTTCACGGTGGCGCAGAGTCTCCGGCGCGCCGATCTCTTGGGAAGCCTCGACGACCTCCCCCAATACCGAGGGCGTCACTCCCGCGATCGCAACGGCCGCTGCGGCCTCGGACGATTCCGGGCTCCCGGCGATGCCGATTTGGGGCTCGGGCGCCGGGATGACCGCGGTGGCGTCGGCAACCTCCGGCGCCAAAGGCACGGCATGCACTCCGCCGGCACGGGCGCGCCGCGTCGTTGTCGCGCTGCGGCGCGGGGCCGTAGCCGCCCGTCGGGTGCGCGGGGATGCCCCCCGCCGAGTGCTCGTCGCGCGACGAGTGCTACGGGTCGCCGCAGCACGGCGCGGGGTGGGACTCGCGGCCTTTCGTCGCACGGGTCGCGGGGCCGGAGCCCGCCGCGCCTTGCGGGTGGTCGTCGTCGTCGTACGGCGCACCGTCCTCTTCGTTGCTGCCCCGGCCGAGCGCACCCTGCGACGAGGCGCGGATGCCTTCCTCACCGGACGGGTAGCCGGCCGACGTGCTTTTCGCCTGATGGCTGTTCCCGATCCGGCTCGGGTCGAGCGCGCAGACCCACGCGGCGTGGCCGCGGTGCGGCGAGGAGACGAGCGAGCTTTCGTGGCGCGGCGCCGGGGTGCGGCGGAGCGAGGGGCCTTTCGAGCGGTCCGCTTTGCCGGCGCGGCGCGGCGCGTGCTCTTTCGCGCGGTGCGCCCGGTGCTCCCGGCGCTTGCCGCCGGCCGGCTGGTGCGACGTACGGGCGTCTTGCGTCTCCGTTTAGCAGGCATGAGGTTCTACAGACTACCGGCCCATCGCTCGCCGAGCGCCACAGGCGGGCAGGAGCGCGAGCATGAGGGAGGGCCCCCTTGCGGGGGCCCCCGTACGCGAGCCGGTCGGTAAGCGGGCTTCTGTCCGACGCCGGAGCGCCGGGGCGGCCATCTCTCTGGGACCGCCGTCGCCGGCGGCCTCATGCGGCCTACCCGGGAACCCGGGGCCTCTTGCGAGAACCCGCTCCGGCGGGCCGCCGGAAAGCGTTCCCTGCTTGGCCTTGCTCCGGACGGGGTTTACCGAGCCACGACGGTCACCCGTCGCGCTGGTGGGCTCTTACCCCACCTTTCCACCCTTGCCCGCACCGCCGACGGAGCCTGGCGTCTCGCTCGGCTCTCGCCTGCGGCCGCTGGCGGTCTGTTTCTGTGGCACTTTCCCCGGGTCGCCCCGGGTGGGCGTTACCCACCGTCCTGCCCTGCGGAGGCCCGACTTTCCTCGATGCGCCCTATCGAGTGCACCGCGGCCGCCTAACCGACTCGCCGGGTCAGTCTATTCCTCGCCCACGGGAACACCAGAGGGCCGCCCGACTCATCCGGGTTCGAGCAGCGATCCCTGCCGCGGTCCGCCCACCTCGGGCATACCGTGCTCGGCGATCCATGCGTCCAAAGCCTCGTTGACGAGCGCGTCGGCTTGCGTGTTGCGTTCCCGGGGCACGTGCTCGTATTCCACGCGGGTGAACGACCGGGCGACCAGACGCACCCGTTCGTGAAGCACCTTCAAGGTCGGGTTCTTGACCCGGTACCGTCCGTTGAGCTGCTCCACGAGCAACTGCGAATCGGACCGCACCACAATCGACTCGGCCTCGAGCTCGGCGGCGCGCTCGAGCGCGCGAAGCACCGCCGTATACTCCGCCACGTTGTTTGTCGCCGGGCCGATCGCTTCAGAGATCTCCGCGAGAACCTCACCGCCGGGACGCTTAATCACTGCGCCGATGGCCGCCGGTCCGGGGTTTCCCCGTGCCCCACCGTCCGTGTTGACCACGACTTTGCCCGGCCGATCGGTCGTCACTGCACGATCAAGATGCGCCGGCAATTCTCGCAGCGGGTCACGTCGTCGCTTCGGCGCATCGCATCCAGCGCGAGCGGCGACGAAGAGACGCCGCAACCCCTGCACACCCCGCCCTCAAGTCGCGCGGCGCCGACCCCGTTCTTCTTGGCCCGCAAGTCGTCGTAGAGGTCTAGCAGCTCCCCCGGAATCAGGGGAGCAATCTCGGCTCGTGCGTTTTCGTTCTTGGAGAACTCGCCTTGGATTTCGACCGCGGCGGTGTCGCGTGCCGTCGTGGCGTCGGTGATCTTCGATCCGAGGTCGGACAGAGCCTGGGTGATCTCGTTGAGAGCGGCCTCCGCGGCCTCACGGCTTTCCATGGCGTCGAGAAGTTGATCCTCGACATGGTTCTTGCGCCTGCGAAGGCCGTCGAGCTCGGCCTGAATGGCGGCAAGCTCCTTCGGGTTCGCGATGTCCCCCGAATACAGCCGCTCCGTTTCGCGAGCGATCTTCTGCTCGAGGGTGCCAATCTCGTCTTCCAGGCGCTTCTGCTCTCGCGTCTCCCGATCGAATGCTTCCTGGCGCTCTGCCGCCGATTTCTGGGCGTCGGCACGCTGTGCCGTCAGGTCGTCGAGAACGCGCTGCTCGGGGAGATCGGCCTTCCGCTGGCGGAGTCGTTCAAGCGCTAAATCAACCTGCTGCAATTCCAGCAGGGGCTTGATCTTTTCCCGCGTGACTCCTTCCATTCCCTCTTCTCGGTGTCCCGGGCGGCACAACCTATCATCCCGCCCCCCGAGCCGCACACCCCCAACGATCGAGGCCGGTCAGGTAGGAGCCGGGCTCGCCGACGGAGACAACAGGCGCCCGATGTCTTCGAGCGAACGGGTGCCGAACCGGAGCAGAGCCACGACGGCTTCCGCGGCGGCCGAGTGGGCCGTGCGCAGGGTGCCGTACTCGGCGGCGCAGGGAGTCCGCGCACGCGCTCGCTCGAGACAGGCGACGTGACGCTGCAGGGCCGCGCCGAGCTCTTCCGCCGCCAGCGCGGCTGCCTCGAGCTCCGCCGGAGCCCGCGGGCGCCGGGCGGTCGCACGCAGAAGCCCTGCCACTTCGAGCAGGGCCGTGCGCTCTTGGATCTGCGCCTTGATATGTTCGCCCACGGCCGCGGCGTCGGGCACCCTCGCGGCAATCTGCAACGCGCGACCGGTTCGTTCGACGAGCGAGTCGACGACACGGCGGTCGATGGCCGGCGCGACCGAGGAAGGGCCGTCCTTTCGCCAACCCGCCACGAAACTGATGGCTCCGACAACCAAGACGGTGGCCCCGGCAGCGATGAGGCGCGTGCTCTGCGATGTCACAGTCGGCGTCTTTCCTTAGGCGAACAATGCTCTCGTTTACACCGCGCCCCGGAAGGGCGCAAGGGAGGGCAGTGTATGCTTGGCGCTCTGCGGCCGTGCAAGGCCCCAATTATGGAAAGCCTATTAAAGGCCAAAGCCATGCGAGAAGACACCAACGAGCCTCGGCATGCCGCGGTTTCTCCGTCACCACGGCAGGCCGTCACAAAGACGAGACGAAGCAAACAAGGCGGCGGCAAGGTCTCCTTGCGGACCCGCCTCGCTCTCGCCCTGGGCCTGTTTTCCGTGCTCTCGGCTACCGTCGTCGGAATCGTCGCTTCGAATACGGCTCGGTCTCTGGCCGAGCGTCAAGCAATAAGCTCTGCCGGCATCACCGCAGACGCCCGTGAGGAGGTATTGCTACGAACATTGCGCCGGTTGGGCGACCGAGTGCGTCAATTCGTGAATCTGACGCGCGTCACCTGTGGGCGCACGGCCGATACGCGCTGTCTTCAGGCATCTCTCGACGCGTTCGCCAAGAACGTGCGAGCGAGTCAGGGGCAAGTCGAGTTTCTGGGGCGCCCCGCGGTCTTCGTCGGCGACCGGGACCCAGAGCTAGTCGCGCCGGCGCCCGGTCACATCGCACGCTTCGAGGTCCCACCATCGGGAAATCCGACGCTGGTCGTTCGCGCCGCATCGGGTAAAGCAGTTGCCGTCGTCCGGGTAGACGCCCGCGAACAGGTGGACCCAATTTTCACGGAGGTTGGAGGTCTAGGGCGACACGGCGAGACCTTCATTACCGACGACGCCGGACGTTTCGTCAGTACACCCCGATATGCCTCAGACGTGGTCCAAGGTGTGGCCATTCGGGGGAAGCCGATCGCCGAATGCATCGCACATGGAGACGGCAGCATCATCGCCGACAACTATCGCGGCGTCGAGGTGTTCGCCGGCTTTCGGCGAGTCGAAGAAGCCGGTCGCGCCTGCATCATGGTTGATATCGAGAAAGCCGAAACGCTCGCCTCCGTCGGGGATCTTCGCCGATCGATCGCGTTGATTGCATTCGTTCTCGGCCTTTCCGCGATTGCGGCTGCCGGGCTCGTCTCCCGGCGGATCGCCCGGCCCCTAGCGCGGTTGCAATCGCGGGCGCGCGATCTGCGCGACGGAGACTACGCAAGTCCGGTTCCCGTGGCCGGACCGCCGGAGATTGCCGATCTCGCTCGGACGCTCGACGAAATGATTACCGCCGTCAATATCTCGCACACCGAGCTGCTCAGACGCGAAGCGGTCGTTCGAAGCGCCCTGGAGAAGGAAGCGGACGCTCGCCGCTTCGCGGAAGAGATGCAACGAAGGCTCGCCTTCCTCGCCGAAGCCGGTGCCGTGCTGGGCGGCAGCCTGGACCCGGACACGGTTGCCCGGCGGATCTCGAGCCTTTTCGTGCCGGCCACGGCGGATCTTTGTCTCGTTCAGTTGTGGGACGAGGAGGCAGTCCTTACAACCGCCGTCGCTTCCTCCAACAGCGGTGTCGAAGTGGAAATCAAGACGGCGATCGAGCGGGGAGGCCCTTATTATCCGCCGGCCCCGACGGACTTCCCGTCTCCGGCGCTGCGTCCGGAAATGCTGAAGGACCCTCGCGTGGCCGGCATCATCGGCACTGAGGTGGCCGATACGATCGATGGCCTTGGTTTGCGCTCGGTCGTGATGGTTCCGCTTGCCGGCCGGCGCCGGATTCTCGGCACGATCCTTCTGGGACTGGGCAACAACACGGAGTCCTCCGATCACCCCCCCGTCGACCTCGTGCACGAGGTGGCGCGCCGAGCCGCTCTCGCTCTGGACAACGCAACTCTGTACCGGCATCGCGATCGGCAGGCACGCGTGCTGCAGGAGAGCCTGCTCCCTCGCAGGCTTCCGCAAAGCCCGCAGTTCGAGGCGGCTGCGCGCTACGTTCCATCGGGAACCGCCGATCTCATCGGGGGCGATTTCTACGACCTGTTCCGCACGGCCGAAGGTGTTTGGTGTGCGGTCATTGGAGACGTCTGCGGCAAAGGGGTCGAGGCGGCGGCACTCACCGGACTCGCGCGCCACACCCTGCGCGCGGCGGCTCATCAAGACGCAGCGCCCGAGAAAATCCTCGCGGCATTGAACGAAGCTCTCCTTGCAGAGGAATCAGAGCGGTTCTGCACGCTGTGCTTCGTGACCCTGGTTGCCGACGAGGGAGGTGCGAAGGCAACCGTCTGCTCGGCAGGCCACCCGCTCCCCCTTGTGGTGAGACGCACCGGGGAAGTTGAGCCCCTCGGCGTGCCCGGAGACTTGCTCGGCATCTTTCCCGAGGTCGGTGTCGTTCGCGACCTCCGGACGCTGAAGGTCGGCGACGCCCTGGTGCTTTATACGGACGGCGTCGTCGAAAGCAGGTCGCCCGGCGGCGACGTCTTCGGGGAAGGCCGGCTTCGGGCGCTACTGTCGGACAATTCCTCGGCGTCGGCTCGCGACATCGCCGTGGCCGTGCAGTCCGCCGT
>JBKKBZ010000009.1:0-8513 GCA_046713235.1 Actinomycetota bacterium | reverse complement strand
GGCTAGACGCTGGCTGTGAAGACGCTGGCCGGCAAGACGCTGGCTGGCAAGACGCTGGCTGGCAAGACGCTGGCAGGCAAGACGCTGGCAGGCAAGACGCTGGCAGGCAAGACGCTGGCAGGCAAGTCCATGTCACTCTGAGACCCACACACCGCGGGCGGGGTCCCTCGTGGGCCCCGCCGGCTTCTTAGGGCCAGCGCGCCTCGATGATCACATCTGTCAGTGTGCCCGTGTTCCCGTCGAGGACGAGCGCATACTCCCCGGGCGCCGACATCTCAGCCTTGACGCTCAGGGGTGAGGTGCCACGGCGCTCGGCCGGCACCGCGTAGGGTACCCCCGTCGCCGTGAATGATCGCCCGAGCACCCGTCCTTGAAGCAGGGCCAGGCGAGCAGCCCCTCCTCGCCAGGTTGCCGCCGCTCTGAAAGGGCCGTTGCGGGACCGGCAGCCTCCGGTCGGCGGACAGACCTCGATCAGCGGGTTGCATCCGTTGTCGGCACAGGAAGACGGGCCCTTGGGCGCCTCGATGATCGGCAGGCTGATGCGAAGCTCGCGGTTGCGCTCGCCGAACTCGATTCGTATCGCGGCGTCCACGGCTTCCCCGGATCGGACCCAAATCGCAACGGCCGCCAGCGTGTCGGCGACAAGCTCCTCCCGAACCCCGCTTGGGATCTCCGCGATGCACGCGTCCCCGCTCGCGTCTGGAACCACGCTTGACGCCGATGCCAGGCCGCAAACCGAGATGATCGAGCCAGAATCCGGGAACCTGACGGTCACGCGAACCGACGGCTCGGCCGCGGAGAACGCGAAGCGCACGGCGCGATCGGGTCCCGAAAGAACCCGGATGTTCTGGGCTACGACCTCCACCGAGGGGGGGCGGGAAGAATCCGGCGGGCGTGGGGTGAGCCCCTGGGTCCGGAGCAGGGCCAGCCCACTGAGGGCGAGCAATACGACGCCCGCAATGAGCACGAATCGAAGCCTCGCGTCGGACATGGTCGGAGGCTCAGCGTAGCGGAGGCCCCGGCCCGGCTACACTTGTCGATGATGGACGGCAGAGTGCACCCCCTGAGGCCGGAGGGATCGCTGACGGACGCGGTTCAGGCGGTCCGTATGACGGCCGATCGCATTCTCCTGCGAATTCCCCCCGAGGAGGAACGAACGTCGAAGGGCGGCCTTCTTATCCCGGCGACGGCGGCGAGCGTAAACAAGCGGTGCATCTGGAGCGAGGTCATTGCCGTGGGCCCGAACGTTCGCAGCATCGAGACCGGCGACAACGTCCTGCATCTCCCCGACGGCGGCCTGGAAGTCGAGATTCGCGGGGAGGACTACCTCTGTCTTCGGGAGCGGGACGTGCATGCGGTGGCGAGCACGCGCACAGACGGCGGCACCGGTCTCTACCTCTAACCCCGCCGGTGGCTCACAGAACGAATCGGTGATTCAATGCCCCGCGTGACCTCCGAATATTCCGGCCTTCTCGTCGACTTCGGCGGCGTGTTGACAACGTCGGTCATTGAGTCGTTCGGTGCATTCTGCGAGATGGAAGGCATCGAGCAGCAGACCTTCCTGCGAACGTTGTTGACCGCGGCCCGTGAGCCCGAGTCGCCGTTTGCTGCGATCGAGATCGGCGCGATCGACTCCGACGAGTTCGATCGCCGCCTCGCCGTCCTTCTTACCGAAGGGACGGGAGTCAGGGTCAGCCCTCTCGATCTCAAGACTCGGCTGTTCGCCGGGACCATTGCCGATGAGCGCATGATCGAGGCCATTCGCACGCTGCGCGGGAGCGGTGTCCGCACGGCGCTGGTGTCGAATTCCTGGGGCGGCGAGGGTTACCCCAGGCATTTGTTCCCGGATCTTTTCGATGCCGTCGTGATCTCGGGTGAGGTGGGACTGCGGAAGCCGGACGAAGACATTTACCGGCTGGCTGCCGATCGGATCGACCTCGCGCCGGAACGCTGCGTCTTCGTCGATGATTTTCGTATCAACATCAAGGGCGCGGAGGCCGTGGGGATGAAGGGCATCCACCATGAGCGCACCGAGGACACTCTGGCCCAGATGGCCGGATACTTCGCCGTCTCTCTTGCGTGATCATCGCACGATGAGCGTCTCGTGCTCTGAGGAGACATCGATGATTGCACTGCTCCGGCCGAGAGCCGGATCGACGAAGATTCGGACGCCGCCGGCATCAGTCGTCTCCTCCCCCTCGGTCGCGTTTTCGTCGAAACCCATGCGAACCGCACCCCCGACGACCCGCACGCGGATCCCGTAGGTCTGCGGGTCGAGCCGGGCGGCCTCGAGGCCGCGCCGAAGAACCTCAATGGCGCGAGGCGTCACCGTGAGCACGTGAGGATGCTATCGAAACCGAACGGCGAGTAGACTTGCCGCACCGTCCGACGGCAGGGAGATCCTATGGCAACCATAGCGAACCTCGTGACCAACCTTGGAACGATCAAAGTCCGGCTGCTGGCAGATCATGCACCGAAGACGGTGGAGAACTTCGTCGGCCTCGCGACGGGGAAGAAGTCCTGGCGTGACCCGGTCACCGGCGACCAGCGGAACGAGCCTCTGTACAGCGGCACGATCTTTCATCGCGTGATTCCGGATTTCATGATTCAGGGAGGCGATCCGATCGGAACCGGCCGAGGCGACCCGGGATACCGGTTTTCCGACGAGGTCGAGGGCGGACCGTCGTTCGACAAGGCGGGGTACCTCGCGATGGCCAATTCAGGGCCGGACACTAACGGCAGTCAGTTCTTCATCAACGAAGTACCGACTCCCTGGCTCGACGGAAAGCACACGATCTTCGGCGAGGTCTTGGAGGGCATGGAGCTTGTCCGGGCGATCGCGAGGGTGCCGCGTCGCGCCGACGACCGGCCCGAGCAAGACGTTGTGCTCGAACGTGTGGACATCGACGAGGAATGAAGATGCAAGACGAACAGGCACAAGTGCTTTCCCGGGCGGCGTTCGAACGCTTGCAGGGAGAGCTAGACGAGTTGAAGACCGAGGGGCGCCGCGCGGTCGCCGAGAGATTGTTGCGCGCTCGTGAGCTCGGAGACATTTCCGAGAATGCGGAATATGACGAGACCAAGAACGAGCAGGGTCTGCTCGAGGCGAAGATCAGGAATCTTGAAGCGGTCCTCAAGCATGCCGTGGTTCAGGACGGCCCGATCGTGTCCGATGTCGTCGTTCCGGGCATGCTCTTGACGGTCCGCGACGACGATGGAGACCAGGCGACCTACCTGCTGGCCCCGTTCAAGGAAGAGCGGGCGGCGGGGGCGCGCACGATCACAACGGCTTCACCTCTGGGCAAGGCGCTGAACGGCAAGAGCGTCGGAGACAAGGCGACCTATGATGCCCCGGGCGGCACGTTTACGGTCGAGATTGTGTCGCTCCGGCCTTGGGACGGGGAATAGCGGCGCGAAGTTCGTTGCACGTGGAGCGGATCGAACCGGGGCGCTGAGCGAAGGGCTACTCGGCGGCGCCGGTCTTGACGCGCATGCCCATCTCGTAGACGAGCACGCCTCCCATCCATTGCCCGATCGACAGCACCACGAACCCGATTGCGCCGACGACGATCCAGGACGTCTCCGATTCGGGGCTGTAGCGATCCGGCCAGCGCATCCGCAGGTTGATCATGAAGAGCAAGCCCGTCGTGAATTGGAAGAGCATGTGCCGGGTCGCCCAACGTTTCTTCGTGGAGCCCGGCACCATGCCGAACCAGTCGACGAGGCCGGTGATCACCGCGAAGATCGAGCCGGCGAAGCCCGCCAGGATGAGCCAGGTTGCGGTGAGCGGGGCCTCAGGAAACTGGCCGACCCGCGACATGATGTCGAAGGCGAGCGTGCCGATGTAGAACGCGACCGGGAAATGCACGAACATCGCATGGCTTGGATGACCGAGCGGCTTTCCCTGGACGATGTCCTTCAGCGTCCAGCGGCGGCCGTCGGGAGCGCGAAGCTTGAGTCCCGGCATGGGGCCTCCCCCCGGATCGGGCTAGGTCTTCTTGAGAGTCTGGACGATGTTGTTCGCCGCCTCCTGCGCGTCGATCTCAGCGGCGGCTGCTGCCGCCGTGAGCTGGGCCATCGTGATATGCCGGGGATCGCCGTGGTCGGCGTCCGGCTCTCCGCAACCGCAGGTCATGCACATGGGTCCTCCTCGGGTCTGGTGTAGGTGGAATCTTCCGCTGTGAGCGCCCGATGTCAAGAACGCTTGCCTAGGGTCGAACGTCTTTCGCGCACCAGGCGTAGACCTAGACGGCTCGGGCCCTGCGTTTCTTGGTGTGCCTCCACATGAGGTAGCCCGCGCCGAACAGCAGCGGTGGCCATTGCGCGAGCCAGGCCGGATCGGGACGCCGCGGAACCGGCCTCCCCGGTCCGAGCACGTGCTCGGCTTCCCGAACTGCGGCGGCGCCGCGGAGGTACTCGGTGCACAGGTTCAGCGGAAGGGAGCCGAATTCGGGGTCGGACCTGATGACGTGGACGACCCGCGGCACTCGCGTCCCGCACTCAGCGGTGTTCGCCGGGATGCGCAGGTTCGACCGGGGTTTGCCCTTGAGGACCCGGAGCACCCGAAAGCTCGCCCCGGGGTATAGGTCGACCCAGCGCGGCCGGGCGACGTATACAGAATCCGCGCGGGTCACTGCGCTTGCCACCGTTTCTGCCGCGCACCCGCAGGAGGCCGCCGCCCCCGCGGTGCCGATGACGACGCTTCCGGCGACCAATCCCGCCAGGACGATCGAACCGCCGACGCTTCGCATGCGCGCCTCCGCTATCGGACGAACCCATAGTGCGCGCATGCGTCCATGAGCGCAAGGCAACCCCTCTCGATCTGGGCGGCCTTCGACCGGGCGGCGAGGAAGGCGGCCGGCGCGACCCTCCGCAAGGGCTCGCGCGGCGGCGGCCGCGATCTCGACGCAATCGTGCGGCACGTGTTCGAAGCCGACGGGGCCTACCTCGGCAAGCTCGGCGAGCGGGTCAAGACCGATTCAATGAGCGAGCTTCGCGCGGCGTTCCTCGATGCCGTTGGCCACCGTGCTGCGGGTATTGCTCCGCCGCCGAACCCCCGGCGCACGTCTGCTCTGTAGAGTCCCCGCTTCGCGGTGCGCCGCTCGGCCTGGCACGTCCTCGATCACGCCTGGGAGATCGAGGACCGTGCGACTTAGGTCAGCTTTCCGGGAACGAGATCGTCCCCCGCGGGGCCGTGGATCACCCGCCCATCCTTGTCGTAGCGCGAGCCGTGACAGGGGCAGTCCCACGTCGCGTCGGCCCCGTTCCAGTCCACGGTGCATCCCATGTGCCGGCACTTGGGGGACAGCGCCGTCAGCTCCCCGTCTGGCCACTTGTAGACGGCGAGCTTCTTGCCGTCCACGTTCACGAGCGCGCCCGAGCCCGGAGCAATCTGGGCCACCGTGCGCTCCACGGTTTTCGCGATGAGCACGTCGGTCGGCGCCGCGTGCGCGACGGCGCTCGGAACCGATCCGAGGAGCAGCCTCTTGGCTCCGGTCATCCCCTTGTTGCCGACGACGACGAGCCCGATTCCCTCCTTCTCGGCGACCGCGCAGATCGCCGGGCCCGGATCGCCCTCGACGAGGCGCGTTTCGACGCCGAGCCCGCGTGGTTTTGCCTTCAGCGTCTGCTCGAGCACGATGCCGCCGATCAGCTTGTCACCGGCGACGTAGACGAGCGTCACACCGATCCCGAACATCATTCCGAGGTCGAATGCCTTGCGCGCGGCTTCGCTCGCGTTGGGGGATCCGTCGGTACCGACGAGGATGCGGTTGTAGAGGCCGCCGGTCTCGCGGGCGCGCTTGGTGTAGACGAAGAGAACGTCGCACGGCGCCTCGCGCGCGATACGCTCCTGGACGGGCCCGAACCCGAGCCGGCGCGCCTTGCCCATGCCGACGTTTCCGAGGACGATCAGGTCGGCCTCGCGCTCGGCGACGACGGCGAGCACGACGTCCTCGACGGCCCCATCTCGAATCACGGTGTCGCATTCGACGCCGGCGTCCGCAACGCGCTTGCCGGCGCTCTGTAGGATCGCATCGGCGTCTGCGGCCGGGATCGCGGCACGGCCGGCCGCACACACGAGGGTGACGTGGCCACCGACCTTGCTTGCGAGAAGGGTCGCCTTTGCCACAGCGCGGTCGGCCGTCTCCGAGCCGTCGGTGCCGACGACGATCTGCTTCCAGGTCATAGGCCCACCTCGAGCGTTCCCGACATGCTCGTCGGATGAACGTCGCAGACGAATCGGTAGATCCCTGGGGAAAGGCCGTTGATCTTGTACACGGCTTGGTCCGGCCCCGGGAAAGTCTGTCCGGTGAAGAGCCGCTTCCCGTCATCGAAGACCGCCACGTTGTGCGGGATGCTCGCATCGCGGTTGTCGAAGTACACGCCGAAGGGGAGGTTCGAGAGCACGCGCAACGTGGTGGGGGTGAACCTGCTGTTCGTCGAGGACAGCTCGAGGATCGTATCCGGAACGAGTCGCGGTAGCCGAGCGACCGACGCGGGCTCGAGGCCGAGCGTCGGCTTGAACAGCATGAGGTACAGGATGAACCCGAGCCCGGCCAGGCCCAGCCACATCGCGACCACCGGGCGCGGGGAACGGAGCATGCGGTCGAGGTCTTGCGGAGTGACGGCCTCGGACCCGCCGGCGACGGCCCCGATCACGAAGCGCGCCTTGCGGTAGTACGGCGTGGCGACGAGGAACATCACCACGGAGATCACGATGAGGGTGGCGACCGCCGCCCAGATCCAGCCAAACGACCAGAGATCGCCGACGAAGGCCGCGACGATGCCGCCGGCCAGCAGCGGCCCGAGCGAGATGTAGAAGGGGGTGATGGATCGCGAGGAGACATCGAGGAGCGCGGCGATCCGGGCCGGGTCGCGCTCCTTGCGCAGCCGGAGGGCGACGCCCATCGAAACGCCGTGCGCGGCCAGGAATCCGAAGACCCCGGCGAGATGAACGAAGACCCACCACTGGTACGCCATGACCGCGCATGATGCCCTCCCCGCGGGGTCCGGCGCCACAGGGCCCGGCGTGCGTCACTCGATTTCTACCGGAAGAACCACATCGAGGACGGGAAGACGATCGATGTTCCGACGTTCTTCAAGCGCCAACATCATGTCGAGTTCACGCGGTTCTGGAGGAGCGGCGTTAACAGTGCGCGACGAAAGAAGTTCCAAGAGGCCACGAAACGCTTCGCCGTTGCTCTTCGGCATTACGAGCAAGGGTGAGGAGCGCGTCAGGCGACGAAGCGGTTCTCGTTGTGCCACTCGAGGAACTCGCGCGCGGGTCGGTCGCCGGCATCGTTAGGTAACTTGATCGCGCGACCGTGCAGCGCGAGATACTCCTTGCCGTTGTTGAACTCGGTCTCGAGCCGGCGGCTGACCTCCATGTGGTGCTCGGGCGTGACGGTGACGTAGCCCTTGTCGAACAGCTTGTGCAGATCGCTCCGCAGCAGCAGTCCGTTGTCGAGACGATGCTCGCCGCCCTCCTCATAGGGGCGTATGTGCGCGGCCTCCAGAACGGGAAGAACCTTCTCGCCTGTCGCGGCACATCGACGAGCGTAGGCGTCTCGAACGAGCAACCGGAACGATCCCTGACCAAGTCGGGGACGGACGAGCTGTGGTTCGCCATATCGCGCTGCTGGTTCGACGACCTGCGCTGGCCCAAGAAGTCCGCGCGCTTGTAGTCGCATCGAAACCTCGGACCACAGACTCATGCCCGGCTCCTCGGCAAGCGCGTACCCTTTGCCGCGAACGATGTTGGGTTGCCAGTCGGGGATCGTCACGCGGTCGTTGTCGTCGAGGAAAAAGGGCTGCTCGAGGAGGATGCAGCCGATCTCGTAGTCCTCATGCGGCTCCGGCTTCAGCCTGCGGTAGCGTTCGATCCGCGCGCGCATCTGCGTGAGCGACGCGACACCGTTCTTCCGACCGAAAGCCTCCCACGCGATCGAGACCGGGTAGTGCGTCCAGTCGGCGAAGAAGCCGCCTCCGACAACGCGATCGTCGCGGTGGAGTTTGAAGAGGAACGGCGCGCCGGGCTGAAGCGCCTTGAGCGCGACCGGGCTCGGCTGCCAGAAGTTGACCTCGTCGACGTCGGGGATCGCGCGCAGAAGGTTGAACCAATCCGCGTCCGTTACACCGACCCAGAATCGCCCCGCCATCACGGCGGGATTGTACTTCTCGCGATCTTCATCTCGGCTTCCGCGCCAGCTGGAAGGGAGCATGTGTCACGCCTTTGCCACCGGCGCGCCACGATTGTCATGCAGGGCGTCATGCAGCAACCCGAGGCCGACGGGCCCACCTCGTGTTTGCCCACGTAGACTGCCGGCGCAGGCGAATGGGGGCTGGTGTACCTCCCGGTCTTCAAAGAGGACCACGGCGTTTGTAGGACCTGCGGTTTCGTGCGTCGCTGCACGTCGTTGACTTCCGTTCGTCCTCGCTGAGCCGCGCCCGTACTCCTCCGTCCCCCGTAGTTGTCATGCAAAGTGTCATGCACGCAACAGGCGGACGAGTTC
>JBKKBZ010000008.1:0-18551 GCA_046713235.1 Actinomycetota bacterium | reverse complement strand
CCCGGTTTGTCCC
Source organism: Actinomycetota bacterium (assembly GCA_046713235.1). Lineage (GTDB taxonomy): Bacteria > Actinomycetota > AC-67 > AC-67 > AC-67 > JBKKBZ01. Next base: position 18,538 of record JBKKBZ010000008.1, on the reverse strand, counting down.
GTGGGCGCCCCTGGGGGGCCCCCTCGCCGAGACAGATGCCTACGCGACGACGTTTACCGTCCAGGCGACGGTGGAGACGAAGCCGGAGCCGAAGTTGATCTGGGCTTCGATCTTCGTGACCCCGACCACCGTGAAGGTGTAGTCGGCGTTGATCCGGAATGCGGTAGTACCGTCGGCCGCTACCGAGGCCGGGAGTAACACTGCCTTCGTGCCCGGGGCCTTTACCCAGAAACGGGCGGCCTGCCCGAGAGCGACCGGCCAGACGGCGGCGTTGCCCGTAGTGATGCTCCGCTGCGACAGCCGGTTTAGGACTCCCTTCGCCGTGGTCCACTGAACCGGGGCAACGAGCTGCCCGTCGATCGTCGCCTGGGTGTAGATGTGCGGGTTTTGGCTGACCTGCGGAAGCGACGAGCCTCCGTCCGCACCAACTCGGGCGTCATGCAGAGCCGCGATCGCGTCCACCAGCCCGTGACCGGCACCGAAGTTCGTGCCGTTCGTGGCGTTCGTGGCGTCGGCCACATACCCGCCCGTCGTTGTGAACTGGAAGGCGTTGTCCTCCAGGATGTCCTCGATCTGGGCCGGCGTGAGCGTCGGCTTAGCCTGAAGCAACAGCGCGACGATGCCGGCGACCCCTGGGGTGGACATGCTCGTCCCGGTAGCCCCGGTGTAATAGGGCGAGTACTGCAGCGCGAATCCGGGCGGCACGGCCGCACCGGTCCTGGCGCTGGTCGAGATGACGTTGGTGCCGGGCGAGGCGACGTCCGGCCAGTTGTTCCGGTCGGGGTCGGTGGAAAGACCCCGCGACGAGCTGGAGTTCAGCCCGGCTGTACGGCTGCCGTTGCCGAGATCATCTACGTTGGCTACCGAGATGACACCCGGAGTCGGGTTCTTCGAGTAGGTGTTCACGACGTCGGCCGAGCCGGTGCCACCGTCGTTTCCGGCCGCCCACAGCACCGTGATGCCCTTGCCGACGAGCTTGTCCACGGCCTTGTTGATCGCGTCGGTGGCGTCGAAGGCGCCGCCGCCGCCGCGGATGCCCCAGGAGTTGCTGATCACCTTGATCTTGGGCACCACGTTCGGGTGGCAATCGATCCAGTTGAAGGCCTCGACCGCCGCAAGAATCGAAATCCCTTCCCCGACTCCGAACCCGTGCAGCCGCGCGTCGGGGGCCGATCCCGTGAAGCGGCCGCTGCTCGCGGTGCCGCGACCTGCGACTATCCCGGCCACGTGCGTGCCGTGCCCGCTGGTGGTATCCGTGTCGGTCATGTCGTTCCAGAGTTCGTCCTGGCACCCGATCAACGGCGTCCCCAGGACGTCGCCGGCCTTCCAGTTACCGAAGCAGGCGCGGGTCGGCGGGTTGATGAGAAATGGGGTCGAGCACACGTACTTCCGGTTGGACGCCATGGCGCTCGTGAGGTCGGGGTGCTCGCCGTTGATGCCGCTGTCGATTATCGCGACCCCGACGCCGGTTCCCTTCACGGCCTTGCCGCGGACCTTGACCGGCGACTTGCTGGAGACCTTGGTGTCCCAGGCCTCGCGGGCCCGGGTGGCGACGGTGTCGGTGTCGCCTGCGAACTCGATCTTCGCGTTGTCGCGGACGTGCTGAACGCGCGCCAGGCCGGCGAGCCGGAGCAGGTTCGTACCGGGAGCGGCCGCGTAGATGATGCCGAACTCGTCGAAGACGCGGAGCGCGTTGACGCCGATGGCCTTCAACGCAGCTGCGTCTGCGAGCGTGGCCTTGCCTTCAACGCTGATCAGTGCGTCGGTGATCGCGGCCGGGTCGGCGGCGATCTTCGACATCAGGCCGTCGTTGAACAGGCTCGCGGCGCCGACCGGGGCCGGCGCGGTGTACCCGGCCGACAGCGGCAACACGCCGACAAGCAGGATGGCCGCGAGCGCCAAGCCGGCGCGGCGGCCGAATAGAGATCTCTTCACGAGTGACCCTCCCCGGATCCAAGCGATGATCGCGCGGCCTCGTGGGCCGGCGCGTCAAGGACAGCCCAAAGTGTCCCGGGGGAAGGAGTTCGACCGATCCGCCTGGATTCCTGCCCGCTTTGGACAAAAAGGGCGCACCTGCCGGAGACCCTGGGGGCCGGTGGCGAGAAAAGAGGCCGGCGGGGTTACTTGATCTCGAGCAGCTTCTCCCGGACGGCGTAAACCACGGCCTCCATCCGGGAATGAAGGTGAAGCTTCTCGAGGATGTTGCGAATGTGGTTTTTCACCGTGTTCTCGCTGATGAAGAGATCCTTGGCGATGTCGCGGTTGTTCATGCCCTTCGCCACCAGCTTGAGCACCTCCATCTCGCGCTCGGTCAGCCGGGGCTGCGGGACGGATTGCCGCTCGTCGGCCCGCTTGACCATAGTGGTGAACTCGCTCACCAGCTTGTTGGCCATGGAGGGCGAAATAAGTGATTCATCACGATTTACCTTTCGGACGGCCTCGGCGACTTCCTCGATCGAGGTGTCCTTCAGAAGGTAGCCGCTGGCACCCGCCTTCAGCGCGTCGAACAGGTCGGCTTCCTCGTCGGAAACCGTGAGCATCAGGATCTTCACGTGCGGCATGATCTCTTTTATCTTCTCGGTCGCCTCGATCCCGCCGCGACCCGGCATGCGCACGTCCATGAGCACGACCTCGGGCATCTTCTCCTGGGCAAGGCTCAGTCCCTCCTGCCCGTTGCCGGCCTCGCCGACCACCTCAATGCCTTCTTCCTGCTCGAGGACCATCTGAAGTCCGCGCCGAAAGAGGGCGTGATCGTCCACGATGATTACCCGAATCGCGTCGGAGGACGCCTGTTCGTCTGTCATGTCTCCCCTATCGAAACGAATAGTCCCGCACCTGAGCGGCCGAGATAACCTTATCGCACGGCCGGAGGCTCGGCCCTAGGCCCGGCTGCCCTCACTCATCGGAAACGGCGGCAGCCTCCTCGTCGCCGGCGGCGGTCTGCGCCTCGGCGGTCTGCGCCTCGGCACCGTTGGCGCTGAACGCATCGAGCGAGACTGGCGCCGCACGGCCGAGCCGTGGTGAGGCAGCCTTGGCGCGCGCACCCCCCTTGGGGGCCCCGTGGTGGACCATCTTTTCCTTGAGCCGCTTGATCTGGCGCTCCAGCTTTTCGACTACGGCGTCTACCGCGATCTCGGGCTGGGTGGCCCTCGCGTGAGCGGCCACGATCCCGACCGGTGTGGTCACGACGACGTCGACGCGGTTGCTAACGGCCGCCCGCGCCGTCTTCTCGTGGGAGAACTCGACTTCCATCTTCTGGATCCGGTCGAAGAACCGGCCGAGCTTTTCGAGCTTGTGCAGCGCGGACGCGCGAAGCGCATCCGAAACGTGGATGTGGTGCCCCTTCACGATCACTTGCATGAACCGATCCTCCACTCGTCCGTCCCGGGGACGGCTGACGGGTTCCGGGGGACGCCGGGCACCCCCTTGGTCCTGATGCGAGTCGAGGACCGTCCGGCTGACCTGGTCTTTGGCCCCACACTCGCCTGCCGGAGGCCTTGCAACGGAACTCCCGGGTGCGACCCGAGATCGGGTCGCGGCGGAGCCTCACGGCTCCAGGAGCCCTCGCCACGCCGCCCCTCTCGCGGTCGCAACCGCCGGCCCAGCGGACCGGCCACCACGCCGCGGCAGGGCTTACACCTAAGCGGCACCATGCTCAGCGACCCGCGGTCGCCTTACGTGGGTCGTTTTGCCTGCCACTAGCATCGACTTGGAGAACGAACCTTCGTTGCGCCCTCCTCAACCACAGACCCGGATGGTCCTCACCGGCGATTCTAGTCCCGTCCCGGGCCGGTGGGAACCCGGTAGGCAAACGGTCAAACCGCTCGCGCGACGGTCAAGACCTCGACCCGGCTCGCTCCCGCCGCGAGCAGGGCCGCCGAGCAGGCGTCGGCCGTTGCGCCGCTCGTGAGGATGTCGTCTACGAGAAGAACGCCGCCGCGCAAGGTCCGGGGTGCGCTGAAGGCACCTGCCACATTTGCGCGACGGGCCTCCGCGGCAAGCCCGGATTGATCCTTGGTTTCGCGAACCTTGCGGAGCGCCGGCACCGGCACCATTCCGACGATCGCCGCGAACTCACGGGCAAGCTCGGCGGCCGGGTCGAAACCGCGCTTTCGTTCGGATCGTCGCGTGGAGGGAACCCAGGTGATCACGTCCGGCCGGCACAGCCTCGCGGCGGGGTCGATAAGCCAAGTCGCCATGATGCGTGCCGCGCGGCGCTCACCGCCGAGCTTGTACGCCATCAGAACATCGCGAGCCGTTCCTTCGTACCGTGCCGCCGACGCCGCCGACGTGAAGGTAAACGTGCGACCCGCGCAGGAGCGGCACACCGGCCGGCGATCCCCGGCGGCGCCGCAGCGGACGCAAACGGGTTCTAGAATCCACGGCACCCCCCCGGCGCAGGCGCCGCACAAGGCCGTGGTGCGGGAAGCCGAGCACCCCGCGCACCGAGCCGGCAACAGGAGATCAGCGAGGCTTTCGAACACTGCGCTCGAGACACTACCGGTGCAGACGCCGGCCGTCCCGGGCTACCGAGGCGATCGGGAATTGTGCGATGAGTTTCTTGTTCTGCTCACCGGCGTATGACGACCGCTCAGGAGTGATCGAGCGTCCGGACGATGCGTCTGGCCAGAACGAACTCCGGTTGCTGCTCGATAACCTGGTTGGGAGGAAACTTGTCGAAGGAGACGATGAATGCAAGAAGCGATACGCCCGGCGCCCATTCGATCCAGTATTCGGCCCGGTCGGGTCCCCCCACGGCAACGAGGGCACGCCGGCCGTTGATCGTGATCTCTCTCGATGTAAACCCCTGGAATTTGCTTGCCGGATCGTATTGTGCAAAGGGGCGTCTGGAGAGTCGAATCTCGATCTTGAAATTGCCGAGCGGCCGGTCCGACTTCGGCGAGACCACATCGGCGCCGATGGCCTTGTACTCCTTGACCATCCAGCCCGGTGGATGCTTGAGCCGGAAGAGGCCCTGGGGGTGTTCGAAGGTGGACCACCCGGTGGTGTCTACCTCGATCTTCTTTACGCCCTCCTTTTCAATCTTCTTTTCACTCGCGCACCCAGACGCCGAGAGGAGAAGGGCCAGAGCAACCGCGGTCGATCGCAAGACTTTCACAGGACCTCCCCTTCGGAGAGACTCGTCGTGTAAGGAGGCCGTGCGACGCCGCGCTCCGTCACGATCGCCGTGACCAGCCGCGCGGGTGTGATGTCGAACGCCGGGTTGATTGCATCGGTGCCGGCAGGCGCGATCCGCTTGCCGAATATCGACACCACCTCCGCCGGATCCCGGTGCTCGACGGGGATGTCTCGCCCGGTTGGGATCCGAAGGTCGACCGACGACATCGGTGCGGCGACCACAAAGGGGATTCCGGAGTCGGCTGCGGCGAGGGCGAGCGCGTAGGTCCCGATCTTGTTCGCCACGTCTCCGCAGGCCGCGATCCGGTCGGCGCCTACGACCACTAGATCGACTTCTCCCCGGGCTATGAGAGCCGGTGCGGCGCCGTCGAGAACCAGCGCGTGGGGCACGCCGAGACGCGCAAGCTCCCAAGTCGTCAGCCGCGCCCCCTGGAGCAGAGGCCGGGTCTCCGTCGCCAAGACGTGGATCCCGCGGCCCGAGAGGTGCGCAAGCCTGATGATGCCGAGGGCGGTTCCTCCGCCGCCGGTGCACAAGAAACCGGTGTTGCAGTGCGTGAGAATGCGGGCGCCTTCGGGCACGAGCGCGAGCCCGCTTCGCGCGATCGCGTCACACGCGGCGGCGTCCTCCGCCGCGATTGCCTCGGCCTCGGCTCGAACGGCCTTCGCGATCCCGTCACGATCCGCCCCGTCGGCCAGGGCCGCCCGGGCGGCGCCGAGCGCGCGGCGAACCCCCCACGCCAGATTGACCGCGGTGGGACGCGTTTCCGCCAGCATGGCTCCCGCACGTTCGGTGTCGGCCAGCACCCCGTCTACCGTCCGCGCCCGCGATCGCGCGGCGGCCAGCGCGACCCCCATCGATCCCGCGATGCCGAGCGCGGGGGCACCGCGAATGCGCAGGCTCCGGATCGCCTCGGCAAGGCGCACCGGGGTCTCCAGCCGTCGCCACACCTCGCGGTGGGGAAGCAGAGTCTGATCGATGGCGACGACCACCTGCCCGTCCCAGCGGAGCGGGCGCTCCTCAAGCACCTCGCCGGCGTCGCTCATCGTGACAACAACTTGGCGGTGGAAGCGCGAGATCTGTGTGCCGCGCCGCCTGCCAAGCCTCCGATTGCGCCGGCCCCTGCTCCCCAGACCACGAGCAGCAACAGATCGTCGATCGAGCCTGTGACGCCGCCGGCGAACCCCGCATCGATGCGCACCGGGATGGAAGCGATCACCAGGGCAAGAGCCCCGACGCATGCCCCGGCGGCGGCCGACGGCAATCCGCGCCGCCGAACCCCGATACCGGCGGCGACTCCGGCGAGGAATCCTGCGACCGCGGCCGGCCACGCCTGTAGGGAAGCGGGGTCGAGAAAGACGCCGCGCGGCACCATGGACAGCGCCACGACCGTTCCGACGGCGGCACCGGGGATCGCCCGACGCGGAATGTCCCACCGCGGCGCCTGCTTGGTCCTCGAGCCGTTCGCAGACGGCGGCGGCACCTGAAGGGAGAACCGGCCGAGATCCGATCCATCCGAGCCGCGCCCCATCTTCACCGCCGACTCAGGTGCCTTCTTGCCACGACGCCAGATAGGCCTCCTGCTCCGGCGTGAGAGTGTCGATCTCGATCCCCATCGTCCGAAGCTTGAGCCTGGCCACCTCATGATCGATCTCGGCGGGAACCTCGTAGACCTTCGGCGTGAGCGCTTCGGACTGGAGCGCGACCCACTCGACGCACAATCCCTGGTCGGCGAAGGACATGTCCATCACCGTGGCCGGATGCCCCTCCGCAGCGGCGAGATTCACCAGGCGGCCTTCGGCCAGAAGATAGATGCGGCGGCCGTCTTTGAGCGCGTGCTCCTCGACGTTGTCTCGCACCGTGCGCCTGTTCACCGTCATCTGGTCCAGCGACGGCTTCGAGATCTCCACGTCGAAGTGGCCGGTGTTGGCGAGGATGGCGCCGTCCTTCATGACCTCGAAATGCTCCCGGCGCAGAACGTCGCGGTCGCCCGTCACCGTGATGAAGATATCCCCGACCCGGGCGGCATCGGCGATCGGCATCACCCGGAAACCTTCCATCGCGGCTTCGAGCGCCTTCACCGGGTCGACCTCGCACACGACGATCTGAGAGCCGAGCCCGCGCCCGCGTGCGGCAAGACCGCGCCCGCCGTACCCGTATCCGCAGATAACGAGGATCTTTCCCGCCCACAGGATGTTCGTCGCTCTCGTGATTCCGTCGAGCGTGGACTGACCGGTTCCCCAGCGGTTGTCGAAAAGGCGCTTGGTCGGCGTGTCGTTCACGGCCACAATCGGAAACCGAAGAACGCCGGCGGCTTCCATCTGGCGCAGGCGAATCACGCCGGTCGTCGTCTCCTCGGTTCCGCCGATTATGCGCTCGATCGCATCGGTGCGCTTCGCGTGCAGCGTCGAAGCGAGGTCGGCTCCGTCGTCCATGGTGATCGTAGGCCGAAAATCTAGGACGGCGTTGATGTGCTTGTAGTAGGTCTCGTTGTCCTCACCGCGGATTGCAAAGGTCGAGATCCCCTCGGCGACGAGCGCCGCCGCCACGTCGTCCTGGGTCGAGAGCGGATTCGAGGCGCACGCGGCCACGGTGGCTCCCCCGTCCCGCAGGGCGAGGAGCAAGTTGGCCGTCTCGGTCGTGATGTGCATGCAGGCCGCGACGGTGATGCCCTCGAGGGGCCGCTCCTTCGAAAAACGCGCGCGGATCTCGCGAAGCACGGGCATGTGCGTCTCCGCCCATTCGATCCGCATCTTTCCGCGGTCCTTCAGGCCGGTATCACGCACATCGTAGGTATCGGTCATGGGCTCTCCTTTGCTCGACGCGCCGGCCCGGAGGCGGCGGGGGATCTAGCATAGAAGAGGCCGTGAGCCGCGTGCTCACGAACTCCCAGTCACGGCCGGTGTGTCTCCGGCGCCGTCCGGTCTCCGCGCGACCGCCTCACGACGACCGCGTACCCCACCGCGGCCACCGCGGCGAAGAGAAACCACTGCACCGCATACGCCAGGTGCGGTCCCTCGGATCGCTGCGGCAGCGAAGCCGGAACCGGGACGGGAGACGATGCCGGTTCCTGCGTCTGGAGCACGAGCGCGACCGGGGCCACGGGATAGGGCAACTGCCGGCCGAGTCGCTGGACGTCGAGTCGCACGAGATGGGTGAGCGCTCCGCGCTCGGGATCGCGCGCACCGAAGCGCCCACGCCGCTCGCTCGGGACGAGGATGCCGGTCACCCGCACCGTTCCATCGGGTGGCGCCAGATTTCGTGCCAGTGGATCGTCGATGCCCTCCGGAATCCAGCCGCGGTCGACCACCACGGCGTTGCCGTCGGGAAAACGCAGCGGCGCGAGCACGTGGCTGCCCGGACGTCCGCCGAGCGATCGGCCGTCGAGCAGGACTTGGCGCCGGCCGTCGTAGGCACCTTCCGCAACGGCTCGGCGGTAGCCGACCGCATCGGGAATCTCTGCGGGAAGGTTGAGCACCGGCTGCCCTTGTCTCACGGCAATCGTGCGATTCAGCGCCCGGCGTTCGTCGAGCCGGCGTAGCTGCCATCGTCCGAGGGTGAGGCAAACCAGAACTGCAACGACCACCAGGATGTGCGGCAGGAAGCGGCGGCGCCTCACTCGACGAGATCACGCTTGAGGCGAGCGATGGGCTCGACCGGCGTCGGATCGACTTCGAGAAGCGCCGCGCAGTACACGCTTACGAGATCTCCGAACAACACGGCGGACGCCAGGAGCGCAAGGTCGCCGTCCCCAGGAACACGAGCCACGATCACCGCCGGATTGCTCGCGGCGACTGCGTCGAGGGCCCGCGCAAGAGACGCCTGCTCGACGTCGGACCGAAGGAGCACAACGGTCTCTTTCTCGAGCGACACGATGGCGTTGTGCAGGGCTTCCGGCGCGACCGCCCAGGAAGCCGGCATCTTTGCGTTTTCATTCATCTGGCACTTCCAGCGCTGCGCACCGACGGCAAGGACTCCCTCTTGGCCCCAGATCGACGGGGTGCCGCCGGCCAGCGACAGTGCGAGAAGCTTGGCCTCGTTTCGGTCGCCGGGCACCGCCGAACCCCATTTCGCCAGGGCCTGCTGGAGGACGGGAACGAGCTCGGTTTCAAGGTCGGAGAGACCGGGAACGGCGCCCTCTGCCGCCGCCAGTGCCGACGCGGCGAGCGAAGGAAACGCCGCTCGCGGCATCAGGCCCTTTTCCGGCTCGATTCGCGGCAGGCTCGCGTCGGTCGCCGCGGCTGCGAGCGCGCCTCCGCCGGCGACGACTACCACTTCGCATCCGCGCCGGCGCGCGTCCTCAAGGCACATCACGGTCTCTGCGGTGTCTCCCGAGTAGGAGATCGCAACGACGCGCGCCCCGGATCCGACCCACGCGGGAAGGTGGTATCCCTTTACGACGGCAACCGGAACGGAGGCACGCGTGGCGGCGATCGCGGCCACCACATCGCCGGCAATGCCGCTCCCACCCATCCCGCAAACGACCAGCGCGTCGGGCTTGGACGTCAAGCCCGCGCCGCGCGCCCGCGCGAAGCCGTCACGCCATTGGTCGAGCGATCCCTCCACCGCCGTGAGCATGCCGGACGGGTCGCGCGCAGCAAGCCGGGCCGGGTCGTCGAGGACGGCGGGATCGAACACGCGAGACGAAGCTCAGCCGGCCGGCTTCTCGGCCTCGTCGATGAGCATGATCGGAATGTCGTCGCGCACCGGGTACACGTACCGGCACGAGCCGCGGCAATAGATCTTGCCCTCGGCATCGACGTATTCGACATCTCCACGGCAGTTCGGACAGATCAGGATCTCGAGGAGCTGAGGATCGAGCGGCACGGCCACTCCCTTCTCGCACGGGTTACGACGCGCGATTCTAGCCGAAGGTCAACGATAGATCGCCAGGATGCGGTCCCGCAGATCCTCTCCCGCGGAAGCGTCCTTTGCCTCGACGTTGAGCCGCAACAGCGGTTCCGTGTTCGAGGGGCGGACGTTGAACCACCTGTCGTCCCATTCCACGGTCAGCCCGTCGATACGGTCGTGCCCGCCGTCGGGAAACGCCGCCGCAACGTCATCCATAGCCGCCGCTTGGTCGGCGACCTCGGTGTTGAGCTCTCCGGAGTTCCAGTACCGGCGAAAGGGCGCCAGCACCGAGGAGAGGGGCAGTTGCTCGCGGGACAGCGCTTCAAGGACGTGCACCGCGGCGATGAGTCCCGAGTCGGCGCGATAGTTGTCGCGAAAGTAGTAGTGTCCGGAATGCTCCGCGCCGAAGATGGCCCCGGTCTCCGCCATGACCTGCTTGATGAATGAGTGACCGACCCGCGTCCGAACCGGCTCGCCGCCGTGCTCGCGAATCGTTTCGGGGACGATTCTCGAGCAGATCACGTTGTGAATCACCGTCTCGCCGGGATGGCCGGAGAGAATCGAGCGGGCCACCAGCGCGGCCGTGAGAGAGCCGGATACGGGTTCGCCGAACTCGTCGAGCAGGAACACGCGGTCGGCATCTCCGTCGAAGGCCAATCCGACGTCGGCGCGGTTCTCGAGAACCGCTTTCTTGAGATCGGCGAGATTCTCCGGCTGGATCGGGTCGGCGGGGTGATTCGGAAACGTTCCGTCGAGATCGAAATAAAGCGGCACGACGACGACGGGCAGCCGGCGCAGCACCGCAGGAACCGTCAGTCCGCCCATGCCGTTCGCCGTATCCACCGCAACAGTGAGCGGACGCACGGCCGACGGATCGATTTGCGCCAGCACGTGATCGACGTACGCGCCGAGCAGATCGACGCGCTGGATGGTGCCGGTTCGCCGCGGCGCGGGGATCGAACCGCCCGCCACCATCTCCTTGATCTCACCGAGGCCGGTGTCCTCGCCGACGGGGGCGGCCCCTTCGCGACAAAGCTTGATGCCGTTGTACTGAGCCGGATTGTGCGACGCCGTGAACATCGCTCCCGCCACGTTCATGATTCCCGACGCGTAGTACAGAAGATCGGTCGAGATGAGCCCGAGGTCGACGACATCGGCCCCTTGGGCAACGGCACCGGAGATGAACGCCGTAGACAACACCGGGGAGGAGATTCGAGCGTCACGCCCGACGGCAATGCGACGAGCGCCGGCGAACGCCACGAATGCTCGTCCCACGGCATGAGCGAGGTCCTCGTCTATCTCCTCTGGGTAGATGCCGCGGATGTCGTACGCCTTGAAGACCGCGTCGAGGTTCACTTGAGGGGATTGTAACCGGGGGTTGCGCCGCATCTCCGCGACGTCGCCGGTGATCGGCGGACTTGGGGTATCAGACCCGCTTGGAAGGCTTTCGCCGGGCGAGCGCCAGGACCTCGGGAAGCGCCGCATCCTGCCCGTCCTTGTGCCACCACCGGCGCTCGCAGCGGTGGCAGGAATAGAACGACACTCTCGTGTCGTGCTCTATCGCCAGGTTGATGTTGATCACGTTTTTCGACGCGCAGTTCGGACAAACAAGCGTGCCCATCCCATCCCCTCCCTCTAGGCGAGATTCGGTCACATCAGTCTCCCTCCTCGGCCCCCGCGCGGCCATAGCGAATTCTGCTGATTTTCCATCGGTCACGGAGATCAGGGGCTTTAGTCCGAACCGGCTCCCTCGGGCGGTTGGCTCCCGATTCCTTCGGGGGGTTCCTTTCCGATGTAGCGGGATTTCATGCGACCCTCTTCTCGCCAGTAGGCATACCAGTAGGGTCCGTGAGGACATCGGGTGCACCCGCGCTTTCCACACCGGACCGGCTGGAGCCGGTAGGTAACCTTGCCGCTTCGATCGTGCTCCGGGCCGGGGGCGAGCGGCCCCTCCGTCGAGATCAACAGGCCGCGGATGAAAATCATCAGTCGCCGCAGGTCGTACTGATCGAGAACGCGGATCCGCTTGATGAGCTGCCGGTCGATGGGCACGGTCTTATGATACAGCCATGTACCTAAGACGCCGACGTTGGCAACAGTCAACAAGGGCGGACCCGGCTGAGATCAGGCGCCGTGACCGGCGTCGGAGGTAGCCGGCTCTGCCGGCGCCTGCCACGCGTCGATCCCGGGGCGAATCGGCGTGACCGGAGGAGGGACGATGCGGAGGTCCTCCTTCGTCCACCCTATGGGTACTCCCAAACGTTCCGCGTGAGCGGCACAGAGATCATATGCAGCCGGATGCGGTTGAGAGATGAGATCCTCGACCCAGACGACCTTGCGATCGTAGGCATACGTAAACGACGCCGACGCCGGCCAGCGGCATCCTTGGCGAGAACATTTGCGCACGTCGCCCGGCCTGCCCGGGCTTCTGTCGAACACGGCGGCACCATAGATTACAGGCATGTATTTCTCAAGCATCCCAGAAACCCGGCTTCTTACCTCGGGTTAGGCTACCTAAGATACTTTTGATGTTCGCATTGACTCGCGACACCCACATTTCCTTCGATTCAAACGATGCGGGGGCCTCGGAGAGAACCGGAGCAGCACCTCGGCTACCTGGGAAAACAGCCGGCCGACCGGGTTCCCGTGCGCAATTGCTGGGTAGCCGGACGGCCGAGGAAAAAAGTTGTACTCCGCGACAGCTTTCGGAGTTGCCCCCTACTCACTTTCGCGGAGTACCCAACTACTTTAGCACGTGGCACGAGCGAGCACAAGGGGAACCGGCCCTCGGAAGAAATAGTCGCTTTCTCGAAATCCTCTCCGGCTCTAGGATGAGCCCCATGGACGCCCGCCCGTTTGGCCTCTGCAGGTCAAACTGACCCAGGACAGCGCCGTCGCCCGTAAGAAAACCGCTCAGAGCTGGGATCCTGCCGTCCGCGCTCGCTTGGAGTCCGGGCGAGCCTTTGAGGCGCTAGTCGAGAGCGCCCTCGAGGACTTGCCGGCGACTTTCGCCGAAGCCCTGTCCAACGTCGAGGTCATCATCGACGAAAATTCTCCCCCCACCGGGCTCCTTGGGCTCTACGAGGGCATCCCCCTCACAGAGAGGGATTCAGGCTATGCGGGCGTGCTCCCAGACCGGATCACCATCTTCCGGCGTCAGATCGAGCGGATCGCGCGGGACGAAAGCCACGTGCGGGAGATCGTGAAGGACACCGTGCTGCACGAGATCGCCCACCATTTCGGGATCTCAGACGACCGGCTCCACGAGCTCGGCCGGGACTGAGTCAGAGCTAGTTCGAAACGCCCGCCCCCGGGTCCAGAACGACGGAGGGCCGCCGGCGACCGGGCGCCGGCGAAGCACCGATCGCGTAGGTAAACGCCGTGGCGTCCCGCCCGCCGGTTCCGACGACGGTCACTACGATGGGCCCGGACGACACAACCTCGACGCCGACTGCCTCCCCGCGGACCGCGAGGGGAAAGACTGCCGAGCGTCCGGGAAGCAGACTCACGCTGGCGAGCGCTCCGGCAGCCGCCTGTCCGGACTGAGTGAGCACCCGCGTCCGAGCGACCACGGGACCCCCCGACGGGTTGGCGAGGACGAGCCGGAGCCCGGCTCCGGACGCGGGTGGTCCGGCCACGCCGATCCAGCGCGTCGAGACCGGAAGCGGCGGCGAAATAGCGAAGTCGCTTCCCCCGGGAATCGGAGGGGACCAAGCCAGCGTCGCGACGAACGGACTTCCCTCCCGGCCGACGAGACTGAAGGCCATCGCCCCCCCGCCGCGGATACCGACCTCCACCGGCGAGCCCGGGTCGAGGCCCGAGGGAAAGGCGATCGTGCTCGACTGACCTTTTGCGGTAAGGGTCGATGAGACGACCGTCGCCGGATCCTCTCCCACGGCCACGATATCGACGTGTCCGTTCCGCAGCGGCTCGCCGGCAACCGCCAAGGACGTTCGCGGCGGTCCCGCCGGGATCAGATCGGCTCCCGTCGCAGTCAGGACCATCGCGTCGGCCACCACCGTGCCCGTCGTCGTGCGCACAACCATCCCGATGAGTTGATGATCGAACGAGAAATCGCCGGCGCGAATGAAAAAGGTCGACCGACCACGCACCACCCGTCGCTTCAGGCTCTCGGGCTGAAACTCGTCGCCCTCGATGAGAAGAGAAATGTCGATCAACGCGTCGGCACTCGAGGGATTGAGCACCCAAAGACGCGTCTCGGCATTGAGCGTTCGGCCTCCCACGAACGCCAGCAAGCGCTCGCCACCCAGACTGCAGGCCGATCCGACGGCAACGGTGCGTCCGGCGAGCGCCGAAGCGGGTGCCGACCGAGAGACGACGACCTCGCCTCCCGCCCATTCAACGACCGCCGCGACCGCACGGTCGCCGGATACCGGAGCGCGCAGCGAGGTCGCCTGGCCGGGCAAGAGCCGGAGCCCGAATTCGGCGGGGCGAACTCCCATCACGATCCACCGAACGCGGACGGATGCCGGACGGAGCCCGGCGTTGGCGAGATTCAACCAGCCACCGAGCTTGCCGGCAGACACCAGCGGGCAACCCCAAACTCCGGTCTGCGTCACCTGCGCCGCCGCGGCGCCCGGCGAGCGCGAAGCCGGGACCAGCCGGTCGGCAACCACGGCGCCGGCGATGAAGGCCGCCGCAACAAGGGAGAGCAGGGCATTGCGTCTTCGCCGCCCGGCGGGCTTGGCCTCGTAGTCGATCACCGCTCACCTCGTTCGAAGGCGGCTCGTCGCGACGCGCCGATGCCAAGGACGAGCCACAAGACGGCCTGCAGAACGAGCAATGCACGCGTGCTCCCCTGTCCCGCCCAGCGGATGGTGACCGCGGAACCGACGGAGGTGATCGGGGACGGCGTCCGCGTCGGCGTCGGAGAGGGCGTCCCGGCCGGCGCGGGCGAGGTCGTTGCCCTCGGGGTCGGTGACGCGCTCGCACCGGCCGTCTTCGGCTCGGATCCCGGCATGGAAAAGGCCGTCGCGAAACCAAAGGCTCGGTGAGGGCGCACGACCGTGTCCCCCACGTAAAGCCGCCACCCGGGGTCGAAGGGCTGAGCAAGAAGAATCGTCGACGCAGTCGGATCAACCGGACCCGAGAAGCGCGCCGGGCCGGTGCGGTCGAGCCCCCGGAGAGGATCCCCGGTGTCGTCAACGGCGAGGATGGCCGTGAACGGGTCCGATCCACGACTCGCTCGCACCCAGCCGCCGGGCGCCACCGGCGCAGCCACCGGGAGCCACCCGACGTTGTCGTACACCCGGGACCCTTGGAAGCTTTGGCGAAACCGAAGGTCCGTCTGACGCTCGAGAGCATCAATCGACGACTGTGGGGCATCGGGTCGGGCAACGATCTGCCGCACCCCGAGCGGCGCCAGCAAACGGCCGCCGAGATCGGCGCGTCCAGAAAGGATTGCCGTCGCGGCTTCCAGCACGAAGCGCTCGCCCGGTCCGGAGCGCCGGACCCCGTATCCCAGCATCGTCTCGCCTTCCGGATCGGTGAGATCGAGGCGCACGGCATCTCGTCCGGCTTTCTCCTCCGGACGGGGCGCGCCGATCCACAAGACGCGGAACTCTCCTTCTGTGACCGTGTCGGCCTGCAGGAAAGCCGGCGCGACGACCTCCGGCCGTCCCAGCCCATCGAAGCGGCTTCGCGCCAGCCACACGCAAGAGACGGCGACAGTGACGACGAGGAAGGCGGCCGCCAGGCCTACTGCGACGTGGCGAAGCCCGAAGCCCCGGACGCCCAGGGCCGTCGGGATCGCCTCGACGGCGACTGCGGCAAGTACGGCGACCGACAGCGCCGTAAGGACCAGGGGCAGACCCGGCCGGGGGGCGATGGTTGCGACTCCCCGCGCCGCTCCCCAGGCGGCGAGCAACGAGAAGAACCCGGTAGCAAGCAGGACGGTGACGAGTCGTCTTCGCCCTCGCCCCAGCGCCGCCCCCAGCAGCGCCACCGGAAGCAAGGCCCATCCGAGCACGCCGACCGGCGACGGTCCCGGTGCAAGCCCGAGGAGATCGAGCATCTCGACCCGAGGCCCCCGTCCGCCGATTCCCAGGGGCGTGCCGTCCCGGATCAGCTCAGTGCTCCAAGGCAGAAGCAGAACGGCAGCCCCGGCGGCGATGACGCCTCCGGTGCGGAGGATCGCACGAGGGTCGCCCGCACGCGCCAGCGCGACCCCGATCGCCACGCACCCGGCGGCTGCCGGGAAGAAGACGATGGACCACGGCGAGAGCGACGTGGCCACGGCGAGACCCGCCGTGGTCGTCGCGAGACTTCGCCACCCCGGGGGCTTTGGCGTCGTGCCGATGTCCGAAAGCAGCGGCCTCACGAGCCACGGTGCGGCGGCAAGCAGGACCAGCTCGGGCAAGAGGCCCCGTCCGAAGGCCATGAGGGACAGCGGCGACAGCGCATAGACGACCGACGCCGTGATCCTGCCGGCCGTACCGAGCCCGAGCTTTCCCGCGGTTCGCCAGAGTCCCAGGCAGCCGACCGGCAGTAGCCCGAGCACGAGCACCCGCGCCGCCAGCCAGGTACTGCCGAAACAGATCGTCGAGAGCACGCCGAGGAGCAACAGGGAGAGACTCGGGGGATGGGCTCCGGCAACGCCGGCCGATCGCCAGCCGGAGAGGTACTCGCGGAGAAAGTCTCCTTCCTTCGCCGGGAAGGGGAAGAGCACATCCCCGCTCAAGACGCCGGGCCCATAGAGCGAGCGTCCGCCGACGAGGTAGACCAGGGCCAGCAGCCCAAACACGGCAAGAGCCGGGCGCGAACGAAGGGTGTGCCTCAGGCGCCCCACGCGGCCCTGAGGCGGGCCCACCCCGATCTCCGCCTCCTCGATACCTTCTCCCGGTTCCCCCACGATCGACTCGAGCACGCGCTCGAGGTAGCCACGAAGCCGGGGGGATCCATGGACCATGAACTGCGTAACGGCGCCGTCGCCGGCCGTGCGCCGCCGCCGCGCGCGCGCCCGCGCGCGGATCGTCGAAGGCATGTGAACGATGTTCCACTGCAACGCGCCGAGCACTTGGCGAGCTTGACCACGACCGCCGCGAACACCTTGAAGTACGGCGGTGATGAGGGACTGAACGAGGAGCACCGGGAGCACGGCGACCAGCCGAGCCGCGCCGTAGTTCTTCAGCACGGTTGCGATCAGGTTGCGATCGCTGAAATAGCGGACGGCGGTTCCGGCCGCGCCCTCCCGCCGACCACGAACGATTGCAGCGGCATGCCGCGCGCTTGCGGCAGACGTAAAGACGACGCGAAAACCGGCGAGCCGTGCGCGCCAACAGAGATCGAGGTCGTCACGCATGACCACGTAGCGCAGATCGAAGAATCCGACTCGCTCGACTACCTCGCGCCGAACGAGCAGCGAGGCGCTCGTGCAGAAGAGCACCTCGCGCATCCCGTCGTGCTGTCCTTGATCGAGCTCGTTGCGCTCGACCCGGGGAAAAAGGCGGCCGTAGCGATCCGTCGTCATCCCTGCTTCCTGCAAAACTTCGGGATCGTCCCACTCGACGAGCTTCCCGCCCACGACACCGATGCTCTCGTCGGCCGTCATCGCCTCGACCAGCGCCTCCACCGCATCCGGCGCAAGAGCAGCGTCGTCGTGAACGAGCAGAAACGCATCCGGAGAGAATTCTCGTTCGGCGGCAAGCGCCAGGCCTGCGGCGAGCGCACGTCCGTATCCGACACGACGGTCGAGCGTGACGGCGTTTCCGCCAAACGCCTTGGCGATCAGCGACGCCGAACGATCGTTGGATAAGTTATCGACGGCAACAACGTCGAGGTGCGGGTGCGTCTGACCGGCAAGAGCGTGGATAACGTCGGGCAACCATTCCTCACCATTGGTGGCGACGAGGATGGCAAGGACCGAGACGTCCTGAGGGTGCATGGGCCCGCGGAATCTAGCAAGGGGGTCGAAGGCCCGCCAACCGGCGGTTTTTTGATGGATTTCTGGCCTTCTAGTGATCTCGGAAAAGCGCTGAGGCCTTGCCAGGCGGGCAAGGCCTCAGATCTTGACTTCTTTACCGCTTGCGCGCCGTTGCCTTCTTGCGCGTGGTGCGGCGCTTCGTCGTCCGCTTCTTGGCCGCCGGCTTCGCTGCGGCGGAGGTGCGCTTGCGTGCGCGCCGCTTCGCCGGCTTCTTCGCCGCCGCGGCCTTCTTCGTCGTCCGCTTGCGGGTGGTCTTTCGGGCGGTCTTGCGAACCGCCTTCCGAACCGCCTTCCGCGCGGTCGTCTTCTTGGCCGCCTTGCGCGTGGTCCGCTTCTTGGCCGCGGTCTTGCGGCCCGTGGCCTTGCGAGCGGTCTTACGCTTCTTGGCTGGCAATCTGGTCACCTCCTTCCCTCGCTCAGGAGAGGAAGACCCTCTAAGACGCAAGTCGTTTCAACCGACGCCGCTCTCGTTCTGAGAGCCCGCCCCAGATACCGAACTTCTCATCGTTCGCGAGTGCGTAATCCAGGCACACCTTCTGCACCGCACACTCGGCACAGATGCGCTTGGCCTCCCTCGACGAACCTCCCTTCTCGGGAAAGAACACGTC
>JBKKBZ010000007.1:0-18071 GCA_046713235.1 Actinomycetota bacterium | reverse complement strand
GGGAGCGCGTGCGCTGCCGCGATAACCTGTGCCGCTGCCACAGGTCTGGACCTTAGGGTCCGAAGACCGAAACAAGCGCCATCGAGCGCCACACGCGACATCGTTCGTAGGCTGTGGCTCCTCGTCGCCGTCCTTGTTCCGGTCGCCCTGGAGGGATTGCTTGGGGCGGGGATGGAGGCAACGGGCCCCTACGAAGAGCTCTCCGCCGAGTCACTCGTGCCACTGGCGCTGCTCGCGTGTGTCCTGGCTTGCGCGCTGGGCATGGCCGTCGTCGTCTTCATGCATCAGGGACGTTCTCCCGAGAAAGGAACGGTGACCAGCCGTCGTTGGCTGGCCGTTGCCGTTGCGGCGGGCGCGGCCTTCCTCGTTCTAGCGCCCATCGGCCGGGAGCTAGGTCAGCGAGATCGCGGCATCGCCATGGAGCGCGCCCGAGAAAACCACCACCCCCAAACGTCGCCGTGGAGCGTCACATTCCACATGGCTTTCGGGGGATCGCTCATCCTCGCAACCGGCGGCGGTTTGGCACTCGCGCGGTCGATGCCGCCTGGTCGGGCGGCCTAACTCTCCCGCGGCCGGGAAGTTGGCGCGGCCCGGTCGGCGCCTCCGCGTTCCAAGCTTCGCTGTGCCAATGGCCTTTCACATCGCGCGCTCGCAAGAAGAGTCCCCGGGAAGCACGATCCTCGACCCCTGGCCGTATGATAGCGTCTGCGCTATCATACGTGGGGATGATGAACGCCGCTCGGGCTCTCGTTTCCGCCCGCCGACGCGCCGGTCTCAGCCAGCGACGGCTGGCCGAGAGGACGGGCGTCCCGCAGTCCACGATCGGTCGCATCGAAACCGGGTCCATCGACCCCCGGGCATCCACGCTCGACCGTCTCCTGCGTGCCTGCCGATACGAGCTGGAGGCGCTGCCCCGCCTGGGCGAAGGCATCGATCGAAGCCAAATTGGTGAACGGCTTCGGCTGTCGCCTCGGGAACGGATCGAGGCGGCATCGACTGCGGCCGCCGGGATCGCGCGTATACGGGGGCGCGCGCGTAAGAGCAAGGCCAAAGCGTGAGCTCGATCGATTTCCTCGGGATCCTTCGAGTCCTTCGGAAGCATGACGTGACCTACGTGCTCATCGGGGGCGTGGCCGCCTCCGCTCTTGGTTCTCCTTCGGTCACTCAAGACATCGATATCTGCTATGAGCGCTCCGACCAGAACATCGAACGCTTGGTCGCCGCGTTGCGGGCGCTGAACGCACATCTGCGCGGGGCCGATTCCTCGCTTCCATTCCGGCTCGACGCCGCAACGATCCGCATGGGCGATACATTCACGTTCACGACGGACCACGGGGATCTTGACTGCCTCGGAACGCCGGCGGGAACCGACGGGTTTCGAGACCTTTCGGCGAACGCAACCACGATGGACCTGGATGGCTTCGAAGTAGCAGTGGTATCACTCGATGATCTCATCCGGATGAAGCGCGCGGCCGGCCGGCCCAAGGACCGTGTGGAACTCGAGATTCTGGGGGCCTTGCGCGAGGAGGTCGAAGGACTCGAGTAGCTTCCCACTTGCTCACGCGCGCGGGTTGTACTCGCCGGCGATCTGCTGGCCGGTCAGCGCGGCGATCGCCTCCATCACCTCGTCGGTGAAGCGCCGCAGTGCAACCTTTTCGTCCTCCCCCTGCACCATCGAGAACCGCAACGGCGCCCCAAACCGAACCTCCACCTTCGTGGGACGCGGCAGCAGCTTGCCCTTGGGCACCGACTCCCGCGTACCCATGACCCCGGTGGGGATCACCGGCGCGCCGGTGGCAGCAGCGATGCGAGCCATTCCCGTGTACCCCTTGTACAAGCGGCCGTCCCGCGACCGCGTTCCCTCCGGATAGATCCCGAACAAGCCGCCCCGGCGTATCACCGCGGCGGCCTTGTCGATCGACTCCTGCCTCGGTGCGTCCCGGTCGATCGGGATCACGGCCGCCGCCCGAAAGAACCATCCGTACTTCATCTTCTTGACGAGCTGCACCTTGGCAAGCCAGTGCACCGGCCGCCAGAACGACGAGCACACCATGATCGGGTCCACTCCCGACCAATGGTTCGACGCGATGATCAGGCCGGTGCGCTTGGGAAGGTTGCGCCGGCCGGCGACGCGAAGGCGCCAGTACAGCCGGATCAACGGAACGAGAAACAGATACAGAAAGCGATACGCCGGCGCCCGCGGAGGATCGTACACGTCACATCCTCGAGATGAATCCCTGAAGGCTCTTGACGTTGCGCACTTCGGCCATGTCGTCGCAATGCCGCGCGTAGTCGGAAACCATCGAATCACCGGTATCCCAATACCGCCGCGGCTCGGGGTTCAGCCAGTAAACCTTGCGCGCCCGCTTCCGAAGCTCCTTCAGGACCCAAGCGCCGCTGGCACGGTAATTGTTGCGGCCGTCGCCGAGCACGACCACCGTCGATCGAGGCCCGACATCATGACCGTAGAGCTGCCAGAACTTCTCCAGCGACGAGCCGTAGTCCGAATGGCCGTCCAGCCACACCACCTCGGCTTCCCGGTTCATGCGTTCGATTGCATCGACGAAATCCGAACGATCGAAGATCCGGGTCACCTCGTCGAGCGTGTCCACGAAGACGAACGACCGCACGCGCGTGAACTCCGACTGAAACGCATGGACGAACATCAGCGTGAAGCGCGCGAACGCGGCCACCGATCCGGAGATGTCGCAAATCAAGAACAGCTCGGGCTTGCGCACGTGGCGGTGACGGAACCGCGTGTCGAACGGCACTCCCCCGGTCGACAGCGAATGGCGTATCGTGCCGCGCACGTCCAGACGCCCGCGCTTGGCATGACGTCGCCGCATCGACATCCGGCTGGCCAGCTTGCGCGCCAGCGGCCGGATGGACCGCCGCAACTGAGCGATCTCCTCTCCCGTCGCGCGAACGAAATCAAGGTCTTCCGGCAGGGGCCTCACGGTGTGCTTCGCGATCTCCTCCGCACCGCGGTGCTCGGCGAGACGCCGGCGCACCTCGGCCTCGACCTCGCGCCGGAACGCCTCGAGCCGGGAATCGACCTCGTCGCGCCACAGACGCCGTTCGAGGGGGCCCGGGTCGCCTCCCGCTTCTTCCTCCATCAACCGCGCCAGCATGCGCTCCATGTCGATCTCGCGAAACACCCGGTACTGGAAATACGGGCTCCCCGTGCGCGTGCCTTGAACCCGGCCGAAACGGGAGACGGCTCTTCGGGCCAGATCCCGGATCGCTCCGGAATCTCCCGCGACGAGCGCGCGGAACAGCTCCTCCGAAAAGGCTTCCGCATCAGGCGGCACCTCCGCGTCCTCCGCCGCGTCCCGCTCGGCGAGGGCTTCCGGACCCCGGCCGGTCCCGAAATACAGATCGAACAGCATGTCGAAGGCCGGCCTATGAGGCGCCGTCTTGATCATCGTCGCAGCCAGCGCCGATCGCATCGCTTGCTGCTCGATCAGCGGTACCAGCCCCAGCGCCAGCAAGGCGTCTTGCTCCTCGCTCACCGCCACCGGGATCCCCGCCGTCCGCAGGGCGCCGGTGAACGCGAGGAAGCGATCGAGCATCAGTTGTCCGAGGGACTCGGGACGATCTTCAGATGGCCGGCGACCTTCTCGACGTCGGTCTGGAACTTCAGCAGCACGCTCATCGTCCGCCGTGCGGCCTCCTCGTCCAGCGTCGTAATCCCCAGGTGGAGCAGCGTTCGCCCCCAGTCCAGCGTCTCTGCGATCGACGGCGACTTCTTGAGTTCCATCTGCCGGATCGACCGCACGACCCGTACCATCTGGTCGGCCAGCATCTCGGTGACCTCCGGCACCCGTGACAGCACGATCGCCTTCTCACGCTCGACGTCCGGGTAATCGAGATACAGGTATAGGCAGCGTCGCTTCAAGGCCTCGGAAAGGTCGCGGGTGTTGTTCGACGTCAGCACTACGAATGGAATCTGGCGGGCGACGACCGTGCCCATCTCGGGAATTGTGACTTGAAAATCGCTGAGAAGCTCCAGCAGCAGGCCCTCGAACTCAAAGTCCACCTTGTCGATCTCATCCACGAGCAGCGTCGTCGGCTCCGGATGGCGGATCGCGGCGAGCAGCGGCCGTTCGAGCAAGAACTCCTCGCCGAAGATGTTAGTTTCGACTTCCTCCCAGGTTTGCTCTCGTCCACCCTCGGCCTGAATCCGCAGAAGTTGTTTCTTGTAGTTCCACTCGTACAGCGCCTTCGCTTCATCGAGACCCTCGTAGCACTGCAGGCGCACGAGGTTCGTGTCGAGCGCGGCCGACACCGATTTCGCAAGCTCAGTCTTGCCGGTCCCGGCAGGACCTTCGACGAGCACCGGCTTCCCGAGACGGTCGGCAAGGAACACCACCGTAGCGATCGCCTCGTCGGTGAGATACCCGGCGGCACCGAGCCGCACGATCACGTCTTCGACGGACGCAAATCGCTCGGCGGTCATGCTCGCACCTGCCCGTCTCCCTCGACGACGTACTTGTACGACGTTAGCTCCGGCAGCGCCATCGGCCCTCGGGCGTGCAGCTTCTGGTTCGAGATCCCGATCTCCGCTCCGAAGCCGAACTCACCGCCGTCGGCGAACCGTGTGGAAGCATTGACAATGACGCATGCCGCGTCGACCTCCTGGGTAAAGCGCCGCGCCGCGCCGTAGTCCTCGGTCACGATCGCATCGGTGTGTCGCGTGCCGTAGGTGTTGATGTGCTCGATGGCCTCATCGAGTGAGCCGACGACCTTCACGGCCATCACCAGGTCGAGGAATTCGGCGCGCCAGTCCTCCTCCGTTGCAGGCTTTACCGTTGCCGCAAACTCGCGCGTGGACTCGTCCCCCCGAAGCTCGACGCCACGGGCCGTCAGCTCGGCGATCGCGCCGGGCAGGAATCGGCCGGCGATCGAGTGGTGTACGAGGAGCGTTTCGGCCGCGTTGCACACGCCCGGCCGCTGCGTCTTGGCATTGACGAGGATTGGGAGCGCCTTGTCGAGATCGGCTGCCGAGTCGACGTAGACGTGGCAGTTCCCGACACCGGTCTCGATCACGGGAACCTGCGATTCGGTGACCACGGCGCGAATGAGCTCGGCTCCGCCGCGCGGAATGAGCACGTCGACGTAATCCCGCATTCGCATTAGCTCCTTGGCGCTCTCTCGATCCGTCGATAGCACGAGCTGGATCGAGTGCCGGGGAAGCCCGGCGGCAACTCCGGCCTCGTCGAGCACCGCCGCGAGCACGGTGTTCGACGAGATGGCCGAGCGGGAACCGCGCAAGATCGTTGCATTGCCACTCTTGACGCAGAGTCCGGCCGCGTCGACCGTCACGTTCGGCCTTGCCTCGTAGATGATCGCCACCACGCCGAGCGGAACGCGGACCTTCGAGACGCGCAGCCCGTTTGGCAGCGTCCACCCGTCGAGCACTTCTCCCACAGGGTCCTTCAAAGCGGCGACCCGGCGCAAACCCTCGGCCATGTCGGCGACTCGTTCCGACGTCAGGGTCAGCCGGTCGATGAGCGCGCCGGTCAGACCCTCAGCCGCGGCCCGTTCGAGGTCTTCGGCGTTCGCCGCGAGGATCCGATCCACGCCGGAGAGCAGCGCATCCGCCATCGCCTGCAGAGCCTGGTCCTTCTCACGCGAAGAAACCCCCGCCAGGCGAGATGCCGCGCGCCGGGCCCGCTTTCCGATCTCCAGCAGCTCGTTCATGACTCGCCCTCGTCTGAGAGGATCACCAGGGAGTCGCGATGCACGACCTCGCGGACGCCGTCGCCGACTCTCCGGCCCCGGATCTCGTCGATCTCACTCGCGTCGTAGTTGACGAGGCCCTTGCCGAACACCGCCCCATCCGGCCCGGCGATATCGACGGCGTCGCCGATTTCGAAGTGCCCCTCGTACCGCGTTACGCCGGCCGGCAGCAAGCTCTTCTTTCCGGAGACCAGAGCATCCCTGGCCCCGGAATCAACAAAGAGCGTACCACGCGCCGATCGGGCGAATGCGATCCAGAGCTTGCGCGACGACGCCTTACGACCGCGCGGTGGGAAGTACGTTCCCACCGGGTCGCCGCGCAGGATACCCTCGAGAATGCGGGGGCGCCGCGCGTTCGCGATGACGACGCCGACCCCCGATGCCGTGGCGATGCGCACGGCCTCGATCTTCGACGCCATCCCTCCGGAGCCGACACCGCTCCGTGACCTACCGGCCCGGAGCCCGGCAACGGCGTCTACGTCGTCCACGTGTTCGAGCAACGTCGCGCGGTGTCGCTTTGGATCGGCCGAGTAGAGGCCGTCGATGTCGGACAGAATGACGAGCAAGTCCGCGTGCACAAGATTCGCGACGAGCGCGGCGAGACGATCGTTGTCGCCGAACCTGATCTCCTCTGTTGCCACGGCATCGTTCTCGTTCACAATGGGCACCGCGCCGAGCTCGAACAGTCGCTCCAGCGTGGTCCGCGCGTTCAAGTACGACTTGCGGTGCACGAAATCGTCTTGCGTTAGCAGAACCTGTCCAGCGACGAGCTTTCGCCGAGCGAATGCGATGCGATACGCGTGAACGAGAAATCCCTGTCCCACGCTGGCCGCAGCCTGAAGGCTCGGTACATCTGAGGGCCTGCGCCGTAGGCCGAGCGGCCCGAGTCCCGCCGCAATGGCCCCCGATGATACGAGCACCGTCGCCCGGCCGCCGGCGCGTGCGGCCGCGATCTGGGTAACGAGTGCCGAGATCTGCCGTTGGTCGAGCGAACCATCGGCGGCCGTCAGGCCGGTCGATCCGACCTTGACCACGAGCCTGCGGACAAGCAGAGAACGCGCCGTCATGAAGATGACCTCGAGGACTCCGGCTCGAATTCGAAGACGGCGTCGCCGATGTGAACCTCGTCCCCGGCCTTCGCTCCCGCCCGTGACAGCGCGTCCTCGACGCCGAGCTCGAGAAGCCGCCGCTGCACGTGGGCCAGGGCATCGGAGTTCGCGATATCGAATCGCGTGACGAGCCGCTCGGCGGGGCGGCTCCTCACTCGCCACCAACCCGCCTCACGCTCCACTTCGACGGCGGTGCTCTCGGGCCGGATGCGAATCAGCACCCGCGACCGGGGCCTTCCGATGCGCATGCGCTCTGCGGCGACCGCGTCCGACAGCGCGGAGGCCAGCTCGGCGGTCCCCCGGCCCGTCAGAGCGGACACGGGCACGAACGGCAAGGCGCCGGCGGCAGAGCGCGCTTGGCTCACCCACTCGGCCGCCTCCGGGAGATCGATCTTGTTCGCCGCCACCACAGCCGGCCGGGATGCCAATGCGGGGTCGTGGGCGGCAAGTTCCGCGCGGAGAGCGGCCAGAGCACCGGAAGGATCGCCGGCCGATAGGTCGAGCACGAAGCACAGCACGAGACATCGATCGAGATGACGCAAGAACTCCAGGCCGAGTCCCCGGCCCTCGTGCGCGCCCTCGATGATGCCGGGCACGTCGGCCACCACGAACCGTTCGCCGGCAACCTCCGCGACCCCGAGGTTCGGCGTCAGGGTTGTGAACGGATAGTCGGCAACCTTGGGACGCGCTGCCGACATCCTGGCGACGAGCGACGACTTTCCGGCGTTGGGGAACCCGACGAGTCCCGCGTCGGCGAGCAAACGCAGCTCGAGTTGCAACCACCGCTCCTCGCCGGGCTCGCCGCGCTCGGCAAAGCCCGGCGCGCGCCGGCGCGCCGTGGCGAACGCCGCATTGCCACGGCCTCCACGGCCGCCCCGGGCCGCGACGAACGAGGCTCCTGCACCGACGAGATCCGCCAGCACTTCGCCGGTTTCCGCTTCGCGTACCATTGTTCCGTCGGGCACGGCAACGAGGCGGTCCGGTCCCGCGGCGCCGTGCTTGTCCGAGCCGGACCCGTGGTCGCCGCGCCCGGCCTTCCGGTGGGGCAACCGGGCCAGCTCCGAAAGCGTCGCAACACCGGGTTCCACCCGAAGGACGACCGACCCCCCCGAGCCGCCGTTGCCGCCGTCCGGTCCACCGCGGGGCACGAACTTCTCGCGCCGAAACGACGCCGCGCCGTTGCCGCCGTCGCCGGCGCGAACGTTGATCCGTACCTCGTCGACGAATGCCATGACGCGAACAAGCGTAGCGGCTCGGCTGCGGGGGGCTCGGCGAAGGCCGGCGGCTGGATCGAGGGCGGCGACGGGAGGAAGTCGGGGCGCGGCGGCTACGACGAGGCGTCGATGCTGACGTACCGGCGATCGCGCCGGCTGTGGTAGCGGACGATCCCGGTCGCACGGGCGAACAACGTGTCGTCGCGCCCCAAACCGACGTTCAGGCCGGGGTGAATCCGGGTGCCGCGCTGTCGCACGAGGATGGAGCCGGCCGAGACGACCTGACCGGCGTACCGCTTGATCCCGAGACGCTGCGCGTTGGAATCCCGGCCGTTCCGGCTGGAAGATGCGCCCTTCTTGGATGCCATAGCGCGAGCAGGCTAGCAGAGGACACGGAAATCGTCACCCCGTGGAGCCGAAAACTAGCCTTTCTTCTCGCTCGCCTTCTCCTTCGCAGCGGCTTTCTTGAGCGGAGCCTTCTTCTTGGCGGCCGTCTTCTTGAGCGGAGCCTTCTTCTTGGCGGCCGCTTTCTTTGCCTCGGCCCGCTCCTCCCGAGCCTTGCGTGCGGCGTCCCTGGCCTCCTCGGAGGCGGCGCGGTCCGCTTGCTCCTTCTCGGCCTGGGCGCCCTCGGCCTCTTCGGCCGTTACCGTGTGGTCGCCGAGCCGTATCCCCAGGATCTTGACGGCCGTGAGCGCCTGCCGATGTCCGATGTGGCGGCGATAGCCCGTCTTCTGCCGGTACTGAAAGACGTCGACCTTGGCGCCCTTCACGTGCTCGATCACCTCGCCGGTGACGACGGCCCGCTGCTCCAAGTCGGCCCGGTCTGTCACGGTCGTTTCGTCGTCGGAGACGAGGAGGGCCTGGAGCGTGATCTTCTCGCCGGGTTCCGTCTTGATGCGATCGATCAGAATCGTGTCGCCGGGCGCCACCTTCTCCTGGTGGCCTCCGGTTCGAATGATGGCGTACACGGCGCTCCTCCTCAGTCGATTTCGTGAGTGATGACGATACCGCGCCCATCGCATTGGGGGCACGTTTCGCTGAACGCCTCCAGCAGCCCCTCGGAAGACCGTTTTCGGGTCATTTCCACGAGCCCCAGCTTCGAGACCTCATCCGACACCTGGGATCGCGTCTTGTCCCGGGCCAGCGAACGCTTGAGCGTGCGGAGAACATCGTTGCGGTTCTGGAGGCTCAGCATGTCGATGAAGTCGATGAGGATGATTCCGCCGATATCTCGCAGCCGGAGATGTCTGCCGATCTCCTCCGCCGCCTCGAGATTGTTCTTGTACACCGTGTCCTCTAGCGAGCCTCCCTTGCCGATGAACTTGCCGGTGTTCACATCGATTACGGTCATCGCCTCCGTCCGGTCGATGACAATCGACCCACCGCTCGGCAGCCACACCTTTCGCTCGAGCGCTTTGTGAATCTGTTCGGTCACGTGATGTCCTTCGAACAGTGGAAGCGGACCCTCGTAAAGCTCTAGCTTCTCAAGCAGCTCGGGTGCCTCGCCTTCGAGATACTCTCTGAGCTTTTCGAACATCTCTCGTCCGTCTACTACCACCTTCTCGAAGTCACCGGAGAAGATGTCGCGAACCACGCGCATGACCAGCTCGGGTTCCGCGCCGAGCAGCGCCGGAGCCTTCGCGTGTTTCTGCTTGCGCTTGATCTCTTCCCATTGTTTGACGAGATGATCTAGGTCTCGCTTCAGCGCCTCGCGCGAGGCACCCTCCGCGGCGGTGCGAACGATGACGCCGTGTCCGTCGGGGCGGATGTCGGTAAGAGCCTGCCGCAAACGCGTGCGCTCGTTCTCGTGAAGGCGGCGCGAGATTCCCGTCAGCTTCTGATCCGGTGCAAGCACAAGATAGCGTCCGGGAAGGGAGATCTGCGCCGTGAGCCGTGCACCCTTCGTGCCGATCGGATCCTTCGTAACTTGCACGAGCACCGGCTGGCCCGAGTGAAGAACCTGCTCGATGCGCGGAAGCACGTCGTCCTCGAGATCCTCAGCTGCGTAGTTGACCTCTCCGGCATACAGAACGGCGTTGCGTCCCTGCCCGAGGTCGACGAACGCGGCCTCCATTCCGGCGATGACGTTTTGGACGCGCCCGAGGTAGATGTTACCCACCAGCGTTGTGGTCGTTTCCCGGGCCACGTAGTGCTCGATGAGCTCTCGCTGTTCGAGCACGGCGATCTGTATCCGGTCATGGCCCGTGTGCACAAGCATCGTCTTTGATTCGCCGCGCAGTGCTTTGGCTTCCTCTTCGGTGAGGCGGCGGCGCTGGTACGGCTTTCGCTGCTGACGCCGCTGGTCCCGGGCGGCGAGACGAGTCGAGCCGCGCGGCGCGGCTTTCTGTCCGGTGCCCTTGGCTGCAGACTTGGCAACCTTCGCGGCCGGAGCCTTCACCGCCCTTGTGGACGCCCTCTTCGCCGGTTTGGCGTCGGAGGGCGCCGCCTGCTCATCCGCCGATCCCTCCTCCCCGGGCTCAGGCGTCGCGGCGGCCGCTGTGGTGCGGGATCCGCCGCGCCCACGCCCGCCTCGCCGGCGCCGGGGCCGCTGCGCCGCAGCGCCGTCTCCTGCCGGTTGCCCGGCCTCTTCCGCCGATTCGGCTCCGGCGATGCCGGCCAACGCGTCTGCGCGGTCTTCCGCCGATGCCTCGGCCTGCGTAAGCGTTCCGGCCTCGGTGGCACCGCCGCCACTCTCCACGCCGGGTGCCGGCGTTTCCTCCGGCGGTTCCGCAGCCGGGCGCGTCGTCGGGCCGCGGCCCCGGCCACCGCGCGAGCCGCGCGGTCGAGACCGTGCTCGCGGCGCAGCCGCCTTCTTCGCCGGCTCGGCCTCGCCGTTCGAAAGCTCCTTCGAGCCCGAGTCGGCCGGTGGTTCCGATTCTGCGACACCCCCGGGCGGCTCCGCCTCGTCCGGCGTCTCGCCCGATCGCGCGGCAGCCGACGCCGGCCGGCGGTGGCGCTTGCCTCCTCGCCGGCCACGCCTGCGGCGCTTAGCCGCCGTGCCCGGCGAACCGGATCCGTTCTCTCCGTCGGTCGAATCGTCCACCTGCGCTCCTTCGGCCACCTTGCGAGACGTGGCATCGACACCCGGCCGCGCTTCCTCAGCGCCGCTGCTCTCCTCGCCGGCTGTGCCGGTCGGAGTTGGTTCTTCGTTGGCGTTCAAACCTGTCACCACCTGTCTTTGTGCAAGCGTCTCATATGGATGTTGAGGAGGATTCCGGTCGCCGCAAACGTCGTCAGCAGAGACGATCCTCCATAGGACACGAACGGCAGCGGGATGCCGGTAATCGGTGCGATTCCCACCGTCATCCCGATGTTGACGAACGATTGGAATGCCACCATCGCCACCACGCCGGCGGCCAGCAGGGAGCCGAAGAGCGTGTTCGACATCATGGCGATCCGCGTTCCTCGCCAGAGAAACATCGCAAGCAGAGCGATGACGATCGCGGCGCCGGCGAATCCGAACTCTTCCCCCACAACCGTAAAGATAAAGTCGGTGTGCTGCTCGGGCACGAAGTCAAGGTTCGTCTGCGTCCCCGAGAACAACCCCTTGCCGCAACACCCGCCCGAACCGATCGCGATCTTCGCTTGGTTGAGATTGTATCCGGTGCGCGCCGGGTCGCTGTTCGGGTCGAGGAAGGCCTGGAAGCGCTTGACCTGATATTCCTGAAGCAATCCCAGCTGAAACACGCCGTAAAATGTTACCGATCCGAGCAGCAGCAGTACCGCGAGCCATCGGAGCCGCAAACCCGAGACCAGCAGCATCCCCAGAGCGATCGCTAGGAGCACGAGTAGTGTCCCCAGATCGGGCTGGGAGTAGATCATCACCGCAAACGGCGCGACAAGAAGCAAGCACCGCACAACATGGCGAACCTGCGGCTCTCCCTTGCCCGACGCCAAAACGGCAGCCAGTGCAAGGATGGCCCCGAGCTTGGCGATCTCCGACGGCTGCATCTGGAAGAACCCGATGGCGATCCACCGTTGCGCGCCCTGCACGCGCTGGCCGATCGGGGAAAGCACAGAGATCAGTAGCCCGAGAGAGGCCAGATACGCAGCCGGAGCCCACGGCCGCAGTCGCCGGTATGGAACTGTGGCAAAGCCGATCATGATGAAGACCCCGAGCGCGACGAAGACCGCCTGCCTGCTCAGGAACATGCCCGCACCGAACCCATCGTCGCGCAACCGGGCGAAGCTGGCGCTGTAGATCATCACGACTCCTATCGCGGAGAGCGCCAGCGCCGACAGCACCAGGATTGGATCGATGTGACGAACCGGAGACTCGGCAAGTCCCCGCGGCGCGATGCGCTCTCGGCCGATTCGTTCGACGCGGCCTGCTCCGGGTAGCGCGTCGGCCATCAGTCGCTCCTCACGCCGAACTCGATCGGACTGAGCGGGCGTCCGAACAGTTTGTCCATGACTCGCCGGACGATCGGGCCCGACACCTGACTGCCGAATCCTGCCTCCTCGACCACCGAGACGACGACGTACTTTGGGTTGTCGGCCGGCGCGTATGCAGCGAACCAGCTGAAGGGCTGCTTACCGGCGATCTCCGAAGATCCCGTCTTCGCGGCGACGGGGATCTCGTCCAGCGGCCATCCAAGGAAAGGAAAGCGTGCGGTCCCACTGACCGCAACGGTCGCCAAAGCCTGCTGGAGGTATTCCATGTGTGCCTTTCCGAGTCCGACCTGGCCGGAGACCTTGTTCCCGATTCGCCGGAGAACCCGGCCGTCCGGCGCTTCCACGCTGAGCCCGAGATGTGGCTGCAGCACGGAACCGCCGTTGGCAATCGCACCGTAGGCCAGGGCCATCTGCAACGGCGTCGCCGTCACCTCCCCCTGGCCGACGGACATGTTGACCGAGTCGCCCCCTCGCCACAGGAATCCGCGCTCGCAAAGATCCGCGTACACCGCGTTGCCCCGAGACTGCGCGCACCAACCGTCGCGGAGGCGTTGCCATTGCTCCTTGCGCCAAGCGCGGTCGGGAATCCGGCCGGGATCTTCAGGGGGAAGATCAATCTTGGTGGCCCGCCCCAGGCCAAACCGGCGAGCCCATAGCTGCATGAGCTCCTGCGCGCGACGACTCGCCTGAAGCTCCGCCTGGTCTTGTCGCCACCAGTCGGCGGCAAAACGGTAGTAAACCGTGTCGCAGGACTCGACCAGCGACTGCGCGAGGGAGATCGATTCATTGCGCGCCTGCCAGTTGCGGAAGGGCCGGTTTCCGAACTCGAACACCGACGTGCACGGATAGAACCCCGACGGGCTCGCAATGCCGCTTGCCAAA
The DNA here is from genome assembly GCA_046713235.1 of Actinomycetota bacterium. GTDB lineage: Bacteria > Actinomycetota > AC-67 > AC-67 > AC-67 > JBKKBZ01. Next base: position 4,729 of record JBKKBZ010000007.1, on the reverse strand, counting down.
GCCGCCGACGCCACCATCGGCTTGAACGTCGAACCGGGAGGATAGGCGGCCTGGGTCACCCTGTTCAGGAGGGGGAACTCGCTCTTGGGGTCGTTCAGCGAGGCGTAGTAGCCGGAATCGACGCCGCCGACGAACTTCGTCGGATCGAACGTCGGCACGCTTGCCATCGCCACCACCTCGCCCGACCGCGCGTCGAGCACCACCGCCGCTCCGGCAGGTGCTCTGAAACGCTCACCGGTTTCCCGGAAGGTCTGACTTCTCGCACGTTGCATCCCGAGCACGATGGCCTCTTCCGCAACCTTCTGAACTTCGAGGTCGAGAGACAGCCGGACGTCGTTGCCGGACACCGGCTCCCGGCTTCCGAGTGATCGCAAGGCGATTCCTGCGGCGTTCACCTCGAGCTTCTCGAGCCCGGGAATGCCCCGCAGGTCGGCCTCGTAGCTTCGCTCGATCCCGGCACGTCCGATGGAATCGCCGAGCCGGTATCCCTTGGGCCGTAGTCGCTTCAACTCGTCCTCGTTCGTCTCTCCGACATATCCGAAGACGTGGGCGGCGAGAGAACCGTGAGGATAGGTGCGCACCGGCAGCGTGACCGCCTCCACGCCGGGGAATTCATCTTGTCTCTCCCGAATCGTAAAGATAACCTCCGGGGCCACGTCGTCGGCGACGACGACCGGCGTATACGGTGAAGCCCGTCGATCGGCGAGCCGCCGCTCGATCGCGTGGACTTGAACGCCGAGCAACTTGGCAAGCGCCGGCAGGACGCGACCGCGATCGCGCAGATCGTCGCGCCGAATAGCGACGGCAAGCGACGGCCGGTTCTTGACGAGGACCTTTGCGTTGCGGTCCAAAATGCGGCCGCGTGGCGCCTCCAGGGTGACGAGCCGCACCCGGTTGGCCAGGGCAGCGTCGGCGTACTCTTCACCGGTCAAGATCTGCACGTACCAGAGTCTCGCGACCAGCGTTGCCAGCAGCGACAGCACCACGAGACCCATAACGCTCGCGCGGAGCTTGACGCGATCCTCGGCGGTGATCATCGTGTGACCCCCATCGGGCGCAAGCGTGCGGACAGGGAGCGAACGAGCGGAAACACGAACGGCGTCAGCAACGCGTTGTACGCGGCGGCCAGAAGCGCTCCCCGAACCAGCGCCCCCGGCGTGACCGCCTGGTCGAGCAGCATTCCCACCCAGCCGTAGGCGAGGACTCCTAAGCCGGTAGCGGCAAAGACCATCGCGATCGGGAGCCACGCGGTCGGAACGCTTACCTGGGCGCGCACCCTCCCCACGCCGTATCCGGCCGCCGTGTAGATCAGGGATGTGATGCCCGCCGGGAGACCGATCAGGAGGTCGGTGGCCAGACCGAGCGCGAACCCGGCCGTCGCGCCGAAGAACGCCCCCTCGTTCATCGCGAGCGCAATCGTGAACAGGAGCATCAGCTCGGGCTTGGTGCCGTTGAGGGTCGCTCCGCCCAGAACCGCAGTTTCGATGACGATCCCCGTCACCGCGAGGAGCGTAAGGAGCAACGCGCGGCGCCAGATCACGACTTGCCTCCGATGACGACGAAAACGTAGTCGAGCGTGGTGAAATCAACGAACGACTCGACGTGCACGAGTCGTGAGAGGCTTTGCTTGGGTGGAGCGAAGCTCGCCACCGAGCCAATCGGGATCCCCGCGGGGTAGAGGCTCCGATCGTAACCGGACGTCACCACGCGGTCGCCGATCAACACATCAGCTTCTGGATCGAACAGCTCGAAGGACAGCTCGCCTTTCCCGTTCCCCTGGAGCACGCCCGTCTCACCGGACCGGTCGAGCCGGCCGGCTACCGAGGTCGATGGGTCGATCAGCAGCGTGACGCGCGCCGAATGCGCGCTCGCCTCCACGACCCGTCCGACGAGCCCCTCTCCACCCAGCACCGGCATGTTCTTGCGGATCCCTTCGGCAGTCCCACGGTCGATGAAGATGCTGTTCTCGAAGTTCGAGGGCCCGACCCCGATGACCCCCGCCGCGATCGCCTTCAGCTTGAGGCGCTCCTTGAGGCCCACGAGCTTGCGCAACGCTGCGTTCTCGCGCTCGATGTCGGCGATCTGTTGCTCACGGCGCAACAGTTCGGCGTTCCGGCCCTCCAGCCCGGCAACCCGGGCCTTGAGGGAACCCACCTTGGTGAAGCCGGCGAAGAAGTTTCCGACCGGGCGGAAGATCTTGCGCGCCCCCTCTTGCAACGGGCTCACCACGGTCATCGCGAGCCGGCCGGCACCGTCCAGCGGTCCGGCGCCGGGAGGCGCCCGGAAGTCCAGGGTGATGATCACGACGGAGGCCGCGAAGAGAAGAACGAGCAGCAGCCGGTGCCGCCTGGTGCGGTCGAACATCCGAATCATGACCCGGGTCCGGCCTTCCGGCCGTTCCCTTCAAACCTCCTTCCCGGGTCGGCGCGATCCTCCGCGCCGGTCCCCGGCTCCGGCCGGTCAGCGCACGCGGTATGCGCGCGACCGGCGCGCGATGTCCTGCTGCCTTGCCCGTCCCGCGGTCAGTGCCGCGAAGACGAGATGAGCACGCGCTTCATCGCGTCGAAATCTTCAACACACCGGCCCGTCCCGATCGCCACGCACGACAGCGGCGCCTCGGTGATGTGAACCGGCATTCCCGTCTCGTGCTTCAAACGCTCGTCGAGCCCTTTCAGGAGCGCGCCTCCGCCGGTGAGGACCATGCCCTTGTCCATGATGTCGGCGGAAAGCTCGGGAGGCGTTCGGTCGAGGGTGTTCTTGATCGCGTCGATGATTTGGTTCACCGGCTCCTCGATCGCGCGGCGGATCTCCTCCGCGCTCACGATGATCGTTTTGGGAAGCCCGGTTACGAGGTCCCGCCCGCGGATCTCCGCGTGCGGCTCGTCGGGTAGCGGGAATGCCGACCCGACCGCGATCTTGATCTCCTCGGCCGTACGCTCGCCGAGCGCGAGCGAGTACTCCTTCTTGACGTACTGGATGATGCCTTCGTCGAGCTCGTCTCCGGCCACCCGGACACTCGACGATGTGACTATGCCCCCAAGAGAGATGACCGCGACCTCGGTCGTGCCCCCGCCGATGTCCACGATCATGTTTCCCGTCGGCTCGTGAATCGGCAGCCCGGCGCCGATCGCCGCGGCGAGCGGCTCCTCGACGATGTGCGCGCTGCGGGCTCCGGCGGCGTACGCGGCCTCCTCGACGGCTCGCTGCTCGACGCTCGTGATCCCGCTGGGCACACAGATGACCACTCTCGGCTTGGCCATCCACCGGCGGCGGTGGACCTTCTGGATGAAGAACCGCAACATCTTCTCCGTGACGTCGAAATCCGCGATGACCCCATCCTTGAGCGGCCGGACGACCTGGATGTGGCCCGGGGTTCGTCCGATCATCCGCTTGGCCTCGGTCCCTACGGCTAGGATCGCCCCGTTCTTGGTGTTGATGGCCACGACCGAGGGCTCGTTGAGCACGATTCCCCGCCCACGCACATAGACGAGCGTGTTGGCGGTACCGAGATCCACCGCCATGTCGCGCCCGAGGAACTTGAAAAGACCGTCGATCATGCCACTTAGGGAATTCCGCTGGTCGATGCCAGGATTTGCCTTATCCTAGCAGTGGCCGGGCGGCGCCCAAAACCGGCCCGCCCGAGTAACGAGCTGTAGTCTGGCTGATCGAAGCCCGCCATCATGCGCCGCCTGATCGCCATCGTCCTGCCGGTCGCCGTAGTCGCGGCCCTGGCTCCTGCGCACGCCGGGGGCGTGATCTACGAAAAGCATGCCAACCTCGATATAACCCGGCGAGTGCAGGCGCGGCTCGCGGCTGCGGGGATCCCGGTCCTGCTGACCCGGGCGAGCGACGCCACCGTTGCGCTCGACTCCAGGACCCGGCTCGCTAACTCCCGGCGCGCCGACGTCTTCGTCTCTCTGCACAACAACGCGAGCAGCAACCGGCTCGCGGATTGGAGCGAGGTCTACCACCAGCTTCGCGGAGGCGCTTCCCGTACCCTGTCCGATCTCATCTTGCGTGGCCTCGTCTCGCGGCTCCACCGGCCGGGCAAGCTCCTGACGCGGCGCGGCGACCACGGCGACTACTACCATCAGTTGCGCACCTCGCAGATGCCTGCGGCGCTTGTCGAGTCGGTGTTCTTGAGCAATTCGCGTCAGGCGTATTTCATCTCCCGACCCGCGTACCGCCAGGCCATCGCCGACGGCATCTCGTGGGGCATCCTCGAATACCAGAAGACGCTGCGCGCGACCGGCACGCCGCCGGCCGTCGCGACCGGCTCGCGGCGCGAGGTCGGGCTGGTCGCGAAGCCGGAGACGGTCCGGGGCAGCGCGATCAACTCACGAACGATCACGCTTGCCTGGTCGGTTCCGTCGCCGTCGACCGACGCGCACGGCACTGCGGTGTATCGCGACGGCCGGCTGATCGCGCAGCTGGGACCGGCCGCGTCGAGCTTCGAAGACCGATGGGCCGCTCCCGGCCAGACCTACGCTTACGCGGTTCGCCGAACCATCACCACTCCGACCGTGACGCTCGAGTCGAAGTCCGTCACGCTGTCTGTGCGCACGCCGCCGATCCTGGTGTGCCTGGACGCCGGCCACGGCGGCCGCGACCCAGGGGCGATCGGCCGCTGGTAGCAGCCCCCGCCGGGCTTCATCGTGCCTGATCGAATGGATCCGCAACCCGGATGCCGTCTAACTTGAGCAGGTCCCGGTCGCGACTCCAGATCGTA
>JBKKBZ010000006.1:0-35175 GCA_046713235.1 Actinomycetota bacterium | reverse complement strand
GCGTGAACGGCCGTCTCGTCCACAAGCCGCCACCGGTTCAGGTCGGGGCAACAGTGATGGACGTCTACCAATACGTAACCTGGCACGACGACCCGGGCGTCGCCGGCCCCCAGAACAACAAGCGCGTGACGATCGTGGTGGCGTTCCGGGCACCGGCAATCACGGGTCCAATCCGCACGGTGTCGGCGTCGGCGTTCGTGACGACCGGAGAGATCATCGTAATCGGGACGGGTGCCGGACCCACACAGGGCTCATCGTCGCCGAGCCCGGCTCCGAGCCCTACTCCGTCGTCCGGTCCCTGCACCGGAGATACGACGGCTCCGGCTGGGGACTTCACCATGTCGACGGGGTCCGGTGCCGAGACCGGATACACTCCCAGCACTTCCGTCACAGTCCAGATTGCGCTGACGGATCCTTGTGGCCCCGTGACGGCCGCGTTTTCCTTTGACGGCGTGTCGTTCGGATCCCCGATCACGATGACGACGGCGTCGGAAAGCGTCGTAATCAAGATTGCGCACGGCGACGGGACGAAGAACGTCTGGGGCCGCTTCTCCGACGGCCTCGGCAACACCAAGACCACCGGTCCGCAAAGCATCGTTCTCGACACCGTGAAGCCTGCTACACCGGGAACGCTGACGTTCACGAAGTCTTGCTCGGGAAATAGCCGGACGGTCAACCTTTCCTGGGGTGCTTCGACCGATGCAAACTTCCACGGCTACCGCATTTACCGGAGCATCAACAACGCGTCTTGGGTTGAGCTTCTAACCGTCAGCACCACGACGGCCTCGGATACGCATCCCAAGACCCACGATTCCGTACGGTTCTACAGCGTGGCCTACGACAAGGCCGGAAATGAGTCCCTTGAATCCAACACGATTCAGCTCACGCGAAACCAGTGCTGAGAGCGGCTTCACCGTCATCGAAATCACGGTGACGATGCTGCTCCTGGCTGTGGTCGTCACGTCGCTGTTGACGATCTTCGAGTCGGTGCAGCGAACCTCGGCCTTCACCCAAGACCGAACGCAGAGCCTGGACGACATGCGCATCGCCATGGCGCGGATTTCCAAGGAGCTTCGGCAAGCCTCCACGATCCGCGAGGGGTCGTCCACGACGCGTCTCGACATCGACACGTTCGTCAACGGGGCTGCGACGCGTGTCGTCTACGAGGCGTCCGGAGAGGAACTGACCCGGACGGTGGGGGTGTCCTCCGCTCCCGTGCTCGGCGAGCTTGCCTCGACGAATGTCTTCGCGTACTCGTCTGAGACCACCATCACCGACTCCACGCTGGTAACGGTGCTTCTCACCGTGCATCCGGAGCGCCGTCCCGATACGACGCTGGCGCTGGAATCGAAGATCCGGCTGCGGAACGAGGTGTCCGCATGATGCTCCGGCGGTGGCTGGTGAGACTCAACCGCGAAGAGCGCGGTTTCGCGATGATCACCGCGGTGATACTGCTGGGTGTTATCGGAACCCTGTCGGCACTCGTCATGTCGGCGGGAACCCACAGCGACTTTGCCAGCGGCCGGGGCCGAAGCTGGGTACAGGCCCTCCACGTCGCCGAGTCGGGGGTCGAGCGAGCCATCGCCAAACTCCAGGAGACGAGCGCGACCTACACCGGGTCCTTTACCGGAACGGTGAGCGAAGGCAACTACAGCGTCACCGTGACCCGGGTGTCGCGAAACAAGGTCCGGATCGAGTCTTCGGGCGCCGTCGGGGGCACCGGGCCGGGCCTGTCGGCGACCCGACGGCTCCGGGTAACCATGGGCCCGCCACCCAATTTCAAGTACGCCCTGTTCTCCTACACGAGCATCGACACGAAAAACAACGACGCGATCGTGGGCGACCTCTGGGCGAACAAGAACGTCATCGTCGACGCCAACGACGTGATTACCGGCAGCGTGACCGCGGCCAACGGGTATATCCGGTTGCGCAACCGCTCCCGGGTGACCGGCGACCTGGTGTCGGGGCTGTTCGACGAGGCGGAGAGCGCTTCCATCCTGCTCGAGGAGCTGGCGATTGTCGAGGGCAATGCCAAAGCGTCCGTTACGGCCCCGACCGATCCGGTGACGTGCGGCGGGGAGACGACCGGAAACTACGATGTGCGACTGCAGTCCGGATCCCGCATCGACGGCAACGTGACGACCTGGGGTACTCGCACCGGTCCGGGCACCGTGGGCGGGACCGTCTCGAACAACGCGTGTACGGCCGCACCGGCGGTCAAGGACCTGCCGGTGTTCACGTTCTCCCCGGAGAACTACGACGCGGCTACACTTCGCCAGTTCGGAACGGCGACGACGCCCTCGGCAGCGGCCGTCAGCGAGTTTCACGCGCACGTCGCGGCCTCCGGGAAGCGGATCCAAGGAACGTACTTCATCAACCAAGCCAATCCGGTTAGCCAGGCCGTCCGGGTGGATCTCACCGGCGTCACGATCACGGGGGACACCACGATCATCACGAACACCCCCGTTTTCAGCAACGGCGTGGACAGCAACGCGACGGGTGCCATCTTCGTTCTGGTCTCCACCTACAGTCCGCCGGCGGGAACGTCGTGCGATCTCAACCAGGACAACAGCGAGTGCTCGGTCCACCTCAAGAACAACTTCCAGCCGAGCACCAACACGGCTGTTCTCGTGTACTCGCCATACGGTCCCGTCGCGATCAAGAACAACCAAGATTATTTCGGCTCGATCTACTCCGACGACATCATCATCAAGAACAACCAGACGCTGACCTACGACGCTCGAGTCGAGCGCGTGGTCGGCTTCGGGGACGCCACCTATGTGGTCGAGCAGTGGCTGGAGCTCAACCCCTAGCGGCTTCTCGCCTGACCTAACGAACCTCCACGGACGCGCAGCCTTCGAACGGCAGTCCGCTCGTAGTGCGACCCGACAGGCACGCGCGGGTGTCGCCGGGGCGCAGGCCAGTTTGCGCGACCTCGTACTGGAGCAGGAGCCGGGTGCCCGTGCGGCGCGGCCGATTGTGCGGCGTGCAGTCTCTGGCGGCCGGGGCGGACGCGGCGCCGAAGCACAGGCCGGACTCTCGGGCCGACGACGCATCGACCCGGCCGCCCGGATCAAGCGACACCGTGACGATTCCTCCGCCCTTTAGGTTCAGGCGAGCCGGGTGCACGGACACGACCGCCGGCAGGGCTCGGACCTCGATCCAAATGCTGGACGCATTGTTGCCCGACAGCGGGTCGATGCCGTTCCAATCGACGACGGCATCGACCCGGAAACGCCCGGTTTCGGTGGCGCGCCCAACGATCTCCACATCCTTCTGTGCGCCGGGGAGAAGGTCGCCCTCATCGCAGGACACGGTGCGGCCGGCAGCGGCGCACGATCCCGGCATGTCGGTGGCGGACATTCCCGCGGGAAGACTGACGGTGAGCCCTACGTCGTCGGCAACGCCGGGGCCGGCATTCGCGACCTCGAACGCGAGAGTGAATGGGTCTCCGGCCGGCACCGACGCCGGTGAAGCGGCGCCGGCCAGCGACAGGTCGGCCGTTGGGTCGGCGAGCATGATGGTGCGCACGCGCCGGTTGCTCGCATCAGCAACGACAACTCTTCCGAGTGGTCCGGTTGCCAGGCCTCGCGGGAAGTTGAATCGAGCCGAGAGCGCGGAAGCCCCATCCCCGGAGAATCCAGCCACGCCGGTTCCCGCCAGCGTGGAGATGAGACCGTCGGGTCCGACCCGGCGCACACGATGACTGCCGGTGTCGGCTATGAGCAGAGATCCTTCGGCCAGCCACACGATTCCCGCCGGTGAGGTGAGGTTTGCCGAGGTGGCGGAGCCGCCGTCTCCAGAGAAGCCCGCGACGCCGGTTCCAGCGAAGGTGGTGATGGTTCCGGTGGCCGACACCCGGCGAATGCGATGGTTCCCCGTATCGGCAACGAAAAACGCTCCGCTCGTACCCGGCGTCACCGAAGCCGGGGCCTTGAGCATGGCTCCCGTCGCCGGCCCTCCGTCGCCTGAGTAGCCGGCCGAACCGTTCCCTGCCAATGTGGTGATGGTGCCGTCTGGGCCGATGCGACGCACGCGCCGATTTCCGGCGTCGACGATTAGCACCGTCCCGTCGGGCATGACGGCGACGTCTTCCGGTGAACGAAGGGCCGCCGAGATCGCGGGGCCGCCGTCGCCGGAGAACCCAGCCGTCCCTGTTCCGGCCACAGTTGAGATCGTCCCGCCCGGCGCGACCTTGCGGACGCGGTGGTTTCCCGCCTCGGCGACGAACAGGTTGCCCGAGGTGTCGACGGCGACGCCGGATGGGGAGTTGAGCCGGGCGCCGGATGCCGGACCACCGTCCCCAGAAAAGCCTGCCACGCCCGTTCCCGCCAGGGTGGAGATCGTGCCGTCCGGGGCCACGCTCCTGACCCGATGATCGTTCCGGTCGGACACGTACACCCGTCCGGAGGGCCCCGTGCCGACGTCGCGGGGCGAGTCCATCTGTGCCGATGTCGCGGGACCACCATCGCCGCCGTACGTGGGCCATCCGGTACCGGCCTGAGTGGTGATCACGCCGCCGGACCCGATCCGCCTGACCCGGTGATTTCCTGCGTCGGCGACGAACACATCTCCGCCCCCCACCACGACCGCGGGAGGGAAGCTCAAGGAGGCGGCTGTGGCCGGACCGCCGTCTCCTGAAAAACCGGCGAGACCCGAGCCGGCCGCTGTGGTGATTGAGCCGCCGATCGCGAACCGGCGAATGCGGTGGTTGAAGAGATCCGCCACGAGGACGGCCCCGTCGTCGCCGAGAGCGAGCCCCCGCGGGGACGCCAGGCGCGCAGCCGTCGCCGGACCTCCGTCCCCGGCGAATCCCGAGACGCCCGTGCCCGCGACGGTGCCGATCAACGCACCCGAGATCCGGCGGACGCGGTGGTTGGCCGTGTCGGCGACGAGCAGGGACCCGTCGGGGGTGTGGACCAAGGACCTGGGCGCGCTGAGTGCCGCGGCGGTCGCCGCCCCTCCGTCGCCGGAAAAGGCCGCCGCGCCGGTGCCGGCGACCGTGGAAATGGTCCCTGAAGGCGAGATTCGCCTGATCCGGTTGTTGCCGGTATCGGCGACGTAAACGGAGCCGTCGGCCGCCACCGCGATTCCCGAAGGATTGTTGAGCGCCGCCCCCGATGCCGCGCCGCCGTCGCCGGAGAAACCGGCCGCCCCGGTGCCGGCGAGCGTGGAGATCGTCCCGAGGGTGCCGACGCGCCGGACGCGGTGGGCGCCCGAGTCGGCGATGAGCAGGTTTCCGGCACCGTCGACGGCCAGGCCAGACGGCGAAGCCAGCGTGGCTGCCGTCGCGAGCCCTCCGTCACCGAGTCCGTTCGCCCCGCCTCCGGCAACGACACGCTCGGAGCCGGTGGCCAAATCGACCGCCCGGACGACCCCATTGGCGTTGTCGGACACATAAAGCGTCGAGGCGGCCAGCGCGAGCCCATTGGGTGTCTGGCCGACGGTGGTCCCAGGGCCTTCTCCGAGACCGCCGGCAAGCGTGGTCACGTCGCCGATGGAAGCAAGCGCCGGCGGGACGTGCAGGGTGAGCACGAGTGGGACGCTCAGCAGTGTTCCTGCAAGCGTCGTTAGGGCATGGCCAAGCCGCGTGGGTGGGGTCACGTCCGCTCCGAGGCCCGCTCGGCTCGGGCCCGCACCTGAATCGACGGGGAGGTGGTTCTTCGTACAGCAGATATCGACGGCACGCGGCGATCCCTTGAGGCATCGGGCGAACCGGGCAGGCCGACGAAGTGGTCTCGTTGGGATAACCTGAACGAGCCGCGGACACCGAAGGAGTATTCCTGGAACCGGCACTTGCCGTCCTCGCCGCCGTGCTCGGCCTCTGCTTCGGATCTTTTCTCAACGTGGTGGTTTATCGCGTTCCTCGGAAGCTTTCGGTGGTCCGGCCGGGGTCGGCGTGTCCGGCCTGCGGCCGGGAGCTGAGCGCCGCCGACAACATCCCGGTGATCTCGTGGTTGGTCTTGCGCGGCCGGTGCCGGAGCTGCGGGGCCAAGATCTCCCCGCGATATCTGGTGGGCGAACTCGCGACCGCAGCGCTTTGGGTCATGGCCGTCCTTCGCATCGAGTCGTTGTGGCTGATCGTCGTCTACGGAGCCCTATTCTGGGTTCTCCTTGCCCTTTCCCTGATCGACCTGGAGCACAAGCTCTTGCCGAATCGCATAGTCGGTCCGGCCACAGCGATCGGTGTGATCGCCTTCGGAGCGGCGGCCGTCGGCGTGGGGGAGCCCGGTCGTTTCGTGCGAGGCCTCGTTGCGGGAGCGGCTGCATTCACCTTCTTCCTCGCCGTCGCCCTCATCGCGCCCAAGGGGATGGGGATGGGCGACGTTAAGCTCTCGTTCTTAATCGGACTGTCCCTCGGGTTCCTGGGATGGAGAACCCTTTTCGCCGGCCTTTTCCTTGCCTTCCTCTTGGGGGCCGTCGTGGGCATCGGCTTGGTGGTTGCGGGGAAGGCGGGCCGGAAAACTGCGATGCCCTTCGGGCCCTTCATGGCTCTCGGCGCCGTATTGGCGATCCTCTGGAACCAGCAAGCACTGCGTCTGATCCCCAGCGTCTGAGAAGCCTGCTGCTACAAAGAGTGATCTTCTGTCGCCTGAGGTGACTGAGCGCGTGTCCTGTCATTCTCCGGGGTGGCGGATCACAAGGGGAGCGGATCGTCTATTCCTGCAGGCCAATAAGGGTGCCCGCTAATTACAGTGGTGTAATTACTAAAGAATCAATTACTGGGGTCGAGTCAGTCTATTGACAACAAGATAGTGCAGGAGTTAGGTTCGCAGCCCATCGTTTCACACGATGAAGTTGTTGAATATGTTGATAGTGTTGAAGTTGGGAACGTTGTTGTAGTTGTTGAGATTGTGACGGTAGACCTCTGACCAGGAGCGAGAGGGGCGGATGAACATGGTGCCGCGCAAGAGTCAGTACGTCGGCGACCGCCTGCTCACCGTGGGGGAGGTCGCCGCCTTGATGCGCGTCTCTAACATGACCGTGTACCGCCTCATCAAGAGCGGCAGCCTCGCTGCGATCAGGGTCGGGAAGAACTATCGGATCCGAGAGAGCGACGTGAATCGATATCTCTCGGACCGCACGGTCCATCCCGACTGATTGACGGAAGGCGGGAATCATGGCTCCCCTCATCGGAATCGACATCGGCACCACCGCGGTTCGCGTGGCAGAAGTCACGCGGCGCAAGGACGCGCGGGTGCTTACCCGCTATGCCCAGGTCGGCCTGCCGCCGGCAGCCGCCCCCGAGGGCGAGGTGCTCGACGAGCGCGCCGTCACCGCCACGCTGAAGGAGGCGATGAACCGCGCCGGCTTCCGCACCAAGAGGGCCGCGCTGGGCATCGCCAACCAAAAGGTGGTCGTTCGCCAGATTGACCTGCCCTACATGGATGACGCCGACCTTCGCACCGGGTTGGCCTATCAAGTGCAGGAGCACATACCCATCCCAGTTGAGGATGCGATCCTCGACTTTCAGGTTCTCGAAGAGATCGCGGGCGACGAGGGAGAGCGGCGGCTGAACATTCTCCTGGTCGCGGCGCAGCGCGGAATGATCGAGGCGCTCGTTCGCTCGGTGACCGCAGCAGGTGTCGACCCGGTCACCGTGGACCTTGCTCCCTTTGCCGCACTGCGTGCGGTGATGGGCGAGGTGCCTCCGGTGCTGTCTTCCAGGGAGAGCCAGGCGCTCGTCGACGTCGGAGGCGGCGTCACAAACGTCGTCGTCCATGAGCAAGGCACGCCGCGGTTCGTTCGTATCTTGCCCATGGGGGGCGCGGACATCTCCGAGGCGCTTGTGGCCGGACTGGGAATCCCGGTCGAGGACGCCGAGAGTGTCAAGGCCCGCATCGGGTGCGCATCCCAGGCCGGCGCCGACGTCGCGGAGGGCGCTGCGACGATCATCGAGACGCGCGTGGCCTCGTTCATCGAGGAGGTGCGGGGGTCCATCGACTACTACCTTGGGCAGCCCAACGCCGCCCAGATCACCAGGATCGAGATGACCGGGGGAGGATCGCAGCTCCCGAACTTGCGATCCCGCGTGGAGGCCGCGCTCCACCTTCCCGTCGGCGAGGCAGATCCGCTCCGCTTCCTCGAGATCGGAAAGCTGGATCTCGACTCGGAGCAGGTCGCTCAAATCACGGCGGTGGGCGCGGTCGCTCTAGGGCTCGCCCTGGAGGAGTGACGTGCAACGCATCAACCTCCTTCCCCGCGAAGTCATCGAGCGCCGCCGTGCGCGGCGGACGGCCCTGGCTCTCTCGGGCGGTGTGGCCGGGCTCGTCGGGATGCTGCTGGTCTTCTACCTGATCCAGACCGGCCGGCTCGCCGGAGCCCGCGGCGACCTTGACGACCAGCGCGCGCAGAACCGGCAACTGCAGTCGCAAGTGGACCAGCTCAGCCGCTTCTCTCAACTGCGCGCCGATCTGGCTACTAAGCAGCAGCTGTTGTCGGCGCTGACCGAAGGCGAGGTGCGGTGGAGCGTCATCCTTTCGGATCTCGCCACGGTGATCCCCGCCGAAGTCTGGGTCACGAACTTCACCGGTTCGGTGCAACTTGCTTCCGGAGCGACCACGGGCCCCGGCGGACGAGCGGTTACTCCGACCTTCGGTCAGATCCAGTTGTCCGGCTGCACCCTGACTCCGCCGGACGGCACGCACCTCGAGGTGGCAAAGCTCCTCGTCCGCCTTGGAGTGCCGCGTGAGTTCATCGAACCCTACTTGTCCCTTTCCTCAAAGGGTGGCCCGGAGTGTCCGGTCAACTACAACGCTACCCTGAAGCTCTCCGACTCCGCGCTGCGCAAGAGCCAGCGAGGGGGTGAGCGCGCCCCATGAGGCGTCAAGCCGTCGTAGCCATCGTTGCCGCGCTCGTCGTAGGCGTTCTCTTGTCGGTGCTGCTCATCCGTCCGAAGATGAGTGAAGTTCGCGACGCGCGCAAGCAAGTGGAGACGGCGCAGCGGGAAGAGATCGAGCTGCGTGCAACCCTGGCCCAACTAAAACAGGCTCAGCGTGAGGCGCCGGCGATCCAGGCTCGCCTCGCGCAGTTCGAACTCCTGTTGCCGTCTAGCCCGGACCTGCCTTCGTTCATCCGCCAGGTGCAGGGCGCGGCGAACACCGACGGCGTCGATCTCGCGTCGATCGCACCGAGCCCGCCCACGGTCCTGACGGCCGTCGGTACGGCGAGCGGCGTCAGTACGATCACGGTGACGCTGAATGTCTCGGGCGGCTTCTTCAGAATGGAAAGCTTCCTGGCGCGGCTCGAGGAACTGCAACGAGTCGTGGAGGTGCGCAACCTGTCGCTCTCGCCAAAGGTCGACGAGGACACGGGAGAGCGCTCACTCCAGGGAACGATCACCCTGGTGATGTACGTTGCCGAACCCGGCGCTCGTCCTCCCACGGCCCGCCCGGCAGGAACCGCGACGCCGGCGCCGACCGCCTCTCCGGGCTCCGCGGCGACCTCACCTACTCCCACAGCGGGAGCCACGCCGTGAGCGCGCTGAGCGATCGCTGGCGGCAGCTGCAACCGCGCGAGCGAGCGATCGTCGCCGTGCTCGGTGCGGCTGTCGTGATCGCGATCGCGTTTCTGCTGCTGTCCGGCGGGGGAGGAGGGCCCGAGCCGTTCGAGGACGCGACCGGCCGTCGCTCGCCGTCGCCGGCGCCGAGTCCGACGGCGTCGCCGAGACCGGTACCCGAAACGTTCGACGTTTTCGAAGGCAAGGATCCGTTTCGTCCGCTCGTGGCGGTGGGCCCCGGCGGGGGCGGTGGGGGCCCCACGCCCGGGGCCTCCCCCACACCAGGCGGGACGCCGGGTCCGGACGGCGGCCCGAGCGACGGCCAGCGTGTGAGCCTTCTGGACATCCGCTCGGAGAACGGCGCCCAGGTGGCGACGGTCGAGGTGAACGGGCAGAGCTACAACGTGAAAGAGGGAGATCGCTTCGCCGGCAGCTATCGCGTGGTGGATCTGACGAGCAAATGTGGAACGTTCGTGTTCGGGGACGAGAGATTCACCTTGTGTATCGGCCAGGAGGTGCTGAAGTAGCCGGTCGCAACCGGTCGGGAACAGAACATCCCTCCGCCGTCTTCTGAGGGGGAGCCACGGTGGGGGGTGGCCCGAAAGGGCTGGGAGGCGGCCTCGAGTGAATCTCGGGGCCGCCTCTCTCTAAACCCGGCTATCCAGACTTCGGTACCTGAGTGCTCCGGTACGATGGTCGCGATGTTGCGGTATTTGACGGCAGGCGAATCCCACGGCCCGGCGCTGGTGGCGACCCTCGAGGGCATGCCGGCCGGCGTGCCGGTCTCGGGGAAGCAGATCCGGGCGGAGCTCGCGCGCAGGCGCCACGGTTACGGACGCGGCACGCGGATGAAGCTCGAAGAAGATCGCTTGGAGATTCTCGGCGGCGTCCGCCACGGACGGACGCTCGGATCCCCGATTGCGATGGTCATTCACAACACCGAGTGGCCGAAATGGCAGGGCGTCATGTCCGTGGAGGAGGAGGACGCGGTCGTCGAGGACCCCGCTCTCACGCGCCCGCGCCCCGGTCACGCGGATCTCACCGGCATGCTGAAGCACGGGTTCGCCGACGCGCGACCGGTTTTGGAAAGGGCCAGCGCGCGAGAAACCGCAGCGCGCGTCGCCGTCGGCGCGGTGTGCAAGGCCTTGTTATCGCCGCTGGGCATCTCGGTTGCATCTCACGTCGTCGAGATCGGATCGGTCGCCGCGGCGGAGACTTCGCTGCCCGAGCCGCTCGATCTCGACCAGATCGACGCCTCGCCTGTGCGCTGCCTCGATGCGACGGCGGAAAGGGCGATGGTCGCGCTGATCGACGAGACGCGCCGCGCCGGCGACACCCTCGGCGGAGTCTTCGAGGTGGTTGCCTGGGGAGTCCCTCCGGGTCTCGGCTCCTACGTACACTGGGACCGTCGCATCGACGGCCGGCTTGCGCAGGCGCTAATGAGCATTCACGCGATGAAGGGCGTGGAGATCGGTCCCGGCTTCGCGGTGTCTCGGGCCTCCGGATCCCAGGCTCACGACGAGATCGCCTGGAAAACCGGCCGAGGCTACGTCCGGGAGACGGATCGCAGCGGCGGCACCGAGGGGGGAATGACCACCGGCGCACCGCTGCGCGTCCGGGTGGCAATGAAGCCGCTGGCGACGCTGGCCCGTTCGTTGCCCACCGTTGACGTCGCCACTCATGAGCCGGCCGCCGCGATCACGCAGCGATCCGACGTCTGTGCCGTTCCTGCCGCAGCGGTGATCGGGGAATCTGCAGTCGCCTTCATCCTCGCGCAGGCGCTTTTGGAGAAGACCGGCGGTGATTCCCTGGCCGAGGTTCAACGCAACCTCACGGGATACCTCGACACCGTGCGGGAACGTTGACATGTCGATCGTTCTGGTGGGATTCATGGGGGCCGGAAAGTCGGTGGTCGGCGAAGCTCTGGCGGCGTTGACCGGTCTCCGCCTCGTGGACACCGACCGTCTGGTCGAAGCCTCGGCCGGGGCCTCGATTCCAGAGATCTTTGACCATGAGGGAGAGCGAGCCTTTCGCGCGCGGGAAGCGGCGGCCGTGGCGCAGGCGGTTGCCGAGCCCGACCGGGTGATTGCCTGCGGCGGCGGCGCCGTGCTCCAGCCTCACAACTACGAGGCGCTCCGCTCGGCCGGCCCGATCGTCTACCTCCGCGCTCCGGCCGGCACGCTGCGCGCTCGGCTTGAGGGCACAAGCAGCCGGCCGCTTCTGGCGGAGCCGGGTGCCCTCGAGCGGCTGCTCGCCGAGCGCGCTCCGGCCTACGAAGCGGCGGCCGACGTCGTCGTAGACACCGCCGGACGGAACCCCGAGGACGTGGCCTCGGAAATCGTGGAGCGGCTCGGAGCGCTGCGCGCATGACCTCACCCGTCGAGCTCAAGGTCGATGTTTCGACGCCGTACTCGGTCTGGGTCGGCGCAGGGATTCTCGAGCGTGCCGGGGAGTACATACCTCTCGACGAACCTACTGAGATGGCCGTCCTTGCAGGCGACGCAGCGGCACTGTCCCATCACGGCCTTCGGGCCGAGGCGGGTCTGGCGGCAACCTGTGTTCGCGTCGAGCGCGAGGAGATCGTCGGAGGTGAGTCGGCGAAAACCATCGGTCGTGCGGAGCAGCTTCTGCGCGCGCTTGCCTCGCGGGGCGTCCACCGTGGCGACTTGCTCGTTGCCCTCGGGGGAGGGACGGTTGGAGATCTCGTGGGATTCGCTGCAGCCACGTACCACCGCGGCACGCCGTTCGTGCAGATGCCGACCACGCTCCTGGCCCAAGTCGACGCGTCCATAGGAGGAAAGACGGGGGTGAATCTCCCGGAGGGAAAGAACCTCGTCGGGGCGCTGCATCATCCGGTGACGGTGATCGCCGATGTGGCGACCCTGGCGACGCTTCCGGAGGCGGAATTTCGCAGCGGCCTCGCGGAGGTGATCAAGCACGGACTGATCGACGACGGATCCATCATCGAGCTGTTGCGGACCGAAACCGAGGCCGTAATCGGCCGCGACGTTATGGTCCTCACGCGCCTCATCGCGAAGGCCGCGGCCGTCAAGGTTCGGGTCGTGTCCGAAGACGAAACAGAACGCGGCCGGCGCTTGTTCCTCAATTACGGGCACACGCTCGGTCACGCGCTGGAGGCGATCGGAGGCTACAGTCGCTGGCGCCACGGCGAGGCCGTGGCGATCGGAATGGTCTTTGCGGCCCGACTGGCGGCGGACCTCGGCTATCCCGACCGAACGGACGAGCACATCTCGGTGCTCCGGGCTTGCGGACTTCCTACGGGCGGCGCGGATCCGCCCTTCGAGCAGGTGCTCGCGGCGATGCAGCGCGACAAGAAATACCGGCGCGGCATCCGGTTCGTGGTGCTCGAGGACCTCGGGCAGCCCCGACTCGTGTCGGGAATCGACGAGCGTGCGCTCCGGCGTGCCTACGAGACGGTCCGTAGGTGAGTTCCAACCGGCGGCGCCCGGTGGTCCTCGTCCTAAACGGACCCAATCTCAACCTTCTCGGCTCACGCCGGCCGGAGATCTACGGCGCCTCCACCCTGGGGGACATCGAACGCGCCTTGCGCATGCGGGCGACCGAGCTCGGCGTCGACGTCGAGTTCGTGCAGTCCAACGTCGAAGGCGACCTCGTCGACGCGCTCCAGGGGGCGCGGGGACGGGCCGTCGCGGTGGTCCTCAACCCGGGGGCGTTCACTCACTACTCGTATGCGCTTCGGGACGCGGTGGAGGATGCGGGCCTTCCGACGATCGAGGTACACCTGTCCAATATCTATGCGCGAGAAGCGTTCCGCCGGCACTCCGTCATCTCCCCGGCCGCCGCCGGTGTGGTGTGCGGGCTGGGACCGCCCGGCTACATTGCCGCCCTCGAGGCCGCAGTACGCGCGGCGAAGGAGAAGGGATGAACCGGGACCGACGTGATCGCATTCGCGCCCGCTTGGGAGCCCTGGAGGCCGATGCCCTGTTCGTGACCAAGCTCGTCAATGTGCGCTACCTGACGGGGTTCAGCGGATCGAATGGGCAGTTGCTCGTGGGCTCCACCGACGTCTTGCTCACAGACACGCGTTACGAGGAGCAGTCCGCTCGGGAAGCGCCCGACGTCGAGCGGCGCGTTTATTCATCGAACGGCATGCTCGACGGTCTCTCGCGCATGCTGGGTTCTTCGGGCGTCGCGCGGCTTGCGGTGGAAGCGCACCATCTGACTCTCGCCGCTGCTCGCCAGATTATCCAAGCGAATCCCAGTATCCGCCTGGTCGAGACGACCGCCGTCGCCGAGGACGAGCGCGTGGTGAAGTCGCCGGGTGAGATCGAGGCGCTGCGGCGCGCTGCCGCCATGGGGGACGCCGGTTTCGAGGCCGTCCTCGGTCGATTTCGAGAGAACATGACCGAACGCGAGGCCGCGGCCGAGCTGGAGGACTCGATGCGCCGTGCAGGAAGCGACGGAGTCTCCTTCGACACCATTGTTGCCTTCGGCGAGAGTGCCGCGGAGCCGCACCACGCGCCGGGGGACCGCCGGCTCCAGCGCGGAGATCTCATCAAGCTCGACTTTGGAGCAACGTGGAACGGCTATCACTCCGACATGACCCGCACGATCGCGTTTGGTGCTCCCGATGAGGAGCGCCGCAGGATTCACGGGATCGTCCTCGACGCCCAGCGCGCCGGCGTAGAGGCCGTGCGCGCCGGCGTGCGGTGTGCGGATGTCGACGCCGCGTCACGAAATTTGGTTGAGGATGCCGGTTTCGGGTTCGGCCACGGCGTGGGCCACGGCATCGGGCTCGAGGTTCACGAGGCTCCCTCCGTGCGCAAAGAGAGCACCGACGTGCTCGCGGCCGGGATGGTCGTGACGGTGGAGCCGGGGATCTATCTCGCCGGCCTCGGAGGGGTGCGGATCGAAGATACGGTGGTCGTGACCGAAGACGGGTGCGACGTCCTCACGCGATCCCCGAAAGAGCTCATCGAGGTCTGAGATCTCATCGGGCGAGTTGAGCCCTCACCCGCCCTGTGATAGGTGATTGCCTCCATGGTCTCTACGAACGACCTCAAGAACGGCATGGTGCTCGAGATCGAGGGGCAGCTGTGGGCTGTCCTGTGGTTTCAGCACCACAAACCCGGCAAGGGTCAGGCCGTGGTGCGAACGAAGCTGCGGAACGTTCGCACCGGTTCCGTCGTGGAGCGCACGTTCAACGCTGGGGTGAAGGTCGATCAGGCGTTTCTGGACAAGCGCGAGATGCAGTATCTCTATCATGACGGGACGCATTATGTGTTCATGGACAACGAGTCCTTCGATCAGATCTCCATCGAGGAGCAGGAGCTCGGTGGCTCGGCCAAATGGCTGAAGGAAGGCCAGTCGGCGTCGATGGCGATGTACGAGGGGCGCCCTGTATCCGTCGACCTGCCGGCCTCGGTCGAACTCCTCGTGCAGCACACTGATCCTGGGGTAAAGGGCGACCGCGTATCGGGGGCGCTGAAACCCGCAACCCTGGAGACGGGAACCACCGTTCAGGTTCCCCTCTTCGTCGAGACGGGGGACCGCATCAAGGTCGATACGCGGAGCGGGGAGTACCTCACGCGCGTGCAGTAGGCGCGCCGCTGCCGTGGTCGCGCGAACGAAAGCACGCAAGCGAGCACTCGACATACTTTACGCTGCGGACGTCGGCGGCCTCCCCGCGACGGAGCTGCTCGACACGGCGGTAGACGACATTCCAACGTTTGCGCGCGAGATCGTCCGGGCGTACGGGAGCCACGCTCAAGAGATTGATGACGTGATCCGGACGTACACCGACGGGTGGCCGCTCGAGCGCATGCCGGTTGTGGATCGCAATCTGCTTCGGATCGGCCTGACCGAGCTCCTGGTGCTCAAGGATACGCCTGCGGGCGTGGTGATCAACGAGGCCGTGGAGCTGGCGAAGATGCTCTCGACGCCCGATTCCGGTCGGTTCGTGAACGGCCTTCTGGGGAGGGTGGCGCGGGAACGCCTCCTCACCGAGACCTGAGAGAGCATCTTCGCCCCATAGCCCGCCAATCGCCTACGTTTCGCGGCAGCGAGCCCACGCAGCGTGGTAGACTTGTTGCCCGAACGCGTGGAGGAGAAACCGATGGAGCAGCTCGTCGACTTGGCCCGTGCAAACCCCTTTCCCGCAGTGATCTTCGGGATTCTGCTGGTCACAGCGGTGTGGGCATGGCGCGTAGAGCACCGTCTCTGAGCGACTGCTATCATCGCGTTTTGACAGCCCTTTAATGGCGGGTCCTGAGAGGCTCGGAAGGGAGCGAGAAACGTGGCACCGACGACCGCCTGTATCCGATCTGGGATGCGGGCGTTTCGTTTGAGGGCACCCGGCGCTACGCCATCCTTCCCCCGGCCGCGGGGGAGTGACACGGGCTGAGCTTCTCGCCGAAGGCGGCCCTCATGGACGCGCGGGATGTAGCTCGCGCCGTCGGACGCATCGCGCACGAGATCTGTGAGCGCAATCGCGGCGCGCGCGATCTGGTTCTGGTGGGGGTTCTCACCCGCGGGGTGAACCTTGCCCAGCGGCTGGCGAAACGGATCGCCGAGATCGAGGGAGTCGAGGTCCCGGTGGGGTCGGTGGACATCGGTTTGTACCGCGACGACATCGGGCTGCGGCAACCCGCTCCGCTCGGCCAGATGCATGTCCCCAACATCAACGACAAGGTCGTGGTGCTGGTGGACGACGTGCTCTACACGGGACGCTCCACGCGCGCGGCCCTCGACGCGCTGGTCGATCTCGGACGGCCGCGCGCCGTCCAGCTGGCGGTCCTGGTCGACCGCGGGCACAGAGAGCTTCCGATCAGGGCCGACTATGTCGGCAAGAACGTCCCAACGGCACGAGGCGAAGAGGTTCGCGTGCACGTCGGCGAGGTAGACGGGGAAGACTCCGTTTTTCTCGGGGATGAGTCACCCTCAAAGGAGGCGACTCGATGATCCGCCATCTGCTCTCGATAGGGGACCTCAACCCCGAGGGTGTTGAGCTGGTGCTTTCGACCACCCAGACTTTCGCCGCCGATGTCGGCCCTCGTCAGGTGAGGAAATATCCCACGTTGAGAGGAAAGACGATCGTCAATCTCTTCTACGAAGCCTCCACGCGCACGAGGATCTCATTCGAACTCGCCGCGAAGCGTTTGAGCGCGGATGTGCTCAACTTTTCGGCGAGCGGTTCCAGCGTCGAGAAGGGCGAGTCGTTGAAAGATACCGCGCAAACCATCGAAGCGATGGGCATCGACTGCATCGTTGTACGACACCAAGCCTCCGGAGCGCCGAAGAGGCTGAGCGAGTGGGTGTCCGCCAGCGTGATCAATGCCGGGGACGGCATGCACGAGCATCCTACCCAGGCGCTTTTGGATCTCTTCACCATCCGCCAGCATTTTCCTTCGTTTGACGGGCTTCGCGTTGCCGTGGTTGGTGACGTCCGCCACTCGAGGGTGGCGCGATCCAACGTCCTGGGTTTGCAGATGATGGGCGCCGAGGTCACGCTCGTCGGGCCACCGACGCTGCTGCCGCCGGCCGTGGAGAGCTGGCGCTGCGACGTCACGACGGAGATCGACGAGCTTCTGCCGAAGGTGGACGTGCTCTACCTCCTCCGCCTCCAGCTGGAGCGGCAGCAGGCCGGATTCCTTCCGTCGCTGGCCGAGTTCTCTCGCCTTTGGGGCATCGACGCCCGGCGCGCCGGCATGCTGAAAGACGACGCGCTCATCATGCACCCGGGCCCGATGAACCGGGGCGTTGAGATCAGCGCCGAGGTGGCCGACCTCCCGAGAAGCGTCATCACCGACCAGGTAGCGAACGGCATCGCGACGCGCATGGCCTTGCTCTATCTCATGCTCGGCGGCGAACAGGCCGGCCGGCCTCCCGTGGAGGCAAGGGCCGGTGCCTAGGGCGGTGCTTCTTCGTGGAGGGCGGGTCGTGGATCCGGCGTCGAATTTCGATGGCGTGGCCGAGGTTGCGCTGCGCGACGGCCGGATCGTCGAGGTCGGCCCCGCGATCGAGACTGGAGACGCTGAGGTCGTTGATTGCTCGGGACTGATCGTCGCGCCGGGCCTGGTCGACCTTCACACCCACCTTCGCGAACCAGGGCGCGAGGACGCCGAGACCGTGGAAACCGGATCGCGAGCGGCGGCTCTCGGTGGCTTCACGGCCGTGTGCGCGATGGCCAATACCGACCCGGTCGCCGATTCCGCCGCGATCGTCGAGCAGGTCGCTTCTCTCGGCAGGGCGGCCGGTCTGGTCGATGTGTTTCCGGTCGGCGCCATCACCCAGGGCTTACGCGGGGAGGCGCTGGCGGAGATGGGGGAGATGGCGACCAGCTCCGCGGGCGTTCGCTTTTTCTCCGACGACGGCCGGTGCGTACAAAGCGCGGGATTGATGCGGCGCGCGATGGAGTATGCGCGCGCGTTCGGCGCCACGGTGGCCAATCACGCCGAGGACGCGGACCTGGCGTCGGGCGGGCAGATGAACGAGGGAGAAGTCTCCTCCATCCTCGGCCTCCGCGGGGTCCCAGCCGAGGCCGAAGAGATCATCGTTGCGCGTGACCTGGCGCTGGCGGCCTTGACCGGTTGCCGTATCCACGTGCTCCACGTGTCGAGCGCCGGCACCGTCGCATTGCTTAGGGCCGCAAAGGCGCGCGGAATCCCCGTCACCGCCGAAGTGACTCCCCACCATCTCATGCTGACCGAAGAGCTGGCCCGCACTTACAACCCCGTGTACAAGGTTGCGCCGCCGCTTCGCACGAAGGCCGACGTGGAAGTCCTGCGGGAGGCGCTCTCGGATGGGACGATCGATTGTGTCGCCACCGACCATGCACCCCATCCGCAAGAGGAGAAAGAACGGGAGTGGGATACCGCGCCGCCCGGCATGACCGGGCTCGAAACGGCGCTGGCCGTCGTGAGTACAGCGACCGGTCTGGACGTCGGCAGGATCATAGAGCGCATGAGCACGGCGCCGGCCAGGATCCGCGCTCTTCCCGGACACGGGGGGCCCATTGCCGCGGGGACGCCGGCAAATCTGGTCATATTCGATCCTGCAGCGCGGTGGACGCCCGAACCGGCGGCTACGGCGAGCAGGTCAAAGAACATGGCTTTCGGCGGCATAGAACTTGCAGGAAGAGTGGTGCACACCATCTACCGGGGACGGTTCACCGTCCGGGAAGGGAGGCTGACTGATGGGCAAGGGTGATCGGGCAAAGGTTCGTTGGCGCAAGGACCGTGAGCGCGCAAAGCAGACGCGCGAGAAGCGCAAGGCCGCGGAGAAGGGCAAGGCGCGCAAGGGCAGGTAGCCGAGGATGACTAAGGCTCTGCTGGTTCTAGAGGATGGGACGGCCTTTTCCGGCCGTTCCTTCGGCGCACCCGGCGAGGCGTTCGGCGAGGCGGTTTTCAACACCGCGATGTCGGGGTACCAGGAGGTGTTGACCGACCCGTCCTACCACGGCCAGCTCGTTGCGATGACCTATCCGCACATCGGCAACTACGGCGTCAATGCCGAAGATGTGGAGTCGGATCGCATTCGGGTATCGGGCTTTGTCGTCCATGAAGCGGTGCGGACGTACTCGAACCATCAGGCGACGGGATCCTTGCCCGACTACCTGGCGGAGGCCGGCGTCGTCGGCATCGAAGGAGTCGATACCCGGGAGCTGACGCGCCATATTCGGTCGCTCGGAGCGATGCGCGGTGCGATCTCCACGTCGGACCTCGACCCAATCTCGCTGCAGCGGCGGGTTCTGTCGACGCCCTCGATGGAGGGCTTGAACCTCGTAGATGCGGTCACGACGGCCGGTCCGTATCGCGCGGCCGATGTGGTGGGCCCGCCGGCGGCGTCTGCGCGCTTCCGTGTCGCCGCTTACGACTTCGGGATCAAGTTCAACATCTTGCGGTTGCTTGGAGACTACGGCTGTGAGGTTACCGTCGTTCCGGCCGGTCATCCCGCCGAAGATCTTCTCGCAGGAGGCTTCGACGGTGTGTTTCTCTCGAACGGCCCAGGGGACCCGGCCGCGGTGAAGGCGGGCGTGGAGAACGTCGCAGCGCTTCTCGGGCGCATCCCCGTCTTCGGGATCTGCCTCGGACACCAAATTCTCGGGCTGGCGTTGGGCGCGCGCACGTACAAGCTTAAGTTCGGGCATCGCGGAATCAACCAACCGGTTCGGGAGAGCGCCGGCGGACGCGTGGAGATCACGAGCCATAACCACGGCTTCGCGGTTGAACCGGAAAGCCTGCCCGGCGATGGTACGCACCACCGAACCGATCACGGTCACGTCGACGTATCCCACGTCAACCTCAACGACGGGACCTGCGAGGGCCTGCGCTGTCTGGATATTCCCGCGTTCGGCGTGCAGTACCACCCGGAGGCTGCTCCCGGGCCGCACGATGCACGGTATCTCTTCGAACGCTTCACCACGATGATGGAGGCGGTGCGATGACCGAGAAGATCTCCGTTTCGGGCCTTCGAACGCTCGGCAGCCCCGTCAAGCCGAAGACCGTAAGGCCCAAGCGCGATCCTCAACAGAAGGCCCTGGCGGACAAGACGCGCCGCGTGCTGCGCGCCGAATTTCGCAGAGCGCTCGAGCTCAAGGCCAAGCTCTCCACCGAGCACGAAGCATCGGGCGGTACGAAGGGCCGGGATGCGGGGGAGTCGGAGAAGTTGCGCTCGATTGTTGCCTCGCTGGAGGGAATGAGCCGCTTCGTCATTGCGATGGGCATCCTGACCCCCCAAGAGAACCGAGCCATCTGGGCGCAGTTCATCGGGCAAGGACTCTACGAAGGGTGGCGGTGACCTCCCGACGGTGAACGACTGATGCCGCGGCGAAACGACCTCGAGACGATCCTCATCATCGGGTCCGGCCCGATCGTCATCGGTCAGGCGTGCGAGTTCGACTACTC
Source organism: Actinomycetota bacterium (assembly GCA_046713235.1). GTDB lineage: Bacteria > Actinomycetota > AC-67 > AC-67 > AC-67 > JBKKBZ01. The sequence goes on along the minus strand of JBKKBZ010000006.1, from coordinate 14,790 downwards.
GGGAACGCAGGCCTGCCGGGCGCTCAAGGAGGACGGCTTCCGTGTCGTCCTCGTGAACTCGAATCCCGCGACGATCATGACCGATCCCGAGTTCGCCGATCGCACCTATGTCGAGCCGATCACCGCCGAGATTGTGGCCAAGGTCATCGAGCGCGAGCGGCCGCAAGCTCTCCTGCCGACGCTCGGGGGACAGACGGCGCTGAACGTCGCCGTCGAGCTCGCCGAGTCCGGCGTCCTTGAACGCTTCGGCGTCGAGCTAATCGGCGCACGGCTCGACGCGATTGCCAGAGGCGAGGACCGCCGCCTGTTCGCCGAGACGATGCAGGAAGCCGGGATCGCACTTCCCCGGGGTGGCTACGCCCGCTCGGTACAGGATGCCCGGCAGCACGCCGCGCGCTTGGGTTACCCGGTAATCATCCGGCCGTCGTTCCTCCTCGGCGGATCTGGTTCGGGAATCGCGTGGAACGCCGACGACCTGACCCGCATCGCCGGCGACGGCATTGCGCGCTCCCGGATCGGAGAGGTGCTCGTGGAGGAGAGTGTGCTCGGATGGAAGGAATACGAGCTCGAGCTCATGCGCGACACGGCTGACAACGTGGTCGTGGTCTGCTCCATCGAAAACGTCGATCCGATGGGGGTTCATACGGGAGACTCAATCACCGTCGCGCCCGCGCAGACCCTCACCGATCGCGAGTACCAGTCGATGCGGAATGCGGCGATCCGGTGCATCAGGGCGATCGGCGTCGACACCGGCGGATCCAACATCCAGTTCGCCGTCGATCCGGCAGACGGACGCCTCGTCATCATCGAGATGAACCCGCGTGTGTCGCGGTCGAGCGCGCTCGCATCGAAGGCGACCGGGTTTCCCATCGCCAAGATCGCGGCCAAGCTCGCCGTCGGATACCGGCTCGACGAGATTCCGAACGACATCACCAGGGAGACCCTGGCGTCGTTCGAGCCCACGATCGACTACGTGGTGGTCAAGATGCCTCGCTTCGCGTTCGAGAAGTTCCCGGGAACGGAGCCGGTGCTCGGAACGGCAATGAAATCCGTCGGCGAAGCGATGGCCATCGGCCGCACGTTCAAAGAAGCCCTGCAGAAAGGGATCCGGTCGCTCGAGACCGGGCGCGCCGGCCTGAACGGCGACGGGCTCGATCCGGCCCCCGGCAGCATCGACGCGTTGCTGGAGCGTCCCAATCCCGATCGCATTTTCGCGGTCGAGGCGGCGCTGCGCGCCGGGATGACGGTCGGTCAGGTTGCCAAGATCACCGGCCTCGACCCGTGGTTCCTCGATCAGATTGCTCAGATCGGCGTCGTTCGCCGGAGGATCGAAGGGGCATCCCTCGGCGACCCCGGGCTCCTGGGGGAGGCGAAGACGGCCGGCTTCTCCGATCCGCAAATCGCCCACCTGACGGGGAGCACGGAAGACGACGTGCGCCGGGCGCGGGACGCGGCTGGCGTTGCTCCCGTGTTCAAGACCGTCGATACGTGCGCAGCGGAGTTCGACGCGGCGACGCCCTATTACTACTCGACGATGGGACGAGAATCCGAAGTGCGCCCGAGTTCCCGGCCCAAGATCATGATTCTCGGCTCGGGACCGAATCGGATCGGCCAGGGAATCGAGTTCGACTATTGCTGTGTTCACGCATCCTTCGCGCTGCGCGAGGCCGGGTATGAGACCATCATGGTCAACTCGAATCCGGAGACGGTTTCGACCGACTACGACACCTCGGATCGGCTCTATTTCGAACCCCTCACCTTTCAGGACGTACTCGCGATCGTCGCCGTTGAGCAGCCCGAGGGCGTAGTCGTGCAGCTAGGGGGCCAGACACCGCTGAAGCTGGCGTTGCCCCTAGAGCGTGCCGGCGTTCGGATACTGGGCACACCGCCCGATGCCATCGACCGCGCGGAGGACCGCGGACGCTTCGGCGAACTTCTCGCGGCGCTGGGTCTACCCCACGCGCCGTGGGGCATCGCGACCTCGTTCGAGCAGGCCCGGTCGGTCGCCGAACGCATCGGATATCCGGTCCTGGTCCGGCCGTCGTACGTGCTCGGCGGTCGCGCAATGGAAATCGTGTACGAGGAAAATACTCTTCACCGGTACATCACCTCCGCCGTGGACGTCTCTCCCGAGCATCCGGTACTCATCGACCGCTTCCTTGAAGACGCCATCGAGGTCGACGTCGATGCAATTTACGACGGTGAGGAGCTCTTCGTCGGGGGAGTTCTCGAGCACATCGAGGAAGCCGGGATTCACTCCGGAGACTCGGCCTGCGTCCTGCCGCCGCACACATTGTCGGTCCGTCAGGTCCAGAGCATCCGCGAGGCCACGGATGCAATCGCACGCGAGCTTGGTGTGCGCGGCTTGATCAATATTCAGTTCGCCGTCAAGGACGGTGCGTTGTTCGTTCTCGAGGCGAATCCGCGCGCGTCGCGCACGGTGCCCTTCGTGTCCAAGGCAACCGGGGTTGCGCTCGCGAAAATCGCCGCGCTCGTCATGGTGGGTATCTCGCTCCGTGAGTTGCGCCGCCGCGGTCTGGTTCCACCGGAAGACGCGACGCAGCGGTCCCCGGCCCACGTGGCCGTCAAAGAGGCAGTGTTTCCGTTCGGGCGGTTTCCGGGCGTAGATACAATTCTCGGGCCGGAGATGAAATCCACCGGTGAGGTCATGGGCATCGATCGATCCTTCGGGATGGCCTTCGCAAAGGCCGAGGAATCCGCCGAGGCGCGCCTCCCAAGATCGGGAACCGTGTTCGTCAGCGTGAGAGATCGGGACAAGCGCGCCATCGTCATGCCGGTCAAACGTCTGGTGGATCTGGGGTTCGATCTCATCGCCACGGCGGGAACGGCAGGAATGCTCGAGCGCAACGGCATCGGAAGCCGGACCGTCCCCAAGCTTGGGGAGGGAGGCCGGCACGTCGGCGATCTCATCGCCGCGGGAGACATCGCCCTCGTGATCAACACCCCGGAGGGAAGCGGCCCCAGACGAGACGGCGACTACATCCGAACCGCGGCGGTGAAGTACGGCGTGCCCTCGATCACCACTCTTGCCGGACTCCAGGCTGCCGTTCAAGGAATCGAAGATCTGCTGCGGCGCGAAATCGTTCCCATCAGCCTGCAGGAGTACCACGCATGAGGGCGCTGGTCGCCCGGGCGCTGGTCGCCGGCGTGCGACCGGCCGGCGCGTACACCGTGCTGGCGCTGCAGGCGCCCGAAGTTGCCCGCGCGACGCGACCGGGCCAGTTCATCGAGGTCCGCCTCGATCCCGACGGCGAGCACTTGCTGCGCCGCCCTTTCTCGGTCTACCGGGCGCATCCTGCCGAAGGCCTCCTCGAGGTCGCCTTCGATGTCGTCGGGGAGGGCACGCGCTGGATCGCCGCGAGACCGGCGTGCACCGAGGTGGAGATCCTCGGCCCGCTCGGACGGCCGTTCGACCTTCCGTCGCCCGGTTCGCAGGCGCTGCTCGTCGGTGGAGGGTATGGAAGCGCTGCGCTGGCTCAACTTGGCGCCGGGCTGCGGCAGGACGGTTCCCGCGCGACCCTGATCGCCGGCGCCGCCACCGCGTCGCGGGTATTCGCCCCGGATCCGCATCTGTTCGATCGCGTGGTCACGACGACCGAAGACGGCTCCGCCGGTATTCGTGGACTCGTGACCGATGCAATGGAGCAGGAGATGACCGCCCGGCCTCCCGTTGTGATCTACGCGTGCGGTCCGATGCGCATGCTCGCCGCCGTCGCCGAGCGGGCCACCACCGCCGGTGTCTCTTGCCAGGTTGCCGCCGAGGAATTCATGGCTTGCGGCGTGGGCGTGTGCTGGACGTGCGTGGTTCCCGTTCGAGCGGCCGGCGGGATCGCATTGCAGCGATGCTGTACCGAGGGCCCGGTATTCGACGGCGCGGCGGTGGCATGGTGACGGCTGGGGTGGATCTGTCCGTGGATCTCGCCGGCGTCCGCTTGAACAGCGCCGTCACCACGGCGTCGGGGTGCTTCGGCTCCGGGAAAGAGATGAGCGCGTTCGTCGACCTGTCTCGCCTGGGCGCCGTCGTGTGCAAGACGGTGACCCTGGAAGCCCGGCGAGGCATCGACCCGCCGCGAGGCGCCGAGACGCCTAGCGGCATGCTCAACGCCATCGGCTTGCAGAACCCGGGAGTCCGGGCATTCCGCGATCACGATCTCGCCTGGCTTGCCGAACGCTCGGTTCCGGCCATCGCGAGCATCGGCGGAGTCACGGTCGAAGAGTACGTCGCGTGTGCGGAGGCGCTTCGCGGCGCGCCGGGGCTGGTTGCTCTCGAGCTCAACCTCTCCTGCCCGAACCTGGAGGATCGCGGCTTCATGTTCGCACTCGATCCGGCGCGCACGGCGGAGGTCACGTCTGCGGTCGGGAATGTCTCCGAGGTGCCGATCTTTCCGAAACTCTCACCCGACGTCACCGACATCGTTTCCGTCGCGGAGGCAGCCGCAGGTGCCGGCGCCGACGGGCTCTCGCTGATCAACACAACACTGGGGATGGCCATCGACACCCGCACTTTCCGCCCGCGCCTGTCCACCGGAACCGGCGGCCTTTCGGGGCCGGCCATCCGGCCGATCGCCGTGCGCTGTATCTGGCAGGTTCACCACGCGCTCCCGCACCTTCCGCTCATCGGCATGGGCGGTGTGCGAAGCGGAGAGGACGCGCTGGAGCTGGTGCTCGCGGGAGCCACAGCCGTCGCCGTCGGAACGGCGAACTTCTTCGATCCCCGCGCGACGGAACGGATTGCGGAGGAGCTGGCAGACGCACTTGCCCTCCGGGGCATCGCGTCGCTGGATCAGGTGAGAGGGCAGGTGAAGGTCGAGGGATGAATCCCGCGGAGATCCGGTCGCTTTTCGAACGCTACGATGCCGTTCGTTCGGGCCACTTCGTCTTGTCCAGCGGCCGCCATTCCGAGGTTTACGTTCAATGCGCTCGCGTCCTGGAGCATCCCAGCGTCGGACGCTCCCTGGGATCGGCGCTGGCGTCACGCTTTCCGCAGGGAGCGTCGGTGGTGCTCTCCCCGGCGGTGGGCGCCATCCTCATCGGGTCCGCCGTTGCGGAGGCCATCAACGCGCGCTTCGTCTTCGCCGAGCGTGCGGAGGGTGCGCTGGCGTTGCGACGTGGTCAGCACATCGAGGCGAGAGAAAGCGTTCTGGTCGTCGAGGACGTCGTCACGACCGGGGAATCCGCGCGCGAGTGCGTCGAGCTGGCGCGGGCGGCGGCCGCAACGGTCGTCGGAGTCGGCAGCCTCGTCGATCGAACACACGCTGCGCCGCCCTTCCGGCTGGAGTCGCTGATGCGCGTCGCCGCGACGAGCTACCAGCCCGCGGACTGCCCGGCATGCGCTCGGGGGATCCCCACGGATTCCCCAGGAAGCCGCCGCCTGAGGACCTGATCGGGCATCCCCCCTCTGACCTGCGGAAATGTTTGGAGGTGTCCGACCCCGGTGATATGCTCGCCCCGATTTGGCCGTCCGGTCCCGGCCATCAAGGAGGTCGCAGCCATGCCTCTCCCACAGCTCACCGACGAGCAGCGCAAGTACGCTCTGGAGAAAGCCGCGGAGGCCCGGCGTAAGCGAGCCGAGCTGAAGCAGCAGCTCAAAGCCGGCCAGCTCACCATCGAGCAGGTGCTCGGGGATACCAACGGCGACACCGGCGACACCATCGGCAAGATGAAGGTCTCCGCGGTCCTCGAGGCGCTTCCCGGCGTCGGCAAGGTCCGGGCGAAGAAGATCATGGAGAAGCTGGACATTTCTTCCACCCGCCGCATTCGCGGACTGGGGCAGAAGCAAAGGGTCGCTCTGCGCGGGGAGTTCACGGAGTAGCCACGCTTTTCGTTATCTCCGGGCCCTCGGGGGTCGGCAAGACCGTCCTCGTCGAAGAGCTTCGGCGCCGCCGGGCTGATCTGGCGGTTTCGGTCTCCGTGGTCACCAGGCGACCACGAGAAGGAGAGATCGAGGGACGGGATTACTTCTTCATCTCCCCTCAGCAGTTTGTACACATGGTCGAGCAGGGCGAGTTGCTCGAGCATGCCTCCTATGCCGGCCATCAGTACGGCACTCCGCGCCGCCCGGTAGAGAACTGGCTGGCGGAGGGCCGGGACGTGGTCCTTGAGATCGAGATGGTTGGGGCCGGGCAGGTTAAGGCGGCCAGACCGGAGGCGGTGACGATCTTCGTGCTGCCCCCCTCGTGGGACGTGCTGGAGAAACGCCTCAAGGGGAGGGGGACCGAGCCGGCCGATGTGGCCCGGCGTCGCCTGGCCCGGGCCCGGGAGGAGATGGAAGCGGCTCCGGAGTTCGACTACCGCGTGGTCAACGAGGATCTCGGGGTCGCCGCGGCCGATGTGCTCCGTATAATGGGCCAAGCCCGTTCACGAAAGGACGAGACCCCCCCATGATGACCGAGCCCAAGATCGACGAGCTGCTCACGCAGGTGGATTCGAAGTACACCCTGGTGATCATGGCCGCCAAGCGCGCCCGTCAGATCAACTCGTATTACAGCCAGCTCGGCGAGGGGATCGGCGACTTCGTCGCGCCGCTGGTCCCGGTGGCGCCCGGCGCCAAGCCGCTGACCACGGCGCTCCAAGAGATCGCCGCCGCCAAGGTCGCCTACGAGCGGCAGGTCGAAGGGATCAAGTAATGAGCGAGCCCCTGGGCGCCCTTCGGGGCGCCCGCGTGCTTCTCGGGGTCACCGGGGGAATCGCGTGCTACAAGGCCGTGGAGTTGACCAGGCTGCTCCAGAGAGCCGGCGCCACCGTCCAGGTCGTGATGACCGAGGCCGCGACCCGGTTCGTCGGGACTCTCAGCTTCGCCGCCCTAACGCGGCGCCCCGTCTACACGAGCGTCTTCGAAGACGAGGAGTCGGTGGTCCACGTCCGGCTGTCTCGCGAGGCCGACCTGATCATCGTGGCGCCGGCAACGGCCAACGTCCTGGCCAAAGCGGCGCACGGAATCGCCGACGATCTGGTGACCAGCGTGTTGCTGAACGCCTCGTGCCCGGTGATCGTCGCGCCGGCGATGCACACCGAGATGTGGGAGCACGAGGCCACGCGCGCGAACGTCGAAACCCTTCGCGGGCGCGGCGTCGCGATCGTGGACCCGGAAGAGGGTGAGCTTGCAGCGGGGGACGAGGGCATGGGGCGCCTCGCCGCCCTTCACTTGATCCTAGAAGCGGCCGCCGCTGCACTCGCGCGAGGGCACGATCTAGCCGGTGTACGCTTTGTCGTCACCGCCGGAGGTACGCAGGAACCGATCGACCCGGTGCGGTTCATCGGCAATCGCTCGAGCGGCAAGATGGGATTCGCTATCGCTACCGAGGCGGCGCGCCGCGGAGCGGCCGTCACTCTCGTGACCGGCCCGACCCGGCTGGAGGATCCCGACCGCGTCGAGGTCGTGCGCGTGCGCACCGCCGCGGAGATGCGGGATGCCGTGCTTGCGCGGTTCGGTGATACCGACGTGGTGGTGAAAGCGGCCGCGGTGGCCGACTTCCGGCCGGCGAAACCTGCCACGTCCAAGATCAAGAAGAACGCCGCTCCTCCGGAGATCGTGCTGGAGAAGACGGCGGATATTCTCGCCGAGCTGGGCCGCCTCAAGACGACGCAGGTGCTCGTCGGATTTTCCGCGGAGACCGAGGACGCCGTTGCCTACGGCCGCAAGAAGCTGTCGGCCAAGAACCTTGATCTGATCGTCGTAAACGTCGTCGGCGGAGCCTCGGCCGGTTTCGAGACCGACACGAATGAGGCCGTCCTCATCGGGGCCGACGGAGGGGAGAGCGTGCTGCCGCTGCAGACGAAGTCGGCGATGTCCCGCGCCATCCTCGACCGCGTCGCCGCGCTCCTCGACTCACAGCGATAGTGGCGCCGCAGGCCGATCTCATTCCTGTTCAAGAGTACCGCATTTGATGAACCGGCCACCAAGGAGGAGAAAGAGGGATTGTCGTCGAACCTTCCCGCAGCAGCCTGGCTCGGACACGGGGCGAATCCCTATCTGTCAAGGCACAAGTGCCATCGCGCCTGGATAGCGGGCGGTCGGATGTCGCCCCGTCTGGCGATTCTTCACCAAGTCAACGCTGCCAACGAGATGATGATCAACTGAAGTTACGAAGGCTGTATCGCCGAGCACAACGACCTCTCCGGCGTGGGCAAAATCCAGTTTCACAACCGCCGGCTTTGCGGCTGGAGCGGCGATCGTAATGAGTGCACCGGCCGGTGCTTCCATCGTTCCCTCAGCCGTGACCAAAATGCTATTTTTCCAAAGGGCCAGCGCAGCCGGCCGGCGCCACGGCAGCTTATGGCGTTCCAGCACTCTGCCCGCACCGCGATCCACAACGACGAGCTCGTCACTCTCTATAGCCGTGACCAAGATGCGATCCTTGTAGCCAAGCACCGCCCGCGGCCCACCGCCTATTCGCAGTTCCCGAAAGGCGCGGCCGTCAAAGACGGCTAGGTTGGCAGATCCCACCAGGGGCACGAGTAGTAGAGAGTTCACCACAGCCGGTGCAGCGGGGTCTCCCGACAGTTTGTAGGCGACATCCCTTTCCACATCCAGCAGGAAGGCATATGGCGCTACCTCCGTCTGCACGACCGCGGCTACGAACAACCGGTTTTGGAACAAGGCGGCACCCATGACGTCGCGCGAAACAATCTTGACGCTGCGCCCGGCGTCTTTAGTCACCGCCGCGTCAATGCCCTTCGTGGGCAGCCCAACCGTGTTGACGATACGGCCCTGCTTCGGATCTAGGTCGGCAATCTGCCAGGCTTGACCGAGCGAGATACGAAGGTGGCCGCTGGGATCCAAAAACATCGCCCGCGGTACACCGGCCACCGGCACCCGCACCGGCAAGGGTCCTTTCACCGGGTGAAAGGCCTGAAGCACTTTTTCTTGGAGACTGGAGACCCAAATGATCGAGCCTGCCAGATCGGCTGTTGGCACCGGTGAAGGCGATGGCGATGCCTTAGGCGGGGATGGGTTGGTGCACGCCGCGAACAGAAGCAGAAACAGAGCGGCCACAAATGGGCCGCTCTGTTTCCGAAACCCGGCCAGCAAGCGCACTCTCTAAATCCTCTTGCAATCCTCGCTCGTGCCCCAGTAACCATGCGCTGTCCATCGGATGCCGGTTTCAGTGTCGCTGCGGGACCACGACCACAACGAGGATGTCGCTGATTCTACATCCTTGTTCGGGTTCGCCAAGCACGACCGTCGCTCAAACCGGCCGTAGGTCCTCTTGTAGGTGGAACTGTAATCTCCTCGGAAGGTTGCGTCGGCGTGGCAAATCTTAAACGGGTAGCTGACGCTCACTCCTGCAGAGAAGCCAGCTGAATCGAGAAACTCGTACAGCTTGAGGCAGTGGCGACCTCACCTTTCGGTCCCCAGCCAAGCAGCGACATGCTGTTGCTGGCGCGGTAGACATTAGAGAGGTGATACACCGTGCTGCCGTCTCTGACCTTGACCCAAGAGTCAGCCAGTAATGCCCGATACCAGCGGCTGCGATCCCCGTAGTTCTGCTCGTTGATCGGCCGCCAGACGTTGGTAATTGTCCACCATTGGTATCTGCCCCGCTCTTCTCCCTCCCAAGGACCGACCTCGTGGTCAAACGTCAAACCTTGGGTGTAGATGGCGCCGTTAGCCGTAGCGGGCTGCACTGACGCCACCGGTTGTGGGGCTCTGCGGATCCAGACGATAGGTCTTGGGCGGCTGTCCTGGCTGATCCACTCGCGCGTACGCCTCCTGGGGTATGGGGGTCAGTCCCGGTCTACTTAGACCTTGAGGACGAAACCCTCAAAGAGATCGCTTTCAAGGTTCATCCCAACGCCGCCGCCGACCCACGGGGGTCTCTCGTTCAAGCAGTGCGTCGAACGCTGCATAAGGCGCGGCCGAAGGACATGTTCCTACCCCACGTCTTGCGGCTTCGCCACTGGGAGAAGTCAGATCGCGTAACGCCTCCACCGACCATCCCGCTGCTGGCAGTCCTGTGCTTGGCCGCGGAAGACATGCGCGACGGCGACGGGTTTGCCGCCAACAACTACTACGATCGACTGATGCCCCTTCTCGATGTGGGACTTGAGAGGGATCGATGACCCGGGTTGCGATTCTGCCCCCACGCCCTTCCCGCCCCTATAATTCTGGCCTCCCATCCATCTCACCGCTGAAGGAGCCACGATGCCGCGCAATTGGGTCTACACCTCGGAGTCGGTGACCGAAGGCCACCCCGACAAGATGGCCGACCAGATCTCCGACGCCATCCTCGACGCCATCCTCCGCGACGACCCGTTCGGCCGCGTGGCCTGCGAGACCTTCGTGACCACCGGGCTCGCGATCGTCGGCGGCGAGATCTCGACGAGCACCTACATCGACGTGCCGACGATCGTGCGCAAGGTCATCACCGACATCGGCTACACCCGCGCGAAGTACGGCTTCGACGGCGAGACCTGCGGCGTGCTGGTGGCGATCCAGGAGCAGTCGCCGGACATTGCGCAGGGAGTAGACCACGCGCTGGAAGAGCGGACCGGCAAGGAGACCGGCGACGTGACCGCACAGGGCGCCGGCGATCAGGGAATGATGGTCGGCTACGCCTGCAACGAGACCAAGGTCCTCATGCCGATGCCGATCTTCCTCGCGCACCGGCTCGCGCACCGGCTCGCCGAGGTGCGCAAGGCGGGGATCGTTCCCTACCTCCGTCCCGACGGCAAGACCCAGGTGACGATCGAGTATGAGGACAACAAGCCGGTTCGCGTCCGCACCGTTGTCGTCAGCGCGCAGCACCAGCCCGAGATCGACATCGACACCCTGCTCGAGCCCGACGTCCGCGAGCACGTCGTCGACCCAATCTTGCACGAGCTGGCGCTGGAGTCCACCGGATACGAGTTGCTGGTGAACCCCACAGGTCGCTTCGAGGTCGGCGGCCCCAAGGCCGACACCGGCCTCACCGGCCGCAAGATCATCGTCGATACCTACGGCGGAATGGCGCGCCACGGCGGCGGCGCCTTCAGCGGCAAGGACCCCACCAAGGTGGACCGGTCGGCCGCCTACGCTGCGCGCTGGGTCGCGAAAAACGTCGTTGCCGCCGGTCTTGCCGAGCGCTGTGAGATTCAAGTCGCGTACGCGATCGGCGTCGCGAGACCGATCTCCATAGACGTTGAGACGTTCGGCACGGAGACCGTGGACGTCCTGAAGATCGAGAAGGCGGTCGGCGAGGTTTTCGACCTCCGTCCTGCGGCGATCCTGCGTGATTTGGACCTCCGCCGTCCCATTTACCAAGCGACGGCCGCCTACGGTCACTTCGGGCGGGAAGAAAAGGACTTCACCTGGGAGCGCGCCGACCGTGCCGACGACCTGAAGAGCGCGATCTGAGTCCGGGCGGCCGGTGGCCGAACGGTTCGCCCACGTCGTTCTCCTTGGTAGCGGCGTCGCACACCTCGACCGGGCCTATACATACCGGGTTCCCGACGAGCTGAGCGTTTCGATCGGCTCGGTCGTTCGTGTTCCGGTGCGCGGGCGGCCGAGATCGGGAGTCGTGACGGCGCTCCTCGGGGAAGCCGACGTTGCCCGCACCCAAACCCTCAAGCGCACACTCGGCCCAGGTCTGCCTGCCGAGATCGTTGGGATGTGCGAAGAGATTTCGGCCCACTGGTTGTCGAGCCTCGGCGAGGCGATCACGGCCGCGCTTCCCCGTCGCGTGGCGGAGGAAGAGGATCACGTTCCGGTCCGGCATGCGGCCCCGGGACGACCACCCGATCTTTCCTGGCTCCGTTCCTACAAAGGCGGTGAGGCGCTTGCCCAGGCCGTTCGGTCGGGAAATGCGGGCGCGTTCTCCTGGCGGCCGCTCGCTGCCGAAGCGAGGGGACGCGCGATCGCCTCTCTCGTCGGCGAGACCATCCAACGAGGGCGGGGAGCGCTCGTGCTGCTGCCGGAGGTGCGAACGGCGTCGAGCGTCGCTTCGGCACTCGGGGACGCCTTTGGGTCCGCGGTCGCCTGGCTCGGTAGCGACCGCTCCGCACGTGCGCGCTATCGCGACTGGCTGGATCTGCGAAGCGAGGCGAAGCTTGTTGCGGTCGGAGGACGCTCGGCCGTATACGCACCCGTCTGCAATCTCGGGCTCGTGGTGGTAGACGACGAGGCGCACGTCTCCTACAAAGAACGCCGAACCCCGCGCATCCAGGCCCGCGCGGTCGCGAAGATGCGCGCCGGGGCGCAAGGCGCGGTCTTCGTCGCGGTCGGAACGCCGCCGTCCATGGAGGCGTGTGCCGCCGTCGATCGTGGAGCCCTTGCGGCCGTCCGGCCCTCGCGCGCGGAGGAAGTGCGCTCACGCCCTCCGGTCGTGGTCGTCGCGCGCACGAGCGACGGCGCGAGTCACGTGCCCTCGCCCCGGCTGCTATCCATGATCCGGCGAGCGCTTAGCGACGGACACCGTGCCGTCTTGCTGACACATCGGTCCGGAGACGCGGGGCGCCGAATTTTCGACCGGACCGTTCGCGCCGTCGCTCCGCGAAGGCCTGCTCGCCTCGACGCGCGAGCGCTCCGTAGCGACCGGGCTGCATTCGAGGAGGCTTGCCGGGAAGCCGATCTGATCGTCGCCACCCCCGTTATCGCAAAAGACATCGAGCTTGCCGACGTGGCGTGTGTGGCCGTCGTAGAGGCCGACGCGGCGCTGGCCGTCCCGGAATTCCGCGCCCCGGAGGAGGCGTTTGCCACCTGGTGGCACATGGCTCGGTGGCTGCGCCCGGATGGAACGCTTGCCCTTGAGACAGCACAGCCACGTCATCCGGCCATCGCCGCACTCGCGCGGTGGGACCCGGCGGTGCTGTGGAGAGCAGAGGCCGCGCGACGTTCGGAACTGGGCTATCCTCCGTTCGCGCTGGTGGTGCGGATCATGTCCCCACCGGAGCGCGGCGCCTCGGTTGCTTCAGACGTCCGGCGAGCGGCGCCGGAAGCCGAGTTGCTCGGCCCGGTCGATCGAGAGGGGAGTGCCGTCTTGGTGGTCAGAAGCCGGGAGGGGCCGGCGCTGCTCCGTGCTCTCCGTCCCATCACGACCAAGTGGCGAGCGGAGGGTGGGGACATTCGCGTCGACGTCGACCCTCGGGAGGTGTTGGGGTGACGATCCTGGAGATGCGCCTTTTCGGCGACCCGATTCTGCGCACCGCCGCGACGGAGGTCACGATGTTCGATACCGATCTGGCGCGGCTGGCCGAGAACATGACGGAGACGATGCTCGCGGCGCCGGGTGTGGGCCTTGCCGCGCCGCAGGTCGGCGTGTCCAAACGGCTGATCACCTACGACGATGGTCAAGAGAACTCGGGTGCGATTGCCAACGCCGACATCGCGTGGGAGAGCGAAGAGACTCAGGAGGCCGAGGAGGGGTGTCTCTCCATACCCGGCTTGTTCCTGCCGGTCGTTCGTGCGCTTCGCGTGAAGGTCCGGGCCAAGGACCTGACGGGACAACCCATCGAGCTGGAAGGCGAAGGCTTGCTGGCGCGCATCTTCCAGCATGAGATCGACCACACCAAGGGCGTCCTTTTCATCGACCGGCTCACGCCCGAGCTGCGCAAGGAAGCAATGCGAATCATCCGGGAACAACAGATAGGACTCGAGCCCTCCGGAAGCGCCCGCCCGGCCACCGCGCTGTAATGCGCGTGGTCTTCTTCGGCACGCCCGAGCCGGCGGTCGTTGCGCTCGAGGCTCTTCGGCGCTCGCGTCATCAGGTCGCAGCAGTCGTCACGCAGCCCGACCGACCTCGCGGACGATCGGGCAACCCGCAGCCGTCACCGGTGAAACTCGCAGCCGAAGGCCTTCCGGTCCTTCAGCCGGAAACGCCGAAAGCGGAGGGCTTTGCCGGCGAGCTCCGCGGTTTCCGGCCCGACGCTCTTGCCGTAGTGGCCTACGGGCACCTCCTTCCGCTCGCCGTCCTCGAGGTTGCGCCTGCCGTCAACGCGCATTTCTCCTTGCTGCCGAAGTATCGCGGTGCCGCCCCCGTTCAAAGAGCCATCCTGAATCAGGAGCGGGAAACCGGCGTCACCACCTTTCTGCTGGAGCCCACCATGGATTCCGGCCCCGTGCTTTTTGTGGAGCGCATCACGATCGGCGAGGAGGAGACGGCGGGGGAGCTGCTCCAACGGCTCGCTCCGATCGGTGCGGAACTGTTGGTTCGCTCCCTTGACGGCATCGAGGAGCACAGCCTCACCGGGACCCTGCAGGATGCCAGCCTGGCGAGCCCCGCACCCAAGATTCGTCCGGAGGAGGCCCGCCTGGATTGGTTGCTGCCGGCCCCCGCCCTGGCGGCCGCGGTTCGCGCCTTCAACCCATCGCCGGGAGCGTGGACCACCTGGCGGGGCAGACGGCTCAAGATCTGGCGCTCGGCCCCCGTGTCCGAGTCGTGCGCCGATCCTCCGGGGCGCGTCATTGCAGGGAGCACCGTTGATGTCTGTACCGGCAGTGGTCTGCTCAGCCTGCGCCAGGTTCAGCTCGAGGGTGGACGCCGCATGAGCGCCGAGGAGTTCGCTCGCGGGCACGGACCGATCGCCGGAGAACTCGGGGGAGACCTGCCCTAAATTTCGGTCGCCCGGATATGCTTGCAGGTCACGCTTGGAGGGCTCCATGAACGACGACAAGGACCCCGGCACAGAATCGGAATTCGATATCGTCGCCATCGGGTCGTCGGCCGGCGGCCTTACGGCGCTAACAACAATCCTGGGTGGCCTGCCCGCCGAGTTCCCGGCCGGCCTGCTCGTGGTCCAGCACCTCGATCCGCGCCACCGGAGCCTGATGGCCGAGATCCTGAAACGCCGCAC
>JBKKBZ010000005.1:0-6695 GCA_046713235.1 Actinomycetota bacterium | reverse complement strand
GTCCAGGTGCGGGACGCGTCGATCACTCCCGCCTCGACGAGCGCCTCGATGCCGGCGAGCGGAAGTTGAACCCACCGCGCAGGAGAGTTCGCAATGGCCGCCGAGAACGCAGCCGGGTCCGGCGGCGCTACCCAAACGAGGGCCTCGGCGTCCTCCGGCGAGGACACCACACCCCCGCCGGCGACAACCGCCTGCTCGACATCGGGGAACGAAGGGACGACGGCGACCTTCGGCGCGGACTTCACGGGGCCGTAGCGTACAGGGCCTGCGCCCGCAGCTCGACGGCCAACGCGGCGGCGCGCTCCTCGGCGGCGGAAGCGGCCGCACCATCGCCGGCGTCGCCGGGGGCTCGTCGGAGGCTGATCTACCCGCTTTGTTATGCTACAGTTCATGGCATGACTCGCGTTCGGATCTCCACGACCGTGGACGCTGCCCGCCTGGCGTCGTGTCGCCGGCTGCTCCGCGAGCCCGACAGCCGGTTGATCGATCGAGCGCTCCAAGCACTGATCGACGAAATCGAAGGAGCCGCCGAGATCCGAGCCCTGAGCGATCACCCCTACGAGAGTGATCCGGACCTTGCTTGGGGGGTCTCGGAGGGACCCGTCCTGCCGTACGACGGTGAGATCCCGAAGGCGGTCATCGCCCGCGCGCGCCGTCGAGGCCGGTGAGAGGCCTCGCCCACGGGCAGGTGTGGTGGGCCGACCTCGACAAGATCAGGCCCGTCGTCGTGCTCACTCGCTCGCGCGTGGCATCGCGGCTGGCCAGGGTCCTGGTCGCGCCGGTGACCACTACAGCTCGAGGCATCGCAACCGAGGTGGCCCTGGGCAAGGCCGAGGGCGTGAAGACGGGTTCGGTCGCGAGCCTCGACAACGCCCATCTGGTACCGGTCACTCGATTGATCGCACTCGCCGGCTCGGTAACGCCCGCTCGCTGGAACGAACTCTGCACGGCGATGCACAAGGTCATGGGCTGCCGGGCGGCAGGCTAGCCACGCGTAGAGCTGTTGTAGGACAGCACACGCACCGTCGGCGTGCCGGTGGCATCCGGCGGAAAGACAACACCGGCCCGCTCCTCGTCGCCCTTGGCGACCGACACGATCGTGATCTCCCGCGTCTCTTCCCCGAGGGTGGCCTCCAAGGTGACGTTGTCGGCGGTCGCTCCCCCTTCGTTGCGCACGACGATCTCGAAGACGATGCCGCCGCTGCGGTGTTCGGCTGCCGGCCCCACCGAGACGACGAGATTCGGCCCGCCCTTCCCTCCCGAAAGCCCCGCGACGACCAAGCCGGCGACGATTGCTGCGGTGGCGGTCAGCGCGACGACAAGCACGGCGATCTCGAACGGGGTGCGTTCGCGCCGGAGCTTCGACCGCGCGGCTCGGGTCATACGAGCATCCGTCCGAGCGCGGCGCCGAGTGACGCCGGCAACGCCAGCGTGACGGCGGCTGCGAGCGCGGCTCCGTCGAGGCCGTCGATCCGTTGGAACAGGATCAGCAGGACCGCCGAGAGCACCAACGCGATCGCGTAGGCGAGCAGGGTCTCCGTCGAGGGGCGCTGGCTTGCGCCGTCGGCCGCCCGGCGCGTGTCTTTCCCGCCGAACTCGGCCTCGAAGACGATCAGGTACGGCAGGATCAATGAAACGCCGACGAGAAGCGTCAGGCGAAACCAGTCCAGCTCCTGCGACAAGCGAACCGGCTCTTCGGTTGGAGCAATGTTTAGGGCAAGCACGATGGCCCCTCCGGCCGCGGCGAGAAAATCTCCGCTTGGGCCGGTCATCGACTTGGCTCCTTCGGCGCCCTCCCGCGGCGCCAGTGCACTCCCGACCGCGAACCCGAGCCCGAAAGGTATCGCGAGAAGGCCGATCGAGCCCAGCGTGTTCTCCGGCGGCGCGGCGAAGGTGATCCGGTCGAGGAGAAGCAGGAAGGCCGCCGCCAGCACCACGGACAATCCGAAGCCCACGACGGCGTCTTCGACCGGCCTTGTGATGCGTCCCTGCCGGAACCCCACGTGATAGGAGAGCGCGACCTCGATCCCGAACGAAGCGGCCAGCATGCCGAGGATCACGAAAGGGCTGAGCGTCCGGCCGTGACTCCACACCTCTTGGGTGTAGAGCAGCGGTACGCCGAGCAGCACGGCGCCGGCGACCCCTCGCATGACATCGGGCGGTCCGGTATGGGTCCCTGCCTTGGCGGCCATTGTGCCAACTTGCCTTACGGCGTCGGTTCCTGCGGGCGGGCTGGCGGGCGACCGCGGCGGGCGGCGCGGTTCAGGGCGTTGAGGATCGCGCGAGCGCTTGCCTCCACGATGTCTGTGGCCAGTCCGCGGCCGGTGTAGCGTTCGCCGCCGATCTCGAGCTGCACGCTCACGTCGCCGAGCGCCTCCGCCCCGGACGTCACGGCTGCGACGTTGAAGGCCGCGAGCGTCGCGTCGATGCCGGTCGCTCGCATGATCGCACCGTAGACGGCATCCACCATTCCGTCGCCGAGCGCCGACTCCTGCACCGAGCGCCCTTCGACCAGCACGCGAACCGTGGCCGTCGGCGACAGGTGCGTCCCACCCGCCACCTGGAGCGACTCGAGCGTGTAGATCTCCTCGACGGCCTGGATCTCGTCGGCGACGATGGCCTCCAGGTCCTTGTCGCTGATCTGGATCTTGCGGTCGACCAGCTCCTTGAAGCGCGTGAATGCGCGGTTCAGCTCCTCCTTGCCGAGCGAGAATCCCATCTCTTCCAGCGTCTTGGAGAACGCGTGCCGGCCGGAGTGCTTGCCGAGCACGATCCTGCCGCCCTCGACGCCGATGTCTTCGGCGCTCATGATCTCGTAGGTCAGCCGGTCTTGGATCACGCCGTGCTGGTGGATGCCCGACTCGTGAGCGAAGGCGTTCTCCCCGACGATGGCCTTGTTGCGCTGCACCTGGTATCCGGTGAGCAAGGAGACGAGCCGCGAGGTCCGTGCCAGCTCGCGCGTGACGATTCCCGTCTCGGCTCCGAGCAGGTCGCGCCGCGTCCCGATCGCCATGACGACCTCTTCGAGGGAGCAGTTTCCGGCGCGCTCGCCGATGCCGTTGACGGCCACCTCCACCTGGCGCGCGCCGGCGCGCACGGCCTCGAGCGAGTTCGCGACCGCCAACCCGAGGTCGTTGTGGCAGTGCACGCTGACGACGACGTCCGCCAGGCGCGGCACCTGCGCGAAGCACTCCCGAATGAGGTCGCCGAAGTCGAATGGGATCGCGTACCCGACGGTGTCCGGGATGTTGATCGTGGTCGCGCCGGCCGCGATCGTAGCGTCGCAGATGCGGAACAGGAACTCGGGCTCGGTGCGCGTTGCGTCTTGCGGAGAGAACTCGACGTCGTCGCAGTAGCCCTTGGCGCGGCGGACGCCGGCGACGGCTTGATCGACGATCTCCTCCTCGGTCGCGTTGAGCATGTACTTGCGGTGGATGTCCGAGGTCGAGAGGAACACGTGGATTCGCGGGTGCGCCGCGACGGAGATCGCCTCCCACGCACGGTCGATGTCGCCGGCGGCCGCGCGGGCGAGGGCCGCGATCGTCGGAGCCTTCACCTGCCCGGCGATGGCGCGCACGGCCTCGAAATCCCCGATCGACGTCTGCGGAAAGCCGGCCTCGATGATGTCTACGCCGAGCCGCGCGAGCTGCTCGGCGATCTCGAGCTTTTCCTTGACGTTCAGGTTGATGCCCGGCGACTGCTCCCCGTCGCGCAGCGTGGTGTCGAAGATGCGGACTCGGTCCATGGGGCTCCGGCCTCCCGTTCGGCCGAGGATACCCGATCCAGCGGGCGGCTTCGAACGCCTACTTTCTGCTTCGACAAGTAGGATACTGGTTGCCATGATCTTGGAACCGCAAGCGGATCGGCGGTCGTCACAACCTCGATGGCTCGTCTACCCGCTCCTTGGCATCGCGACATGGGACACCGTCATGCTCATCCTCATGGCCGGCGACCTGCGGCGAGCGCCGGTGTGGTTTGCGGCCGAAGCTCTCGTCACAGCGGTGGCTTGGACTTGCCTTTGGGCTTGGAGACGCCACCCCGGGCCGGCCGGTGCCGGGATCCTGCTTTCGCTGGTAGTGCCGTCGCTTTTCAACGTGCTCTTTCCAGCAGTCGTGCTCGCCACGGCGATCACGCTGATACGGCTTCGTCGCCCCGGGGTCGCAACTGATTCCGTGCCAACGCCCACGCCGTCAGGCCCATAGTGCCGCCCGGACCAGCCGGCAACGAGTCCGGATTTATCAGCGCGGCCCGATGCGCGCAGCACGGCGGCGAAGAGCTACCGCGCAGATCAAAAGAAGGAGTCCGAGAACCGCCGGCGAGTCGAGGCCGGTGTCGGGCAACCGCCGCTTCTCGGCCCTGACCTTGGGCTTCTGCTTCGGAGGGTTCGCAGTCGGAACGAGCAGATCGAAGAACGCCGTGCTCGGTGAGCCGATCCCGGTCGAGGTGTCGTAGCCCGCCCGAGTCTTGTTCGCATCGAACTGCTCGAAAGTTTTCAGGAGAGCGTTCGTACCCTTGGAGTGGTCCAAAGGATCAACGTAGTCGAAGCGCGCACCCGCCGCTTCGATTCCGGACGGGACGATATCCCGGTACGCCTGCGGCGACGCCTTTGCCAGGGAATACAAAGCCGGATTGATGAATCCGTGATTTGCGCCCTTCTTGTCGTTCGCGAGGGCAACCACCGCGGCGAACAACCCCGTAGCGACGGTGTCGGCCGCCACGCGGCGCTCGCTGTACTTATCCGAACCATCCGAGAAGCGCTGTGTGTAACCAATGTTCATGCCGGTTTCCGCGTCACCGGTTACCGCGATGTCCGGGACGGCTCGTCCCGTCGTTCCTGCCGGCACGACGCCTTCCTGCCACACCGGGACGTCAAACTTCGCGCTGACGCCTCCCCCGCTCGCACGGTAGAAGGCGTCGTCCGCGTCCGTCCATGCCCCGTTCTCGAGCCTGCGCGTGGTCTTGGCCCAACCCATCTCACGCAGATACCGTCCGCTTGGGCCGAGGATCAAGCTGGTCGCGCCGACCGTGATGAGGTGGGGATTGCTGGCCGGCCATGCCGGTCCCGGAGAAGTGGCGCCGAACTTCGTGCCGTCGCCGATGTCACCGGAAGCGAAGATAAGACTGATCCCCGTCATTGCCGCCTGTTCGCCGATCATCGTGATCTGCTGATCGTCCGCGACCGAGCCGTCGGCTTCTGATGCGGAATACCAGCCGTTCATGACGACGTCGGCCCAGCCTAAGTCCACGGTGATCATGGTTGCGTTTGGCAAGTCGAGCGACGACGTCGACCCCACGTAAAGCAAGTCCGCGCCGGGAGCGATCGTGTGCATTGTTTCCATGATCATGGCCGACTGCACCGCCCAGACGATGTGCCGGAACACAATGACGGTTGGATCGGTCGGCGTCTGATAGGCCCCCGGGTAGGAGATCTGCCGAAGCTGACCGTCGGTCAGTGGCGCCACTCCGTGGCGGCCCGACCAGGTATTCACATCGCCGACCAGCGGCCTGATCGCATGCGAGCCGATCATGGCGATCGTCTGACCGCTGCCGTCGATTCCCTTCGCGAGCAGCGACGAGACGCCGTAGGCATCCCGCAGCGCGGCCGGCGTCGTCTCGCACGTCACCGCCGGAACCGGCTTGCCGAACACGGGCGGCACGCCCAGTGCGAGCTTCTCCTCGTGATGCTTCGAGCACGGTGGGGCGTAAACGACCGCGTTCGGCGGGGTCGAGTCCGCCGGAGTGGCCGGCTCCTGAATCAACTCCGGCGGCGGATCCTGTTCCGCCGGCGCCGCTTCGGCCGTCCCCATGCTCGGCGCGGGTTCCGCAGCCAGCTCGCCGCCGACGCGGATCAGCGCCCGACCCTGGTCGAGGCCCTGCACCGTGATGCCGCGCACGCGGAGCGAGGACGGCAGGGACGGCGGGCGCATCGGCGCGCGCAGCGCAAGACCCTGAACCCGATAGCGTGCAAACGTGGTCTCGAAAGCTTTCCCCATCGCCAGCGCCGTTCCCCGAACCGGAACGACGATGCGATTGAGCGGGATGCTCCCGATGTCGAGGCCCTGGCGCCGCGCCCAGGCGCGAGCAGCGTCAACAGTCTCCTTTGTGGGCGCGAAGCGCGCGCGGAACTGATCGGGCGTCAGGTAATGCCCGTAGTCGGGCGAGGCGGGATCCGATACCCGCCTGACGAAGTCGGCCACACCGCTCCGGTCCCGCCACGGCAGCAGCAGTTGAGCCTCCACGACCTCCGTCGGCCCCACGACCCCGGCAAAGGCCGACGTGGTGGCCCATGCCGGGACCAGCCCAGGCATTTCGACGGAGCTGCTCGCCGTTCCTAGAGGAAACGTAGCGATCGCGAACACAGCTAGAACAACCGAGCCCATCCGTTTCATTGCTCCCTGGTTCGACACGACGCCCCCCTTCGTCCTGCACGCTTTCCCGGTACGAACCGCACCATCATGTCGAAAAGTTCCCGGATAGGGAATTCTTCTCCCGATCCCCAGCCGCGCCGACGGCTCTTAGCCGAGGTCCAGGAAGGTGGCTTCCTTGGCACCGGAGCCTGCGGCAAGCTCGTCGAGCAGCTTCGGCGTGACCGGCTGGTCCGTCGTCAGCGCCATCAGCGCCTCTCCCCCGCGGGTCTGACGGCCGACGCGCATGTCCCCGATGTTGACCCCGGCGCGGCCGAGGATCGTGCCGAT
>JBKKBZ010000004.1:0-28454 GCA_046713235.1 Actinomycetota bacterium | reverse complement strand
CCTCCCGCGAAAGATTGATCATGTCCTCGTCGTCGAGGTGGTCGAGCGCCTCCAGCAGAGCGAAGGAAACGTCCTCCGGGACTTCGTCGGTATCGGGAAGCGCCTCGGTCAGGCGACGGTTGTGCCGCGCCGACCACCGGGCGAGCGCGACGAGATCGCGATACCCGATGCGCCAGGCGGGACCCTGCAGGACGCGCGCCAGCGCGATGTTGCGAGACGGATCCTCCAGGAGGCGGAGCCACGCCACGACGTCGACGACCTCCGGCATGCGGAGCAGGCCGCCGAGGTCTACGACCTCCACCGGAATACCGGACTCCCGCAGGACATCCGCGATCGGAGGAAAGAGCCGTTTCTTCCGGCACAGGATTGCGAAATCCGTCCAGCGCGGATCGCCGTCTTCGTCCTGGTGCCGGGGCAGCATCTCGCGGATGATCGAGGCGATGCGCGCGGCCTCGGCGCGCTCGTCGCTCTCGACGAAGGCGAGGACCCGGCCCGTCCCGCGCTCGGGGTCGGGCTCCAAGTGTTTGCCGGCGGCCCGCCGCTCCTCCGGTACGTCGGCGATCACCCGGTCGGCGACGGCCAGGATCCGTTCGCCGGAGCGGAAGTTCACATACAACGGAAGGGAGTCCTCGCCGCTGCCGAAGTCGCCGGAGAAGCGCAACAGGTTGCGCAGGCTCGCGCCGCGCCAGGCGTAGATGTTCTGATCGGGATCGCCGACGGCAAAAACCGAGGCGTCACGTCCGCAGAGCGCCTCCAGCAACCGGGCTTGCGCGATGTTCGTATCTTGGTATTCGTCCAGCAAGACCGCGCGGTACCGGCCGCGGAACTCGTCGACCACGTCTGGGTGCGTCCGCACGAGGTCGTTGGCCACAGCGATGAGGTCACCGAAGTCGAGCGCGCCGATCGCTCGCTTGCGGGCTTGGTAATCGCCGACGAGCTCCGCCAGTTCGCAGCGCTTGTGGGCGGCATCTACGACCTCGGTCAGGCCACGGACCCCCGTCGCCTCGGCGATCTGCTTGCGGGATGCCGCAACGACCTCATCGGGGGTCACGCCGTGATCGGCGCACTGGTCGTTCAGGGTTAGGCAATGATTGATTATCGTGCCGAGGGTGCGGACCTCGTAGTGCTCGAACTCGCGGTCGGCAAGCAGCGTTGCGGCGATCTGCCACCGGTGAGCCTGAGAGAGCAGCATGCCGCCCGGCTCCAGCCCGAGACGGGCGCCGAATTCCTGGATGAGACTCTGGCCGAATGCGTGATAGGTCAGGACGGTGGCATCTTCCGCCTCTTGCAAGCCGAGAGCGGCCGTCGCCTTCCGCACGCGCCGCCCGAGCTCCTCCGCCGCCTTGTTCGTGAAGGTCAGGCAGAGGATCTCCGACGGCATGGCACCGTCACGTCCGGCGAGTCGTTCCATGACCAGCCACACGACACGCGCGGCAACCACCGCCGTCTTTCCCGAGCCGGCCCCGGCAATGACCGCCCGCGGGCCGAGCGGGTGGGAGATCGCCTGCCACTGCTGCGCCGTCGGGCTCCGGCCGCCCATCGCGTCGACGACCTCTTTCGGAATGGTCACGTTGGGTCCCTTCCCTCGGACCAGAGGGGGCAGATCGTTTTGAAGTCACACCAGTAGCAATTCGCGTCCGGAGCCGGACCGAACGACTCTGCGCGAATCGTCCTCAGCAAGGTGCGAATGGTCGACTCCGCCCACTCCTCGTACCCGTCCCGCGCGCCCGGAGAAAAGCCGCGCTTCATGTACCCGTCGTCCCCCTGACGTTTCGCGAGGAAGGCGAGCTCCAGGTAGCCGGGCTTGCCGATGCCCCGGAGCTCGTCGGCACGGCGCAGTGCGAGGAAATACGCGGCGAGCTGGAGATTCTCCTTGACCTCGTCCTTCGACGGTGCCATCCGTCCGGTCTTGTAATCGACCACGCGCGCGTTCCCGTTGTCCATGTCGAACACGGCGTCGATCTTTCCCCGAATCGTTGCCCCGTCGAGGGGGAAGGTGAACGACACCTCGCTGTGCCTGACTTCAGCCTTCTCCCCGTGAACCCAGCGATAAAGCATCATGCGGGCGTCGAGCAGCTTGCGGTGCTCGATGGCGCGGTTCGGAAACATGCCGGACTGCCATCGCTCCGCGAGCACCCGGTGCAGCTCCTCGACGCTGCGCTCGATCTCTCCGCGCTGCGTCTCGTCGATGATCTCGTGAACGAGCGAGCCGAGCCACATCTGATGCGTGCGTTCCGGATCGAGCCCCATCTCCACCCGGTAGAGATATTGCAGCGGGCAGTTGTCGAGGGGGTCGAGGCGCGAGTAGCTCGTCCGGAGGTCGTCGCCGTACATCGGCACACCCGGGTCGGTCCAACCCCGGCGCCCCCACCACGAGCGCGGGTCGGCGGCCACCCGCTGCAACGACGCCAGGGCGGCGAGGCGCCGGCCGGGCTCTGCGGCCGAATCGGAGATGATTCGGCGAAACGAAGCTTCCAAGGTCCGCGCCGCCGTTTCCCTCACTACGGCGCCGTCCGGTTCCCAAACCAAGCCCAGGCGGTCTGCAAACCGCGTGGGCGTGCGCGGTTCCCGGGAGGTCGCGCCGCGGGCGGCGAACAGCACCGTCCGGCCGCGAGAGCGGCTGATCGCCAGCCGGAACAGCCGGCGCTCCTCGGCAAGGCGTGCGGCGAGCCGGTCGCGCGGCGACGGGGCCGGCGCGAGCAGCCGGTCCAAATCCACGATCGGCTCCGCTCTGCGCAACCTCGGGAATTCACCCTCGACGCATCCGGCCACCACGGCGAGGCCGAGCTCGACCCCGTGCGCGTGATGGGCCGTCATGATGCGCACTGCGCCGGGATGACGCTCCTCGGGGAGGAGCCGCGGATCGGCGGCGAAGTCGGCATTGTCGAGTGCTTCGAGGTAGTCGAGGATCGTCGCGCCTTTCCGCCGCTCGGAGAAGCGAGCGAGGGTGTCCGATAAGGCCCACAGCGCATCGAGAGCGCGTGAATCCTCACGTGCGACGAGGTCGGCATGATGGGGGAGCCGGCCCCAGAGCTCCCACAAGATCTCGTCCGCAGTTCGCTCGGCGGCGAGTTGTGGAAGCTCGCCGGCCAAGTTGGTCAGGCGGACGGCCGCGCTGCGGAGATCCGGCGCCATGCCGGCGGGAGGATCTGCTACGAGCGCGGCGACGGAGCGGCCCGCGAGCCGCGCCGCGCGCCGCAGGCGTCGCAGGGCGTGGGCGTCGAGCCCGCCGATCGCCGAGGAAAGCAGCGGCTCGAGCAAATCGTCCCTCCGATCGGGGCGCAACGCGTAGCGCAAGAGGTCGAGCAGCGGCCGGAGGGCCGGCTCCGACGGTAGCTCTGCGGCCTCGCCGACGACGACATGCGGAATGCTGTGACGGTCCAGCGCGTGCCGCAGCGTCGAGACGAACGGCCCGTACCGCCTCAGCACGACGGCCATCTCGCTCCAGCCAAGGTCGTCGTGCACGCGCGCCTCGAGAAGCGTGTGCGCGATGGCCTCGGCCTCCTCTCCGGGATGGGCGACGGAACGCGCCACGATGCGCTGCGTGGGGGTGGCCGCATCCCCGCCGCCGAGCGCCGCCACTGCCGCTGCGGCGTCGCCCAGCCGGTGGTTCTCCCCGAGCGCGACGCGATCGCACGGTCCCAGGATCTCGTCGATGCGCGCCAGAGGTACCCCGCTTGCTCCGCGGGAGCCGAAAACGCTACCTCCGGGGTCGGCCGCGACGGTGACCGTCACGGCGCGCCGCCCAAGAGCGGCGATGATCGCCTCGCCGGCGTAGGTTGTGTCCTGGTAATCGTCGACGAGCAGATGGTCGAAGCTCATCGCCTCGCCGTCTCCGATGAGCCCGGCCGTCCGGGCCACCAGGCCGGCGAGATCGGCCCGGCCCTCCAGCGCCATGGTGTCCAGGTAGCGACGGTAGAACCGGGCCACTTCCCCGAGACCCGCCCGTTCCGCGTGACCTTCGAGTGTTTCGGGGTCGAGCATGCGCTCTTGAGCGCGCAGGATGAACGCCGCGAGGTCGCGCGCAAGCGCGAGGTTTTCCAGCAGATGGCCGAGCCGGGGCCAGTCCCGGGCCTGCTCTCCGGAAAGAAGCTCACGTACGACGGCCACCTGCTCACCTGCCGAGAGAACGATGGGGGGCTCCGCTGGGTCGAGATCGGCGAAGCGCCGGCCGAGCACCTCGTATGCGAAACCGTGCACGGTGAAGACGGGGAGGTCGGGGAGCGAGCGACGGAGCCGCGCGACCAGATCCCGCCTGGTCGCCCGCGCCGCCCGCCGCGTCAGGGTGATGAAGCCGATGCGCTCGGGGTCGGCCCCCTCGGTAACGAGGCCGCAAAAGCGATCCCTGAGCTCCGTCGTTTTGCCCGTGCCCGGGCCTCCGAGCACGAGCCGCCTGGTTTGGGTTGGGCCGTCGGTCACGTCCAACGGATGCTAACCCGTAAGTGGGACAGGGCGAACGGCGCGATGGATCAGACGAACAATGCGCGGCGGCTGATCGAGGCCGCCATGAGGCGGTCGGCCATCCCGATCAGGCGGCCGGCCCCCGAGATGCTCGCCAGCCAGCGGCGCGGTATGTCTTCCACTCCACAGCGGGCGCCCATGATCGCCCCGGCGACTGCGCCGTTGGTGTCGGTGTCGCCTCCCGCATTCACGACGGCGGTGAGGACCGACTCGAAGTCTTCGGCTTGCTCGGTGCACCAGAGCGCAACCTGCATGGCCCGGAGTGTGTACCCCCCCGCATCGTCGTCTAGCCGGAACTCGTCGAGCTTTCTGCCGGGTGTCTCCCTGACTGCCTCGACGCATTCGCGATCGGCGCCCGACGCCTCCAGCACTGCGGCGAGCTCGTTGATATCCAGGTCCTCGCCGGAGAGCATGAACGACAATGCCACGACGACGGCGATCGTGGACCATACGCAGCGCGGGTCGTGGTGGGTGACGAGCGCGCTCGTGCGCGCGGCAGCCACGAGGTGGGTTCCGGAGGAGCGCCAGCGAAGGGCGATTGGAGCGCATCGCATTACGGCGCCGTTTCCGGCGACGGTGCGCCCGCTGCGTTCCCAAACCTGTTCGGCGGCCCTGGCCGGCGAAACGCCGGACGCCAGCTCCACGATGACCTGGTGCGTGAGGGTTCCAACGCCCCGCCCGTTCTCTTGCATCCAGCGAATAAGGCGACCGGCGAACGCCTCCGGATCGAGCACGTCGTCTAGGAGCAGGAGGTCGCCAAGGATGGCGGCCTGGGCGAGGTCGTCATCCCACGGCCGCCGCCGCTCTGCCGTGTCGATGTCGTGCAGACCCATGGGGTAGCGCGCGGTGATCGCGCCCTGCGTCCAGCCTTCAACCTCAAGCCCGAGGGCGTTTCCGGAAGCGAGACCGAGCATCACCCCGCGGTAACGGGATTGAATTCGTCCGCTGCCGGCCTGCGGGCGTTCTGCAAAGTCCTCGATCCGCATTCCCCCGATCCCCCCTGCAGCCTTCCCGCTGCACAAGAGAGGACTTCGACACCGGTGGGGGGATTCCCTGCCCCGGTGCGGAGCCCCCAAAAGATCGAGGGGCCTCCGTGGAGACCCCTCGATCTACCGATCCGACTGAAGATCAGACGGGGCGGACGTTCGCAGCCTGCAGGCCCTTTGGGCCCTGCGTGACCTCGAACTCGACGTTCTGACCTTCTGCCAGCGTGCGGAAGCCTTCGGTCTGGATGGCCGTGTGATGCACGAACACGTCCTCGCCACCCTCACGGGTGATGAAGCCGAAGCCCTTCTCGTCGCTGAACCACTTGACGGTTCCGCGATCCAATCTGTTTCCCTCCCTTCTCCTGCCGCACTGCGGCGTTTGCTCCTGCGCCGCATCGTTGCGGCTCGGAGGGTCCGAGCCCGGAAAGCGAAAGGCCGCGGCTCGCCGCGGCCTCACTCCCTGGATGAAACCTCGAACCCGGTCGGGAACGCTACACGAAGGTTGCCCGGATCGCCACCGGCGGCCCCGGGGTGCGGGCGGGCGAGCACACCCGGGGCGCTTGGCCCGGGTGTGCTCGGGCGGGGAACCGGGCGTAGGCTCCAGGTCCATCACAAATCCGGGAGGGAGCATGGGCAAGCCGGTGGTCCATTTCGAGATCCAGAGCAGGAAACCGGCCGAACTGCAGGAGTTCTATGCGAAGTCATTCGGCTGGAAGATCGACACGAACAACCCGGTCGCCTATGGGCTCGTCGATACTCAGGGCGGCCGCGGGATCAACGGCGGGATCGGGGCCACCGGCGGGGAGGACGGACCTCCGCTGGTCACGGTCTATGTGGCCGTCTCCGATCACGAAGCCACGTTGCGCCGCGCCGAGGAGCTCGGGGGAAAGACCGTTCTTGGGCCGATGGATGTGATGGAGGGGGTGCGCCTGGCGGCGTTCTCCGACCCGGCCGGCAACATCGTGGGAATCGTCAACGACACGCCACCCGGCCCGGACGTGCCGCAGGGCCCGAGTCCCGGTCAAGGTAGTCCCGTGACGTGGTTCGAGATCGCCGGAACCGACGGGAAAGCCTTGCGCGACTTCTACGAAGGGCTCTTCGGCTGGACGTACAGGATCGACGAGGAGTTTGAGTATGCGGAAGTGCAGGCGGAGGAAGGAATCTCCGGCGGCGTCACGGCCGGCGAGGATTCGTATGCAACCTTCTACGTCGAGGTTCCCGACGTGTTCGAAGTACTGGATCGCGTGAGCGACCTCGGAGCGAAGCAGCTCATGGAGCCGGCCGACGTCGGAACGGTGGTCGTGGCACAGTTCGCCGATCCCGAAGGCAACCGGATCGGGCTGTACGCCCAGAAGACGCTGTAGGTAGCCATGCATTTCGGGTTGACGTCGGAGTGGAGTACTTCATCTTCAGCATGCCGCTGAGCGACGCCGACACGGTGCGCCGCGCCGGCGAGTTGCTTGTGTCGCGCTTCGGCTGATCAGGCCGTCGCCGTCGGGTCGGTGCCGTCCCACTCCTCCAGGGGGGCGCAGTGCCAGGTCCAGTCCGGACCGAGTCGCGGCCGCTCGCCGAGCGGCGCGCGGCCGTTCGCCCATCGCAGCGTCGCCCAGGCATCGCTGCCGATCGGGGCCCATGGGAAGAGCCTGGCCAGCACGCGGGCGCACAGATCGCCCGGCGGGTCGAAGGCGATGTGGAGTCCCCGTGCTATGTCGCCGGCGTGCACGAGGATCTCGTCGCATCCCATGGCGACGAAGCCGCTTGCGTCGGCCATGCCGTTCGGATGCGCCGCGCGGACCTCTGGTGAGGCTGCGCTCGCGAGCGACGCGACGACGACGGCTCGTCCTTCGAGCGCCTGGAGGAGGAACTCCGGCTCTATCGTGGGATCGGCGCGGCCGCCGGAAATGGGTTCTCCTGAGGTGCGCATCGCGAGATTGACCGCGTAATAGACGAGGGCGCTCGCCGTGTGGGTCAGCGTCTCGAGGCAGGACCACTCCAGGTCGCCGGCCTGCACCGTCCAGTCCGCCTGGGCGTGCGGATCGAAAGACGCGCGCACGGCTGCGGCGGCGAGTCGCAGATCGTCCGGTGTGATGACATCCATGGCTCAGCGCAGGCCTGCGAACAGATCGGTCTCCGGCACAGGCGCGCCGGTCGTATCGATTCGCCTGACGAAAACCTCCATACCGAAGGCCACGCGGAACATCTCTTCGGGCATCTTCAAAAAGAACATGGTCTCCAACTGGCTTTCGTGGAGGGCGATCGCGGTGCGCTTGACGTCCACGAACCCACGCACGTCGATCTTCGTTGTGATCAACTCGTCGTCGATGCCGATCTCGGGGACGCCTCCCTCGCCGTCGCCGAATTCATAGCCGGAGGCTTTCGCGGCCTCGAACATCCGGGCGGCCGCCCGGCGGCCGATCGCCGTCTCGTAAACCTTACGGGGGATGCCGGTCGACCGCGCCGCCGCCATCGTCACGTGGTGTGCCTGGATGTGATCGGGGTGACCGTAGAAGCCGTTGTCGTCGTAGGTGACGACGACCTGGGGACGGTACCGTTCGATTAGCTCGGCGATGCGCGCCGCACCCTCCTCCACCGGGATCTTCGCGAAGGCAGCGGGGTGTTCGTTCTGCGGCCAGCCTGCCATCCCGGAGTCGCGGTACCCGAGGCGCTCGAGATGGGATACGCCAAGCGCCTCGCAGGCCTTCTCGAGCTCGATCGTGCGCTTCTGGACTACCCACTCCTCGGCGTGGCCGTCCTCACCCGGCTTCGCTCCGCCCACGCCGTCGCCGAGTTCGCCGTTGGTGCACGTGACCAGCACCGTGCGGATTCCCTCATCCGCGTATCTCGCCAGAATCCCGCCCGTCCCGATCGCCTCGTCGTCGGGATGGGCGTGTACTGCCATCAGCGTGAGATCGCTCATTGGTCAAGGTTACCGGGGGGCCCGGGGACCTGCATCAAGGTCGTCGAGCCGCCAGAGGCTCCGGAACTCCCGAAAAAACTGCCCGGTTGCCGGCGACGGCGGTTTGTCCGGTCACGTACACTCGTGCCGGGATGCCGTGGCGATGTGATGCTTGCGACGGAGGAAACCCCGCCGGCACCCGGTTCTGTGGGCACTGCGGAACGCCTGCAGCCTCGAACGCCCCCGGGGAGGCTGCCGCGCGCGAGCCGGTCGCCCCGCCCGCAGCCGGGGCGGCCTCCCGGAAGGGGACGGCCGCCGACGACTCCCGTCCGGCCGACGAGCGCAGGCTCGTCACGGCCCTGTTTGCCGACATCTCCGGATTCACCACGCTCGCCGACAAGCTCGACCCAGACGAGCTGCACGAGATCGTCTCGCCGCTCATCTCGCGCCTTGCAGGCGTAGCCGAGCGGTACGAGGGAACCATCGCTAAGTACGCCGGCGACGCGCTGCTCGTCTTCTTCGGCGCTCCCGTGGCCTACGAAGACCACGCAGTCCGGGCGCTGCTCGTGGCGATGGAGATGCATCGCGAGATCGTGAAGGCCGTTCTCGGTCTGCCGCTGGAGGCCGCCGGGCTTCAGCTTCACATCGGAGTGAACTCCGGCCACGTGATCGCCGGTATGTTCGGAGGCGAGATCGACGCCGACTACTCGATCCTCGGCGACGCCGTGAACATGGCGCAGCGTCTGGAGTCGGTGGCGCCGCCGGGAGAGACTTACGCAGGCGAGACCGTGGTCGATCTGACGCGGGGACGGTTCGAATTCGAATCGCTCGGCGGCCTGAAACTCAAAGGTAAGGACAAGCCGCTACCGGCCTGGCGGCTCATCGGCGAGAAGACGGCGGCCGGGTGGTCGCCGGAGCGCGTTGCCGGCGGGGCGCTCGTGGGGCGCGAGACCGAGGTGGCCGACATCTCGAAGGTTGTCACGACGCTCGTTCGCGAAGGACGCGGCGGCGTGCTTACCGTTGTAGGGGATCCCGGCGTCGGGAAGTCGGCGCTGCTGGAGGAGATCAAGGGACTGCCGGATGCACGGCGCGCTCAGTGGCTGCAGGCGCGCTGTGTCTCGTACGGCTCGACTCTTCCGTACTGGCCGTACGCGGACTTGGTGCGTCGGTATGCGAGCGGTGGGTCGGAGGATGAGGACGCGATGGCAGCGTCCCTCGAACGCCTCGGCCTGAGGCCGTCTCTGCCCTTCTTCCGCCGTCTCATCGGCTTGACGACAGGGAATGATCCGGAGGACGCAGCCGTCGCCGATCTCGAGCCCGAAGCGTTCCGCCGCGGACTTCACGAGGCACTCGTCTCCTGGTTCGAAGCGATGGCGCGCGAGGCGCCGGTCGTCCTCGTCATCGAGGATATCCACTGGGCCGATGCGTCGACGATCGCTCTTTCGAAACACCTGGTCCGGTTGTGTCCGCGTACCCGGATGCTCGTGTACCTCACCGCCCGCCCGGATGCCGCACGTCTTGTCGATGAAGTCTCGTGTGAGGCGGAGAACTGCCAGCATCGCGCCGTTGTGCTCGGCCCGCTCGACGACGACGGTGTGCGCAGGCTCGTCGAGGGTACGCTCGCCGGGCCGACCCCGGCCGGGTTCGTCGACATCGTCGCCGAGCGCTCGGCGGGAAACCCCTTCTTCGCCCAGGAGATGCTGCACGCGCTCCTGGAAGACGGAACGCTCTTCCGCGAAGGCGGCACATGGCAGATCGCCGAGGAATGGGACGTGGAGGCGGTGCCGCCCACCGTCGAGGGCGTTCTCTCCGCCCGTATCGACCGCCTGTCCAAACCCGCCGCCGGTCTCCTCCAGACGGCCGCGGTGATCGGACGCGTCGTGCGTATGCCGCTGCTGCGCGCCTTGTGTGAGGACGTGGAGGACCTTCCCGTGCTGCTCGATCGCTTGGTCGAAGGAACCTTCCTCGACCGGAGCGACTCGGCGGAGGAGGAGGCGCTGGTCTTCCATCATGCGCTCATTCTCGACGTTGCGTATTCGCGGTTGATGCGCCGTCATAGAAAGGAATTGCACCGCCGAGTCGCCGAGGTGGGCGAGCGGATCTACGGTGCCGGGGACGACCTCATCGACTTCCTCGCCCGCCACTACTATCTGGCCGAGGCCGGCGCGAAGGCGGTCGACTATCTCGTTCGCGCAGGCGACCGCGCGCGCCGGCTGTTTGCGAGCGAGGAGGCCGTCCTGCAATTCTCCCGCGCTGCGGAGGTTGCGCGCACAGACGGCACCGGGTTGCTGCCCGACGTCCTCTTCGATCTCGGCGACCTCAACGAGCAGCTTGGGCGCTACGAAGAGGCGCTCAAGATCTATGCGGAGATGCGCGTCGCAAGCGGGGACCTACGGGCATGGCGAGGACTCGCTTCGACGTATCGTCATCGCGGAGAGTACGCAGAGGCGGCGGCCGTCATCGACGAAGCGTTCGAGGCGGCGGATAGGAGCGGTGGCGACAAGGCGCCGCTGTGGCTCGAGCGATCGTGGAGCCTCGGCTTGGCCGGAAGGCTCACCGATGCGATCCAGGCGCTCGAGGCCGGACTCGCGGCGGCGGGGGATCGAAGCGACGCCGTCGCCGGGCAACTGCTCCTGGAGCTGACACGTTTGCTGACCCTGGTCCACCGCTACGACGACGCGATGACCCATGTCGGGCACGCGCGCGAGATTCTCGAAACGCTGGAGGACCACATCGGGCTCACGAAGGCGCTGCGGCTCACCGGGGATCTTTTGCGGTTCACCGGGCGGCTCGACGAGGCGGTCCCGGCGCTCGAGCGTGCGCTGGAGCTGGCGGGGCGGACTGGGAAGGCCGAGGAGATCGGCGCGTGTCTGCTCACCCTAGGCATGGTGCAGATGGAACGCGGACACCTCGAAGAGGCGATCGCCTGCGACCAGCGGGCCATCGAGGTGTCGGAGCGAATCGGCGCGGCTTCGGGGCGGGCCGTCGGTTACGCCAATCTTGCGGAGAAGCTCATGCTGCACGGCGACCTGGCGGAGGCGTTGCGGTATTGCGAGAAGGGACTCGAGTTCGCGAAGCGGATCGGACTGCGGTGGGTGGTGGCCGACGCCACGCAGACCCTTGCGTCGATCAGGCTCCGTCAGGGGAAGCTCGGCGAGGCGGTGACGTGCGCTGAGCGTGCGGCGCAGCGTTTCGAGGAGATGGGTGCGTCACCGCGCGCCGCCCAGGCGCTGGCTATCGGGATCGAAGCTCTCGAGAAAAACGGAGAGCGGGAGCGTGCCGAGGAGATGCTGGCTCGCTCCCGCTCCCTTGCGGCTGCGTCTGACTAGCTCCAGGGGGAGCTGCCGGGCGCGCCGAGAGGATCGGAATCGATCACGTTGCAGCTGGTATCGGGTGCGCGGTCGAAGACCCTGCGGCCCGAGGCGCTTGTTCCGGAAAGGCACACGGAGGCACCGCTGTACGCCGTGTCCAGGAGGACGACGAAGCGCAGCACGCCCTTGCCCGTCGGACCTTCGAGCGTTCGGTGCTCCTCCCCGGTTCCGGCTTGCGACGCGTAGCCGATCAGGTCGCTTCCGGTCGTGTCGTACACGGATAGCGTGTACGTAACCTCCGCGCACGACGGCTGCGCCGTGTACTCCTCGAAGACCAGCAGATGTGCCTCTGCGATGTAGCGAGCAGCGCCGTCCGTGATGTCGACGCAGGTGCCGGCCAGCGACTTCGGCTTGACGTCGAACTTCGCGCCGGCGGTGCCCGACTTGCCCTTGGCGCCGGCCGGCGCCACAACGGTGGCAAGAGCCAGCGCCGCCAGCGTTAGCAGGAGCTTCTTTTTCATGACATTACCTCCCTCTAGTTTGCGGGTTTGACCAACGGCCCGTCTGAGTCGCCGGCCGCCCACGAACCACCGACGTAGGTGCCACCGATCACGATCAGAACTTTCTGGTTGACCAGGCCCTTGTTGGCGAGGAACGACGTGACGTTGAGCCGGTTGCACTGCGCCAGGCCGACCGTGCCCCCGCTCTGGAGTTTCCAGACGCACTTGAAGTCATCGTTTGTCGAGACGTCGTGACCGCCGATGCTCATGACGCGCACGGAGCCGGGCGCGACGGTGTTCACGTTAGCGAACTCGGCGTAAATGTTCACTGGATTCCCCGAGGACGGTACGTAGAGTGTCTTCGGATCGAAGCGTGCGGTGCCGATGGTGATCAGCGTCACTACTACGCCGGCCGTGTCGTAGTTGCCGTCGGAGTCGATTGCAGTGGCGGTGATCGTGTGTGCTCCGGGACCGAGCGTCGCCGGAAGCTCCACGTGGTTGCCCGTACCGGCCGGTTTTCCGTCAACCGAGACCGACAGCGATGCGCCGGTAAGCTCGCCGTCTTCCGCGTCGTTCCCGGAGACCACGACCGGCAGCACCTCTCCGACCGGCAGGCGGGCGAAGCGGAGCGGCGTGTGGATCTTCACGACCGGCCCCTTCTTTTCGGACTCCAGCGAACCTCCCTGAAAGAGCTTCGTGCGACTGAAACGGTCAAAGATCGAGGCGAATGCCACGGCCTCACCGCACGTCAGATCCGTGTCGAACTCGGTCGTGTATGTGGCTACGCCGTCCTCGATCACCGGAAGTACGCCGGCAGCGACTACGTAGTTTCCGGTCGCGCACCCGGCGTACATGTCGGCCTGAGTGGCATCGAGGTCGTCGGGATCGAAGCCGCGCACCGTCATGGCGCGGCGTCCCGGGCTGTAGCGGGTGATTACGACCTCGTCCTGCTCGCTCGGCGTGCCGGCGCCGAAGGTACGGGAAAGCGCCATGAAACCTCCGAACGATCCGAACAGAGCCGGCTGCAGGTCGAGGCCTCCGCTCGTCATCTGCTTCGGTGTCGGCAGCGGGTCGGCGAGGTCGGTCGTGAAGACCGCACCATTCTTTTCAGTCGCGATGTGCCGGATGCCCCAGGACGGCGTCCTGCCGCCGGTGAAGAGCCTCAGGTGCGTGATGTTCGCGTCGGCGGCGAGGGGATTCGCCGAGTAGATGTCGGCCGCTCCCTTTCGAAATGCGATCAGCTCTCCCGTCCCGGCCGGGTAACCCGTGCCGGGAGAGTATGTGGGTTCCCCTTCGAACACGACCGGATCGGTCGCGATCTCCTTCGCGTTGAAGACATTGACGCCGGCGATAGCGACGTCCGGCCCGAACGGGCGCACCTCGAAGATGTCGCCGCCGTCGACCTCGAAGGCGAGCCGGTGCTCCGTCTCGGTGACAACCGGAGCGCGCGACCAGCTCGTACGCGATGCAGCGCCGGTCAGCGGCGTATCGGTCGGCGTCGTTATGCACGCCCCGGCCTGGCGGAAGCATGAGTAGAAGCGGCGCGGGTCGGTGAACGTCATCGTCTCGGGGTCGAACTTGATCGTCCAGAGGTCGCCCGCGCGTGCGAACGAAAGGGCGCCGTCGTCGGGGCGAAAGGCGGGGAATCTCGGGGCCGGGACCTGGCACGAGGCCGGCTGCCCGGCCGTGTCGCTCGGCAGCGTCGCCGATCCCCCGGTCCCGTCGGCGCGACGCACCAAGATCGTTCCGCCGGCGCGGCCGTCCGCGCACGTCCTTGCCACGGCGTAGGCGACGAACTTGCCCGTCTCGGGAGAGACGGCAGGAGCCACATCATCGGCGCCGGCATCGTTGCTGAGGTTCGCGAGCGACTGCTGCACCGGCGACACCTCGACGCTGCGGATCTGCGGTGGGGCGTTTTCCGTGCCGGCGGCGAGCAGCGCTGTGCCGGTTTCTCCCGGCTTCTGCGTCGGAGTGGTAAACCGCCAGAGCTCCCAGCGGTTACCTCCGGCGTGCGGGAAGACGAAGGAGAACGAGCCGCTGGGGTGGGTCGAACTGTGGGAACCGTCCTCGGCCGAGGCATGTCCCGAGGTGTCCGGGCCGAGGGTGTATCCGCGGCCTGACTTCGGTCCCACGACGGCGTTCGTCGCGGTGTTGCGTTCCACGTAGCGGTACAGGCTGGTGGGATCTTCCAGCGTCCGCGCCACGTCGTTGTCGGTGTATGCCCGGTCGACGGTCGTCGTGTACGGCGACGTCAGCCGGGTCTTGCCGGTGGCGAGGAAAATCGAGCCGGCGCCGGCTCCTTGGGCCACGCCCACCACGGAATTAGGCGCGCAACCGCCGCTGGCCGGCCCGCCCAGGCTGCAGAAAATGCTCGCCCAGTCGGCCTGCTCGTACAGCACGTTGTTGTTGTGCCACGGGCTGAAGATCCGTAGCGCGGTCCGGTCGTCGCTCGCGTAGGCGTACGTAAAGATGTTGTACGCGCGCTCGGTCCCACCGTCCGCCTGTGTGAATTGTGAGTGGTAGAGGTCGATCGGGTTCGATCGCCCGGGGGGCTGGAG
The DNA here is from genome assembly GCA_046713235.1 of Actinomycetota bacterium. GTDB lineage: Bacteria > Actinomycetota > AC-67 > AC-67 > AC-67 > JBKKBZ01. Next base: position 13,742 of record JBKKBZ010000004.1, on the reverse strand, counting down.
GCCGAAGGTGTGTGCCAGCTCCATGGCGAAAAGCGCGCCGGTGTTGGACGGCGCGCCGGTCTTGTCGGACGTCGCGCGGGCCCATGCGATCGGTTGGAGAATGCCGGCGTAGCCCTGGTAGCACGTCAGCGGGCTGATCGATTCATCGACCACGCCGATGATGCGGTCGGCGCTGAGCGAAGGGTTGGCGTTGTTCCAGGCCTGCAAAGCGCTTAGGAGCCGCGGCTTGATGGCATCGAACGCAGCTTCGTTGCCGCAGAACTGCCCTTGGGCATTGAGCAGGCGCAGGCCGTTTGGGCCGTTACCGAGGTCGAGCAGACTCTGGTTGATCTGATATTTCAATCCGGCAGACCCCGCACCGAGGGGACCGACGCCGTCGGCGACCGGAGCGATCCGCGACAGCGCCTGAAGTCCGCTCAGGACTTTGCCCGAGGTGGCGGTTGACCAGGTGGCGAAGGTCGTCTTGGCGACATCGCCCATCGGGTACATGAGCAATCGCAGCGGGTTTCCGGCCTGGAACTGTCCGGATATCAGCGGTGGAGTCGCCCCGAAGCTCGTTGCCCCCGGCTCGGGCGATGCGGTTGCCGATGCCTTCGACTGGTAGGAGATCGTCGCGGTGAACGTTGCCGCGAACGACGTGAGCGCCGCCGGCTGGAGATCGGTGCCGGGGACGACGAACTTCGGGTCGCCCGGCCAGTCGGCGCTGGGTGCCGCCGAGAACGGTTTGATCGTCGGCGACGGTGTCAGCGAGGAGGTCGGGATGTAGGACTTGACCGCGGAACCGACCGACATGGTCAGTTGCGCTGAGGTCAGCGTCACCGATGCGGTCGAGGTGGCGCAGGTGGGCATGACCGGCGGCAGGCTCAGGTGGAGCCGGACGACCGTTTGCTTGCCCTTCACCAGTGGGTCGCCGGGAGCGCCGTGAGGAAGGCCCTGGTTTACGTTCGATTCGCGCAGAATCGGCACAATCGCGCAGGCCGCCTCGGCCGGAGCAAACCCACCGAGTGAGACGGCGACCATCGCCGTAAGCAGTATTTTCCAACGCATAGTACCCCAGCCCCTGACGTTCGTAAGGGCGACCCCCTGTGCGGCCCGCCGCGTTGGGGCGAATAGTCGCACTATTCTGGTGGATGGTCAATGTGAAATGCGTCACTGGTACCCAGTTTGGCTATGAAAACCGGAAGATCCTGCATATACCACTGCCTGGGTCTTTGCCTCGCGGCCGATTAAGCCGATTAAGCCGGCGTGTTCCGAGGCCTAATCGTGCGGGCCGCCGGCGGAGGAGTCGGTCTCGGTGAGGCCGTCCCACGCTTGCTCCAGTTCGGCGACCCGGGCCCGGCGCTCCTCGTAGCGGCGCATGAAGGCAGGAGGGTCGGGCTCGGTCGTGTAGAAGTCCGCAGCCGCCATCCGGGTGTTCATGCCGGCCAGCTCCGCGTGGATCGCGTCGAGCTCCCGTTCGATGGCCCGGATGGAGTTCCTCCGAACGTTCGTCCGTGCGCGCTCGGCGGCGGCGGCTCGGCGTCGCTCCCTGGCCGGAATACTTGCCCCAGCGGCCGGGGCGGAGCCGTGGGCGCCCGAATGCGCCGGGATCTCAGCGGCGCCGGCTTCCGACTCAATGCGTTCGAGGTAGGTCTCGTAATCCTCGTGAAAGATGCGCACCCGGCCGCCGATCACCTCGACGATGGTGCTTGCGATCGACCGGATGAGGTGGCGGTCGTGGGTGATGAGGACGATCGCGCCGTCGAACTCCTCCAGGGCGTCTTCGAGCGCGTCGCGGCTCCAGATGTCCAGGTGATTGGTCGGCTCGTCGAGGCACAGCACGTTCCGCGTCGACGCGAGCAGCTTCGCCATCGCGAGCCGCGTACGCTCGCCTCCCGAGAGCACCCGCACGGGCTTGTCGACGTCCTCTCCCGAGAAAAGGAAGCGTCCCAGCAAGGCGCGGGGCCGGATTGGGCCACCGGGCGGGAGCACGCGCTCGACTTCCTCGATCACTCGCACGTTCATGTCCAGAGCGTCGATCGCATGTTGCGCGAAGTAGCCGAGCTCCACCCTTTCACCGACTCGTCGCTCCCCGGCTTGCGGCTCGAGGACCCCGGCAAGCAGTTTCAGCAGCGTGGACTTCCCTGCACCGTTCGGTCCCACCAGCGCGATCTTCTGGCCGCGCTCGACGACGAGATCGAGTCCGCGATACACGGGGCGACCGCCGTATGCGAACTCGACTCGATCGAGCTCCAAAGCGACGCGCGCGGCCCGTGGGGCAGAGGGCAAGGTGGTGTTCATTGCGCGCCGCTTCTCGCGCCCAACGTCGACGCGGTCAATGCGTTCGAGGTACTTGATCTTGCTCTGGACTTGCCGCGCTTTAGATTCCTTGTAGCGGAAGCGGTTGATGAACTTCTCGAGCTGCGCGACCCGGCGTTGCTGTTGGGCGGCCGCAGCCTCTGCTTGCCGGATGCGCATCTCGCGCTGATCGACGAACGCTGCGTAGTTGCCGCTGTAGGCCACGAGCTGAGCCCGATCGATCTCGACCACCCGTGTTGCGAAACCGTTCATGAAGTCGCGGTCGTGCGACACCAGCAGCACGGCGCCGTCGAATGTCGAGAGAAACGATTCCAGCCAGCGAACCGATTCGAGATCGAGGTGGTTTGTCGGCTCGTCGAGCAGCAGAAGATCCGGAGCTGCGAGAAGCAGCTTCGCCAGCGCGATTCGCATCAGCCATCCACCGGACAGCTCTTCGGTTCGGCGATCGAGGTCTTCGTCGCGGAAGCCGAGCCCGGCGCAGATACGGCGTGCTTGCGCTTCCAGCGAGTACCCGCCCAGCGTGGCGAACCTGTCCTGCAATCGGGCGAACTCCGCGAGCAGCGCGTCGCGCTCGCCCGGGTCTGCGTCCTCCAGCTCATGCGTCAGTACCCCGAGCCTGTGGCGGGCGTCGGCGACCGGACTCCCGGCACTCAGCACTTCCTCGATGGCAGAGTGCCCGCGGAGCGCCTCGGTATGCTGAGCGAGTGTTCCCATCGTGATCCCGCGCGCGACGTCGATCCTTCCCCCGTCGGGTTCCTGGATACCGACGATCATCTCCAGCAGAGTCGTCTTTCCGGAGCCGTTTGGGCCGACGAGTGCCAGACGATCGCGCGCCCCCAGACGGAGGGACGCGTCGCGGAACAGATCGCGCGCGCCGAAGGCCTTTCGCAAGCCTGAGATCTGAATCACGGCTTGATGCTACCGGCCGGGAGGCGGCCGGCCGGTGAGTTAGTCTGCTCCCTGCATTTCGACCGAGATTGCGCCCGTCGGACACGACAGGGCCGCTTCGCGCAGAACCTCTTCCTCGACGCTGTCGATGTCGAGTGTGACGGCCTTCACGGGCTCGTCGTCCTTCCACGTAAATGCCGTCGGTGCGACCGCGATGCAGTTTCCGGCGCCGATGCACCGATGCTTGTCGACCGCGACGCGAAACTGGGGGTCGGCCATCTAGACCGCTCCTTCCACAAGTGCGAAGCGCGTCGCAGACGCGCGACTTGGCGTATCGAGCTTGGCAAACATCGACTCGACATCCTGGTCGACGATTGCCTTGGGCACCGTTAGCTCGGCGGCGATCTCGCGGTTGGTCATACCGGTAGCAAGGAGGCGGAGGACGTGGGATTCGCGCGGGGATAGCCGTGCGAGTCGCTCCCGACCTTCGCCGCTCGGCTGAGCAGGCAGTGGGACCGGACCGACGATCTCCTCGAGCAAGCGATGCAACGGTGACGCGAGCCAGCGGCGCTTGACGCCCTCGTCGAGGATGTTCAGTACCACTTCCTGTAACAGGTCCCGGACCTGGCTCTTGTACGTTTCCAGGTCCGGTTCGCCGGTCCTTTCCTTCACCCGCAGAATCAGCAGTCGCGTGTCGAGGTGGGGGGAAAGGCTCACCCGGCCCTCGAGGTTCCAGAAGGCCGCTTCGGCCGTGGTCGCGGCCAGCTCGGGCTCTCCGCGCTCCAGGAGTGCCAGCGCGCGCACGGCCTGTGATTGCGCCGTCCAAGGGTGAAGCCCGGGGAGCGTGGCCGCGAGGCGCAGCGCGTCGTCGGCGAATGCCTCTGCGCGCATCAGTGCTTGCGACCCGGTAACGCCGGCTTCCGGATGAAGGGACGCCAGCGCCAGCTCGAGCGCGGCCGTTGCCGCCGCCTCACAGGCTTCCGCCGCGCGTCCCTGCTCCGTCGCCGCCGCGACGGCGCGATCGAAACGTTCGATGGCGCCCCCGACGTCGCACGAGCGGGCGCGAGCGATCCCGCGCCACAGCTCCAGCCGGCGCGCGCGGATGGACGTGGGATCTGCCATCGCGGCGCTGCGAGCGAGGTCGAGCCATCGATCGGCTTCCTCGGGTTCGGAAAGTAGTGCGTGGGTTAGTGCCACGCCGCCGGCGACTAGGAACTCTATCCAGCGGTTCTCGAGCGCCCGCGCCGCCCGATAGGCTTCGTGTCCGCGGTCGAGCGCAAGGTCGGGGTAGTAGTTGTACCGCGCGAAATAGTGGATGCCGAACAGCCCGTAAAGCTCGTTCTCGAGATGCTCGCTCTTCGTGGCATTCGGACCCCGCAGGTGCAGGCGGCGGATCTGCTCCATGATCCCCGCGACGCCGTGCCTGATCCCGGTGTGCCAGTTCGTGTACGACATGGCGATGATCGTGGACATGACGCCCCGCCGGTCGTCGAGACGCTCAAAAATCTCCAGCGCCTCGGAAAGCACGGTGCGACCTTGTTCGAGAATGGCGTCGATCGGCTGCCACTCCTCCTCTTTGGGCATCGAGAACACCGTCTTGGTGAAGGCCCACGATAGAAACGCCGCCTTGGTGCGGCCGTTGCACACGGCGCCGAGTTCTCGCTTTGCGATGGCGACGCCGCGATCATCACCCGCCTGAGCGGCCACCTCCGCGGCGCGTGAGAAGGTCTCCAAGGCGGCGTCGAGATCGACCTCCGTCGGCGGCAGCGTAAAGGCTTCGCCGATCGGGTTGTGGGTCAGCGCTTGCCCGAGTTCAAGGCATGCCGCGTATTCGGTTTTCAGGTCGCCGCGAGAGGCCGCAGCCTCTCGTGCGGTGCGGGCAATCTTTGCCGCGCGATCGTCGTTTCCGGCCATGCGTGCGGCGGACGCGCGCCTCAGGTCGATTTCGATCGCGAGCGATTCGTCTCCCGACGCCCGAGCACCCACCTCGAGCTCGTCGAGGACGGGAAGCCTCTCTGTGCCGCGCCCCAGCGCCGCCAGGGCATCGTCGCGCAGGCGGAGATGTCTCGTGCGCTGCTCGTCGTCGAGGGCGGCTTCCGGTAGGCCGGCGAGGAGACGCAGAGTTTCCTCCGGCGCCTGCGCGTCGAGCGCGAGTTTGGCCGCCGCCAGCCCGCAGCGTCCGGCCGTTGCCATCTCGCCGGCGAGCCGGGCATGGTGGGCGATCTCCGCCAGCTTGTCTGCCGGTGGATCCGCGCCGTCACCCGACAGCATCTCGACGATTGCGGCGTGCACCTCCGGCCTATGCGTTCGCGGAAGCGCGTCCGCGAGGACGGCGCGAAGCTGGTTGTGGGTGAAGCGATAGTCGTGGGTCGCAGAAGCGGGGAGCTCGAGAATGATTCCGTCGTCTACGGCCGGTGCGAGCAAGGACGCGACGTGTGCGGTCGAGATGGGCTGCCGATCCGGAGCAAGCCGGACGAGAAGCGTGGCCAGGCTCTTCAGCTCGAATTGCCTGCCGAGCACGCCGGCGACCGCAAGGGCGTCGCGCGTGGCCTCGGGCAGCCTCGCCGCACGCCGCTCGACGAGCGAACGTACCGAGGGCGGCACCTTCGTCTCGCCTCCGGGTATCAGCGTCCAAGTGCCGTCGATGACATGGATTCCGCCTGAGTCGCGCAAGGAGCGCAACAGCTCTTGAACGTTGAACGGCACTCCTTCGCTTTGCTGATGGATCGCCCGAGCGAGCGACGTGCCCACCGGCTCTCCGAGGATGGCCTCCATCATCTCCTGGGTTTCGTCCGACGTGAGTCTCGAGAGGGGGAAGCGTTGACCCGCACGCAGCCGCTCCACGTTTGAAGCAAAGGACGCGGCGGCCGTTCCACCTCCGGGCTCGAAGGCGAGCACGACCGCGATTGGGCTCGTCGCCGCGAACCGCGTGACGAAGCGGAGCACTCGCATCGTCTCGTCGTCGGCCCAGTGCAGATCGTCGACGAGAAGGGCGAGCGGCCGACGCTGTGCGATCGTGCTGATTGCGAGAGAGATCGTGTCGAGCACAGGTATGAGGCGTTCCTCGGCGGGAAGCCCGGGGGCGGATGGCTCGGGCGGCGGGCCGCCGGAGATGGCGTCGCTCGCGCGTTTCAGTGCGCGTCGCGTTGCCGCGTCCGTCGCAAGGGGTCCGAGACCGGTGAGCAAGAGGCGCGTGAAGAGAAAGGGCCCATGGATCTCCTCGTCGCCGACGGCGGTGGCGACGGCAAAGCCCTTCTCTTTTGCGGCGACGGCAATCTCTTCGAGCAGGCGCGACTTGCCGATCCCGATCTCGCCCTCCACCGAAACGACGCGCAGGGTGCCGGCCGCGACCGTGTCGAGTTCTTGCTCGATGGTGGCAAGTTCGGTGGTGCGTCCCGGGAGCGGTGGACGATCGGCGGCCGGTCGCGGCTGTGACTGCTTGGTGCCGGCAGCGTCGGTCCTCGGCGTTCCGGTAGCGGACGAGGACGGTGCTTCGTCGGCGACCGCGTACAGGTGCCAGCGTCCGGGGATGCCTTTCAGCGCGTGGGAACCTCGGTCCTTGAACAGGATTGCCGATCCGGCCACCAGATCCTTGACCGTGCTCGATACGAGGATCTGACCTGCCCCGGCCTTCGCCGACACGCGAGCGCCGATGTGCACGGCGAGGCCACCGACGTTGTCGCCCATGAGTTCGCATTCGCCGGTGTGAAGACCCGCGCGAATCTCGAGCCCTAGCTCGCGCACGGTGTCACGGACTGCCCGGCTGCACTCCACCGCCGCGGCCGGCGAGTCGAACAGCGCGAAGAACCCATCGCCGGCGGTCGAGACCACGGTACCGCCGGATTGTTCGATCCGCCGGCGGACCGCGGCGTGGTGGGCGTCGAGCAGCTCCCCCCAGCGTCGGTCGCCCATCTCGGCCGCGAGTCGCGTCGAGCCGACGATGTCGGTGAAGAGCACCGTGGCGAGTGTGCGTCCTGTCGTCGCAAGGGCAAGCATGAAGGATGGTTTACCAGAACATCTTGTCGAAGGGGTAGGCGCGGGTCGAAAAGGGGAGACAAGGTAGCCGTCTCCCCTGTTCCGCCGAAGCCTAAACCGCGATTCGCGCCGCGTTCATTGCCTGGTCGAACAGAGGACCTGCGGGGGGCCCGGCTATCGGCACGACGGTGACGGCCTTACCCGATGCGATCACCGTGCTGATGTAATCGCCTACCATGCGTCCGATTGCTGTGTCGGGAAACCACGCGAACGGCATCGCCGCAGACAAAGTCCGCGGACGGCTCCACCGCTTTCCCGCGCTCGTCGATTTCACGAAGCCGATCGTCAAGGTGCAGGTTGCGCAGCCGTGGTCGTAGGTGAAATACGTAAGGGCGAGCACGGCATTGGATCCCGAGTTGGAGGTGTCGGCGCCGATGCCGGGGATGACATGGCTGATCCCGCTCGTCGTCTTGTCGATCGGGATGCGCGTCGTCGGGCTCCACGTGGCACCGGTGTCCGACGATGTGCTGAGCACGAGGTCATTCGCTGCGTTCGGGCAGCCCGACCGGAACCGACAGTCGGACCACACGGCATAAACGCGACCCCCGCCGTCGACGGCAAGCGAAGGAATCGGATAGTCGCGCAACCCGGCCTGATTGTGCCAGGAGAGCGATGACACGTTGATGCTCGCGCCGAAGGAAGCCCCGCCGTTCGTCGAACGGATGATTCGCACGTTGAAGCCCGCAACGAAAGGAACGATCACCGTGCCGTTCGGCAGGACGATAGCATTCCCGCCGATGCCGGCTGCGCTGTCGGCGGATCCAACCGGCGTGCCCCACGACTGACCGCCGTCGCTCGACGTGCTCACCACCGTGCCGCTGGGTGCGGTGAGATCACTCCAGAATGTGTAACAGCGACCGTAGTACGCGCTTGTCGCCGTCCCGTCGCATGCGACCCAGTTCTTGTCGTGCGCGAGCGACCCCTCTTCTGCCGCCACGATAACCGGCGCGCTCCAACTCTGACCACCGTTGGGAGAACGGCTCACCGCGATAGACGTTATGCTCGTCCCGCCGGAGACTCGGATCAGGAGCGACGAGATGAGCCAGGTGTTGTGCGCCGGATCGAAGGCCACACTCGGGTCCGAGGCCCTAGTAGCCGTCCCGGCCGGTGTCGCGTTTACGGTGAGACTCGGCAGGAAGCCGGACGACCACGTCGCCCCGCCGTCGCCGGACCTTGCAAACCCTATGTTCGACGAGCCCCCGCCGAACGCCCGACCCACTTGAAACGCCGAAACGATCGTGTTGCCGGCCGCAAACATCGCCGGCTCAACTTGCGTCCTATGCTGGCTGTCTGCGTTGACGTACGGGTCAATACTTACTAGCTGAATGGTGACCGGGGCCGCGGAGCCGAGCCCCGGAACGAGAAGTGCGACCAACCCGGTGACGAGCACCGCAAACCAACGAGCGCGCATCTTCCCCTCCACCGCTCCGTCGAGGGGCGTCTCTCACCCCAGCGGAGCGAGCAGGATTGTTCCCGCTTCGATATGTGCCGTCAAATTAAGGCCCCTACGTTTACGCGCTTGCCGCTGGACGCTGCGCTCATGAACGGGGCTCGCCATGGATTGGCTCACCCGAAGCGGTACACGGCAGCGTCGCAGACGGGCTCATACCCAAGTCTGAGGTACACGCCGTTGGAGGTTGCATTCGCGCGATCGGCGTAGAGGAAGCAGAAACGGCGGCCGGCGGCAAGCAGACGCGCGCTGGTCTCCGCTACGGCCGCGGTCGCATAGCCGCGTCCGCGGAAGCGCGGCGGCGTGTAGACCGGGCCGATCCGCATGCCGTTCGGTGTGGGGCCGGAGTTTCCCGCCATGGAGACCGGTTCTCCGTTGTGCTCCCAGAAAATGACGCCGGCTTCGGGATCCTCCAGAAACCACGTCACGCGCCGGGATGCCTGCCCGGTGTGAGTGCCATCGCGGGGGAGTGCTTCGCGCTCGAAATCTTCGGTCCATTCGAGGAGAAGCTCGCGGTCGTCGTCGGTCGCGACACGCGCGCGCCCGGGCACGCCGGCCGGCGCGCGCAATCGTGACAGCGCATAGATCGTTTGGTCCATCTGCAGGTGAAACGAGCCACCGGAGCGCGCGGTCCAAGCCTCCGCGAAAACCAATGCCTGTTTTGCCTCCGCCTGCACACCGGGGAAGGGCCCGTCGATCATCTCCGCGAGCGCGCGCGTGGTCTCCGCTGCTGCCGCAGACAACACGAGATTGTGCGGCGGTGTGCGAATCGCGACCGCAAGGATATCCCCCGACTCGTCTTCGACACACGCCAGCAGCGGGTCCTCATACCGGCCCAGCGCGACCGAGCGCATGATGCCGAACAGCAGGTTGTTCTCGGCCTCGTGGGCGAGCAGGAGCGGCTCGGCACGCAGGCGAAACGCCTCGACGTCGTCGGTGATCAACACTCGCATGGGGAAACGCTAGCAGCAGAGTTTCAGGCGAGGGAAGATTTCTCCGCTTTCGTGGACCGGCCCGGTAGCAGGGTCCGGCCGGATGACGGCGAATCTCGAATTGATATGGACCTGCATACGCGGGTGAGACCGTCTCGTCCGGTTGTACGCGCCCCGCACGTTCCGAGGGTGCGCGCGAACCTGCTCCCCCCGATGCCCCCGGCCGTGATCCCCGAGCGGCAGCGCCGTCCGCGCCGCACGCCGGAGTCGCTCACCCGGCGGTTCGACCGGCCGTTCCTCGCCCTCGGCGCGCTGTGGCTGTTGCTTTGGGCGATCGAGCCGTTCGTCGGATCGTTCGCGGATACTTGGCTCGAGGCAGTCGAAGCACTGATCTGGGGTGCCTTCGCCGGCGAGCTCGTCGCGAGGGTTGCCGTGGCCCGGCCGCGCCTTGCCTACGCACGCCGGCACTGGTGGGAGATCGGGGTCGTTGCGATTCCGGGCCTGCGGCTGCTTCGCCTGGGGCGGCTGATCGGGGAAAAGAACGGTGGGTCTGCCGAGGCCCGGCTCGCGCAGCGCCTTACGACCGTCGTGCTCGTCGGTGTGGTGCTAACCGTTGTCTCCGGGCGCCTCATGTTCGACTTCGGCGATGTCCGCCCGTACACAACGGCCGTACACGACGCAACGCTCGGCGCAATAGGCGGCCAGACCTTCACACACCGAAGCGGCCTCGCCCAAGCGCTCGAGGTGGTCCTCGTCGCGTTCCACACGCTCGTCGTGGCCGCACTGGCCGGCTCGATCGGGGCATTCTTCCTGCGCAAGTCCCAGGACGTGCGCGCCGGCGCGTGACGTCGCCTGCTGAGCTTCGGCGGAGTAGGCTGCTGGGCAGGATGATCACCGAGCACGGCGTCAAGCCGCGGCTCCGCGGAATGATCCACCAGGTCGCGTTCATCGTCTCCATTCCGGCGGGGGCCGCTCTTATCGCGATGGCCCGGACCGGAACTGCGCGCATCGCGGCGGCCGTGTACGCGTTCGCGGCAATCGGCCTGTACGGCGCGAGCAGCGCGTATCACCGGATCAGATGGTCCCCGCGCGCGAGGCTCCGCATGCGTCGGCTCGATCACTCCATGATCTACGTGCTGATTGCCGGCACGTACACCCCGATCTGCTTGCTCGCCCTGCACGGTGTATGGCGCTGGGGCTTGCTCGGCGTGGCGTGGGCCGGCGCCTTGGTCGGGGTCGCGGTCAAGGCGACGTCGATCGACCGCTATCGCCGGTTCGGAGGCGCGAGCTACATCATTCTCGGCTGGCTTGCGATCGTCGCATTGCCGGAAATCGCACGCTCTCTGAGCATTCCGGCGCTTTCGCTCATGGTCGTCGGCGGGGTGCTCTACACGGGGGGTGCGGTTGTGCTTGCCCGAGGACGCCCCGATCCGAGCCCGGCCGTGTTCGGTTTTCACGAGGTCTGGCACGCGATCGGCGTCACCGCAGGCGCGTGCCACTATGTAATGGTGGCGCTCTTGGTCACCTCCGGTTAGCGAGCTTTTGCGGGCCCCCCGGCGCTCGTGGCGGGTCCCAGCCCGAAACGTTCGCGTACCATCGACAACCGTGATACCGACCGACACACGGTTCGCCGAGATTCAGGCCCGGCTCGTACCGCTCTGGCATTCGCTGTCGAACCTGAACGCCGACGCACAGACGATCGTAGTCGTCCCCTCGTTCAGCCTGCCGCTGCCGGCGGATCTGTACTCGATCGTCGCTGCATACGAGGAGCGAAGTCTGTTCCTGCTCTTCTTGTTGCGCCAGCCCAGTGCGCGCATGGTGTTCTGCAGCTCCCGAGCGATCGACCCGCGCGTCGTCGATTACTATCTCTCGCTGCTCCCGGGTGTCATTCCGTCGCACGCGCGAGCCCGGCTGCATCTCGTTTCGGCCGACGAGGACACGCGGCCGGTGCCGTTGTCACGGAAGTTGCTGGACTCCTCCTCGCTGCGTGCCCGAATCCAGTCCCTGGTTCCGGATCGGAATCGCGCGCACATCGTCCCTTACATCACCAGCGAGCTAGAGCGCGACCTAGTGCTCGCGCTGGACCTGCCGATGTACGGGGCAGATCCCGCGCTCGCCGTGCTCGGGACCAAGAGCGGCGCGCGACGGCTTTTTGCCGAGGTGGGGGTACCCCATGCGCGCGGCATCGAGGGTGTGCGCGATCTCGACGACGTCGTCGAGGCGATTGCCAAGCTTCGTGCCCGGCAGGAGCACCTGGAGGAAGTCATCGTCAAGCTCGACGAGGGCGTGGGCGGATTCGGTAACGGTGCGGTCGACCTCCGCGGACTAGCTGCGGATGCGAGGGCAAATGACATCGCCGCGCGAGTACGGGCAATGGATCTGCCCGAGGGCACGATCGAGGAGTACCTCGAGTTTCTCGGCAAGCAGGGCGGCGTCGTCGAGGAGCGGCTTGCGGGGGCCGAGATCCGCAGCCCCAGCGTGCAGCTTCGCGGAACGCCGCTGGGTGAGCTCGAGGTGCTCTCAACTCACGATCAGCTTCTCGGAGGACCATCCGGCCAGTCCTATTTCGGCTGCCGGTTCCCGGCCGATCCCGCCTACGCGGCGCCGATCACGCGCGATGCGCGAGCGATCGGGGAGCTGCTTGTTCGGGCCGGCGTTCTCGGACGTTTCGCAATCGACTTCGTGGTGGTGCGCACTCCACAGAACGGCTGGAGCTCGTACGCGATCGAGGTGAATCTGCGCAAGGGAGGCACGACTCATCCGTATCTGACGCTGCAATTCCTGACCGACGGCAGGTATCTAGCCGACGACGCGACGTTTCTGACCCCGAGCGGCATGCGCAAGGCGTTCGTGGCGAGCGACCACGTGGAGAACGAAGCCTACCGCGACTTCGACCTCGACCGTCTGTTCGATGTAGTCGTGCACAACGGTTTGCACTTCGATCAATCGCGACAGACCGGTATCGTGATGCACATGATGAGCGCGTTGCCGGAGATAGGTCGGTTCGGGATCACGGCGGTCGCGGATTCGCCGGACGCTGCGGACGGACTCTACCGCCGAGCGCTGGCGACCTTCGAGGCCGAGGCATCGGGCGGCACTCGAGCAGAGAGGGCTGAGGGGTGACGAAACTCGAGTCGCGTCACAGCGAGTCGATGGACATCGCGGCGCCGCCGGAACGCGTGTGGGCGCTCATCGCCGACATCACCAACATGGGGCGGTGGAGCCCGATCTGCCGCCGGTGTGAGTGGGTCGGCGCTCCCGGGAAGCCGGTGGCCGGCGCGCGGTTCCGCGGATACAACAGGCTGTACGGCGCCAGGTGGTCACGCGAGTGCCGGGTGCTCGAGAGCGAACCCGGGCGCGTCTTCGCCTTTGCGACGCAGTTGCACGGGCGCGACTCCGTGGTGTGGCGGTACGAATTCGCGCCGTTCAACGGCGGCACTCGCGTGACCGAGTCCTACGAGATCATCTCGGAGCCGCGGTATCTCAGGATGATGCCTCACGTGCGCGCAGCCTTCCGGCGCGCCCAGCAGCGTGGAGTCGGATCGACGCTCGAGCGCGTTAAGGGGGCAGCCGAAGCCGGTCCCTGAGCGGGAGTGCCGTGAAGAAACTCGAAGTCTGCCCGGCGGCGGAAGGTCTTACGTGCCGGGTGGCGCGAAGAACTCCAGAGCGTTGTTGTCGGGGTCGCGGAAGGACAGGCCAGAACCGTAGTTCGCGTCGACGATCTCTCCATGCTTGATGGCTAGCTCGTCGAGGCGCGACTGCCACTTCTCCAGATCGCCGCGCGTCGGAACGCCGAACGATAGGTGGTCGAGCCCGACCCGGACCTCGTCGAAGCGGTCTCCCTTCGGGGTCGAGGGATGGAGGTGGAGGGCGAGGAGCGTGCCTCCTATCGCAAAGGCGCAGTGCCAGTAAGGGCCCGTGTCCTCATCCAGCGCCGGATCGGTTCCCAGGAGCCGGCGGTACCATTCGCGGCTCCGGTCGAGATCCGTCACCGTGATCGCCACGTGCCCAATGCCAGGAAAGTCGGCCATCGCATCCCCTTTCGCATCGAATGGATCAGGCTTGCGATCAGTATCCCGCAGTCCATGAATCCCGGGCAACCTAACACCAGCGCCTTCTCTCGCATCGCGGCGGATAAG
>JBKKBZ010000003.1:0-3631 GCA_046713235.1 Actinomycetota bacterium | reverse complement strand
ACTGACGAGCACTGAGCGGGCGGGGCGAGAGTTCCGCCCGCTCTGCTGCTCGGGCTACAATCTCCGCGACCAAGGGCGGTTAGCTCAGTTGGGAGAGCACCAGCTCGACAAGCTGGGGGTCACTGGTTCGAGCCCAGTACCGCCCACCTCCGGAAGCCCCACTTAAGGCGGGGTTTTGTTAGCGGAAGCGCAGTGAGGGGGCCTTTCGGCCCCCTCATGTCAGCGGAATGTCAGCGGTATCGGCTACAGGGCCCCAAAACCGGCTCTGTCGATCCTCGCGAGGAGGTCGTCTCGATGCATGGCTTTGTCGAACTCCTCGGCGTAGGTGTTCAGCGTGACGCTGACGTTTGCGTGCCCGGCGATCTTCGCCACCCGTACAGGGTCGAGGCCAAGTCCGACGATGAGATGAGAGATGAACGTCCGTCGCAGATCGTGAGTTGTCACCGCCGTCTCCCCGCCGCCGTGCAGACCTGCCTTTTCAGCGGCCGTGACGATTCCTCGGTTTCTGACGTTATGGCGATCCATGGGTCGACCCGATGCGGTCGTGAATAACAGGTGCCCCGATCCCGTCGAACCTTTCCGGAGCTGATCCTTGCGGTGCTCTCTCAGCACCTGCTCAAGAATCGGGAAGGCGCACATCCTCACCAAGCGTGTTACCCCTAGCGTCGACCGCGCCATGCACGGCCTCAAGGATGAGCCGGGCCATGGAGATCTTGATACCGCTGCTGTCTCCGTGAAGTACACGAGTGGGAAGCCCAACATCTTCCCGCTCTTAGCTCAAGCCCTTTCGGTGCGAGTGCCGCCGCGCGACAAGGATTACCCCGTCACCGAGCTTATGGCCCAGGTCGTCGTCGGCCACCGCCTTTGGAGAGAGGGAGCAGGAGAAGACGAGCGGTTTGTCGGTCTAGAGGATCTGCGGTTCTTTCGCGATGTTCCGCAGGGATCAGGCTCGGCATGGCTGCGCTTCTACGTCGAGGAAGGAGACTTGGAAAGATTCAAAATCTCCCAAACCCGATTTCTGTCCGAAGGGCACGTCGCCGACCTCTTCCAGAGAGTCCGCTCCGATGTGGACCACACGCTCTGTTTTGAGCAGATCACGCCAGTGCCTTACGGTCACCGAGCTTCGGACGTCGTTCAGCAGGTCGTTGATGTAGTTCGCCCAGTCCTCTGGCGCATCGCCACCGCGATCCCGCCGTACAGGAAGTATTAAATCTGCCTGAGCCCGCCTCCGGCGACCTTTCGTCTTCCGCAGATCCTCTCGCTCTACATGCTCTTCTTCTACTTCGGCTCCGTGAGCCGTTACCGGCCGCACGTATTCAACGAGATCCTGCGTGGGCCGTACGGGCCGTTCATCGGCGAGTTCATCACTAGCCAGCCCGAACAGCTCCTGTATCTGATGACGTCGGCTTTGTTTGAGCGAGAAGTGGCCAAGCCAGCAATCGCCTAGCCGCTGTCAGCGGAGTGTCAAGGCGCGAGCAGCTTCGCCCAAGAGTTCTACGCGATCAACGATTCTGGAACCACCGTTTTTGTCCCGACCGGGAGCGACCGACGCGAGCCGGGACGTTTACGCCAGCTCACGCCTGACCGCGCCGTTTCATACGTGACTGCTCTTGACTCGGTTCCCCCCGCGCCGCTGAGAGAGTCCGCTCCGATGTGGACCACACGCTCTGTTTTGAGCAGATCACGCCAGTGCCTTGGCAAAAAGGTACGCAGCCACGGACTTGATTGCCCAGCTGGCGGCTGCGAAGCTCTCGCGACCGTGGCCACCCGAACACGTACGCCGAGCATAGGGCTGCGAGAACTCCGTGAGGAGTTGAAAGAGCTCGGCTCGCGGTTTCGGGGACTCTCTGAGAACGATCTGTTCGTCCTGTGGTTCTTGCTCGCCTACCTCGTAGACGAGGAGGACATCGCGGCGCGCGGGCTCGTGGGGGGCTCGGGCGACAAGAGCGTAGACGCTGTCGTGATTGACGACCGCGCCAGCACAGTATTTCTGGTTCAGGGCAAGTTCCGACTGAGCATCAACCAGAAGCCGGAGCCGCGGTCCGATGTTGTCGCTTTCGCTGATCTCGGGGCTGTGCTCTGGGGTGATCGAGACAACTACAATCGTTTCACGGACGGCCTAGACCCGCTTGTTCGCGCTCGCCTCGATGAGGCCCGCAACCGAGTCCAGCGGCGCGACAGATGGAAGGTCCACCTCTTCTACGCGACGACAGGAAGCTGCAGCAAGAGCCTTGAGACCGAGGCGAAGAACATCGCACGAAACGCCAAGGGGCCGACAGAGTTTGACGTTCTTGACGGCCGTGCAGTTCTAAGTGTCTTTCGAGACTACCTCGATGGAGTCGCACCTCCGGTGCGTTCGCTCGACTTCCCGGTGCACGCTTTCGTTTCCTGGTACGAAAGGAAGAGCTTGCACAGGCTGCCGCTGCGTGCGTTCTCGACCCCTACATCGTGCGGCAAGGAAAAGAGGGTTTGTTCGCTGAGCAGTACTACACGACCGTCTTCGACGGCACGACGGCGGAGTACTATCTCAACCGGCTCTGGCTCTTGAGGCGCGTGGGGCTCGTGAGCAGCGGCTACCCGGAGCGGGCATATGCCAAGTGGGTCGTACTGCATTTTATGTGGGCCAAAATCGGACGGGAGATCTCTTCCCGATCCGACGGTTTCCGCGCGTCCTGCGAACAGCCCCGCCAGAACGAGGCGGTCCTGCAGCCACTTAGCAAAGCGATTGAGGTCGCATTCTTGGAGTGCCTAGCGTTCTACCGGCAAAACCGTGGCTCTGGCCCAACGGCAGTGGACGTGTCGGCTTTCTTCAACCGTCGCAACCGGCACGAAGAGTTCGGGGCCTATTGGGATCAGTCCGGGAGCGTGCCGCGCAAGAAACGCTTCGACGCAGCTCTCGCGAGGTTCGCGAAACATCTCAAAGACTCCTGAGAACTGCGTCGCGTGTCAGCATCATGTCAACAACATCCGTCGAAACGAGGCGAATCCAGTCCTGTCAGCGTTCGTCAGATAGCTACCAAACCCGCGTGCGTTCCGCCTTGTCCACCCTCGGCCACCGACCGGACAGGCTCGACAAGCTGGGGGGTCACTGTTCGAGCCCAGTACCGCCCATAATAATCGCTGCAAAACGGTAGTTTTTGTTTACAACATTGGAGACGCTATTCGGTCGATGGCAACATCTGTGGAGTTGAAGGCCGATGGCCTCACCTGGAGGCGGCTCGCGCACCGCAGGAACTCGATGAGCAGGCTGCCGACCGCCCCGCTGTTTCTTGAGCGCCGAGCGGGGGTTGCCTCAGCCGGCGGCTGATCGGCGCGATCAAGATCGCGGTGGCCCCGCCTCCGCCCCTCGGTTGGGCCAGTGATGCTGAATGTTCCTTGACCGCTGAATCCGCCTTCCCGGGAGGTGCGGTAGTCAGCGCGGTTCACGGCCGCCGCGAGGACAAACACGCGTGGGCCTCTCCTCTATCGCAACGTCGCCAGGCGAGGGCTCGAAAAAATGATCGAGACTTCAGAGAGTCCGGAGGTCGCGGTGATCGCGGTAGGTGAACTGGTCCCGGAGGATCGCCTGGCGTGGCGAAACGCCATAGACTCGGCGCGGTTGCCATCGAGCAGGAGAGGGATGGTTCATGAG
>JBKKBZ010000002.1:0-25220 GCA_046713235.1 Actinomycetota bacterium | reverse complement strand
CGACGAGACCATCGTTCTCACCCGGCGGCCCGTCATAGCGCAGGATTTCGAACGCGGTCGCCGGCGACGCCGGGGGTGGATCGTATTCACATTGCTGATGCTGGCGATCGCCGGCATCCTGGTGTGGGCGATCATCGCGTCACTCACCGAAGAGAAGATCGTCCTCGTCAGCGTGCCGAACGTCGAAGGCAAGCCGCTGGAGGAAGCGCGAGCGCTTCTTGGACGCAAGGGTCTCCGTGACGTGGTGGAATTTGCCCCGTCGGATCTATATGAAGACGGAGTCGTCGTCGCTCAGGATCCCAAGCCGCCCGAGCGCCTGAAACGCGGGGCCGTGGTCAAGCTCACCGTTTCCTCCGGCGTGCAACTCGTTGAGGTACCGAACCTCATCGGCAAGACCAAGAGCGAGGCCGAGGACATCCTCGGAAAGGCCAGCCTGGCGATCGGAACGGTGAGCGAAGCTCCGTCGGATACCGTCGCCGGGGGCAGGATCATCGATCAGAATCCGAACGTCGGGGCACGACTGAAGCCGAAGAGCACCGTGAACATCGTGCTGTCCAGCGGCAAAGAAACGGCCCAGGTTCCGACCGTGGTGGGGCGGCCGGAGGACGTCGCGAGAGATCTCATAGAAAATCGCGGCCTCAAGGTGGTCGTCGAGCGTCGCGACAGCAACCCCACCGATTGCGCTCAGCCGCCGGGTCGCGTCTGCCGGCAGGATCCCGCTGCGGGGACCGAGGTCGAGAAGGGCTCCGATGTGAAGATCGTCGTCGCCCAGGAGCCGCTCCCGTCGCCGACCGCATCTGCGGCGGCAACGGCGACCCCGACGGCGACCCCGACGGCGTTCCCGATCCTGCTTCCGATCCGCCGGCGCCGTCGCTGATCCGGAATCACCCAGGCTCGATGAACTCGCGGAGTTCCCAGAAGGGATCGCCCCCGGCCGTCTCACCGCGAATCAGGATCCGGGTAACGTGAATCGCGTCCGCACGCGATCAGGCCTAGGGCGAGGGTGATCGCCGCGCGCGTCGTGCGCAGCGTGATCACACCGCGGCGACTCGCCGGGCGGCGCAGAGAGCGAGGAAATTCTTGAGAATCCTGATGCCTTCGACGGTCAGCACGCTTTCGGGGTGGAACTGCACGCCTTCGATCGGATGCGTGCGGTGCCGCACTGCCATCACCAGCTCGTCGGCGGTCTCCGCCGTCACCTTCAGCTCGTGGGGCAGGGAGCCGCGCTCGACCACGAGCGAGTGATAACGCGTCGCTTCGAACGGGATCGGAAGGCCGTCGAGCACCCCCTCTCCCCGGTGATAGATCTGGGAGACCTTGCCGTGAAGAAGCGAAGGCGCGCGCTGGATCCGGCCCCCGTACACGTAACCGATGCACTGATGACCGAGACACACCCCAAGCACCGGCGTCGTCGGCCCCAACTCACGGATCACGTCGTTGGAGATACCGACGTCGGAGGGGCGTTCGGGCGTTCCGGGCCCCGGAGAGATCACGATGCCGGCGGGATCGAAGCGCCGAACGTCCCCGAGCGCCCACACGTCGTTGCGCACGACCGTCACCTCGGCGCCGAGTTCGGCCAGCTCCTGCATGAGGTTGTAGGTAAACGAGTCGTAGTTGTCGATGATGAGAATGCGCGCGCTCATCCCTGCTTCGCTTTCTCCTCCTCGACCAGCACCCGGCGCAGCACCTTACCGATCATCGTCTTGGGCAGCTCCGTGCGAAACTCGTACTGCTTCGGAACCTTGTAGGCCGTCAGGCGTTCGCGGCAGAAAGCCTTGATCTCTTCCGGGGTCGCGCTCTGTCCCTGCTTCAGCACGATGTAGGCCTTCACCGTCTCGCCGGACCTCTTCGACGGAATGCCGGCTACGGCACACTCGAGAATCTTGGGATGCTGATAGAGGACCTCCTCGACGTCGCGCGGATAGACGTTGAAACCGCCGACGATGATCATGTCCTTCTTGCGGTCGACGATCTTGAAGAACCCGTCCTCGTCCATCTCCGCGATGTCACCGGTGTGCAGCCAACCGTCCCTGAGGACCTCGGCCGTCTCCTCCGGGCGGTTCCAGTAGCCCTGCATGACCTGCGGGCCCGCCAGGCACAGCTCGCCCGGACCCGGCGGATCGATCTCCTTCGTCGGATCATCGACGTCGACGAGCTTGCAATCGGTGTTCGGCACGGGTAGCCCGATCGTGCCGATCTTGCGCTTGCCTCCGGTGATCGGGTTCGCATGCGTGATCGGCGCGGTCTCCGACAGGCCGTAACCTTCGACGAGACGCCCGCCGGTGACTCGCTCGAACTCTTCCTGAACCTCCACCGGCAGCGGCGCCGCGCCCGACAAGCACGCGCGAATGGATCGCAGATCGGTGTTCTTCATCTCGGGATGATTGAGGATGTTCACGTACAAGGTCGGAACACCGGGGAACAGCGTCGGCTTTGTCCGCGCGATCTCCTTTAGCAGTCCGCCTAGATCCCGCGGGTTCGGGATGAGCACCAGCCGTCCGGCCAGGAGGATGCCGATGTTCATGCCGACCGTTTGACCGTAGGAGTGAAAGATGGGAAGGGCGCAGAGAACTACCTCCTTGCCCGGCTGGAGGTCTTTGAACCATGCCCGGCCTTGGTAAGCGTTCGCGACCAGGTTACGGTGCGTCAGCATGACGCCCTTCGACAACCCCGTCGTGCCTCCCGTGTACTGAAGGAGCGCGAGATCGGTCACAGGATCGACGGCCGCCTGAGCCGCGCGCGTCTCGCCCTTGGCCAGGACCTGCTTCCATCGAAGAATCTGGTCGCCGGCCGGAATGTCGGCGCGCAACTCCTTCTTCACATACGGACCGAGCAATGCCTTGAGGCCGTGGAGCCCATCGAACACCGTCGTCACGATCACGTGCCGGAGCGCCGGAAGGTCCTTGCGAATCTTCCGGACCGCGGCGTACATGAGATCGAGAGTGATCAAGACTTCGACGCCTGCGTCCTCTAGCTGGTGCTGAAGCTCGCGCTCTGTGTACTGCGGGTTGTTCTCGACGACGACACCGCCGAGGCGCAGCGTCGCGTAGTACGCGATGACGTTCTGCGGGATGTTCGGAAGGATCAAGCCGACGCGTGTGCCTTTCGTGACCCCGAGCTTTCCGAGAGCCGATGCGAGTCTGTTCACCTGCTCGAGCAGCTTGGCGTAGGTCGTCGTCGCTCCCTGGAAGTCCAGAGCGACGGCGTTCGGGAACCGGCTCGCGCTGTCGTCCAGCAGCGCCGTGAGCGGAACGTTGGGGATGTCGATCGTCTCAGGGACACCTTCGGGATAGCTCTTCAGCCAGCGACGCTCCATTCGGAACCTCCTAGGCGAGGAACGGCACGAGATCGTGCCGTTCGTACATCGTATCGTTCGCGGCGGCCCAGGTTCCCGATAGCAGCGGGCGGACCTCGCCGGCGACCAGGGCCTCGATGAACTGCGTCGCGTCGGAAGCCCCTAGTGCCTCGGTCAGGCATCGGCCGAGCGCCGCTGGGTCGTGGGCGTCGGAGCCACCGGTGCCTGCGAGTCTCAAGTCCTCTGCGATTCTGCCGGCGGCCTGGACGGCACCCGTTTGCCAGAGCCGCTCTCCGTTCAGGATCTCTACGGCGTTCAGGTGTTCGGCACCGCGCGAGGGGTCGGCCGGAATGGTGAAGCCGCCCACGTGCCACCCGGCCGGGTGAGCCCAGACAAGTGCAACGGGACCCTGCGCCGCAGGGGGAAGGGGAAGCGTCACGCGCGGCGGGAGCGCCGAGAGCCAGGCCTGATCCATCGACAACACCAGCACGTGTCCGAGTGCGCACGAGACCTCCCGCCCCGGCACCAAGTGAATGCGGTAGTGCCCTAGGGCCCGGTGCGCTGCCTCGAAATCGGCACCCGGGCCGTGATCGGTGAGGGCGACCCCGTCGAGCCCCGCAACCGCCGCAGCTGCTGCGAGCTCGGCGAGATTCATGCGGGAGTCACTGGAAGCCGGCTGTGCATGCGCGTGGAGATCGACTCGCACGGCGATGGATTCAGCGCGTCCGCGTGAATGCTGCAGGACCCAGCGTCGTCGCTTCGATCGCCGGACGATTGACGAAGGTGCGATCGATCCACGGAAAAACCCAGAACCAGAGGACGGCCATGATCACGAGCACGGCGACCGCGACGACCAGCCGCCGCCTGCCGGGTGATTCCGGAAGAAATCTCATGCGACTCTCGGTACCGTCTTGACGAGGTCGGCCCACACGATCAACCGGTCCTTGGATGTGAACCGGGGTGTGCACGTCGTCAGCGCCAGCTTGGACGGCGCCTTGCTCTCCGGGTCTCCGTTCACGACCCAATAGGCATCGGGCCCAACCACCACGTTTCCTCGCGTGACTCGGTAGTGGTGCGTCGCGCGCGCCGTACGGAGGAGGATCTCGTCGCCGGAACCGAGTTGGTCGAGATTGTAGAACGGCGAGCCCCAGCCGGTGCGGTGCCCGGCAATCGCCGTCGACCCGGCGCTGCCGATGCCGGCGCTGTCCGGATACCGGCCCGGTCCCCAGACCAGATTCGCCAGCTCGACTCCCTCCACCACGATTGCATCCACGCCGATCTTCGGAATGACGAGCTGAGCGATCGCCGGAACGCGGCGGGTGACGGGCTGTGCCGGCAGCGGCGAGGGCGTCGGAGGGCCGGTTGGGATCGTCCTCGGGTCGTCGAGGATGTCCGCGAACTCCGTACGAAGGGCGGACTGATGTCTCCGGGTTTCCAGACTCGTTCCGAAGACCTCGTACGCTACGAAATACAGCAGCAAGAGTCCGACAACGATCAGCGTGTTTCCTATCCTCCGAACCACGCGCAATCTAGGCCACTTCCGCGAAGCGTGTGGCGATCGATCCGCGGAAGGCCGGAAGCGCGAGGCTGTCGAGCTCCTCCACGTCGAACCCCAGCCGGAATTGATCGACGACGACACGGAAGCGCTCGACGAGACGATCGTCCTGAAGGCCGGCTCGCAACGCGCGCGGGTCACCCACCGCGGCAACGCTGTACGGCGGGCCATAGAGGGACCCGTGGAGCAACAAGGTGTTTCCCACGCACCGAATCGCCGTGGCAGACGTCACGCGCTCGCCGTTGATCGCGACGGCCTCGGCTCCGGAGGACCAGAGCGCGTTCACCACTGCCTGCAGATCCTGCTCGTGGATGACGAGGTCGTTGGGATCGCCTGCCGCGGGTGCTCGAAGCTTGGAGTCACGGAGAACGATCCGCAGGCCGGGACCGGCCACCGGGCCGAGCCCGGCGTACGGAGCCAGCGCCTCCGTGTCCTGCCGAAGGGCCGTCAGGTTACGCCCCCGGGTCGAGCCCGCTTCCTCGAGAGAAAGGAGCTTCCCGCGCAGGTCTTCGACGGCACGACGCAACTCGCGCACGCGGCGGTCCTCCGCCCTGATCAGATCCACGAGCCGTGCGCGACGCGACAGTCGAGGCCCCCTGGGAGGCTGGGTTGCCGCGATAAAGAAGATCAGCGTCACAAGGCAGAGCACGCCTACGACGGCCGCGGTTTCGAGTCTGGGGGGTCGTTCGAGCATGCGGGTCACCTGACCGGAAGGCCTAGCCGAGTGTATCATCGTGCGGCTCACGTCCCGGCGCCGACGGGCGGCCGGAGCAGGAAGAGAGACGAGGATGCCGGTTTCCAAATCGAAGCGCAGTCGCTACACGCCACCTCCCAGACCTAAGCCCAAGCCGTCGCCAAAATGGGTGCCGGTCGTCATGCTCGGGTTTCTCATCCTCGGCGTGATCGACCTCGTCCTCTACTACACCGGGCTATTTCCCGGGGACCAGCCGGCGACCTGGCAGCTGCTGCTCGGCTTCGGGTTCATCGCGAGCGGCTTCATCTTCGGGGTCTTCTGGCGCTAGCGCTCCAGGCGACGGTTTCGCCCGGCCGGCGGCGTTCGCGACGAGTTACAGAGCTGTCATTCGTCCCCAGTTGGGGACGGGCCTGTGGAAAACCCTGAAGGTCTCGCTCATACTGCCCGCATGCCTGTCTTCGACTTTCGTTGTACGTCATGCGGGACGCGAACCGAGCACATCCTTCTTTCGAACGAAGCGAGGCCGAAGACCTGCGACCGGTGCGGCGGAGATCTGGTCCGAGCCTGGGGAGGCAGCCGCATCAGAATCTCATTCGAGGGGTGGGGGTTCTCCCGAAACGACCTTCTTCTGCCGGGAGACCGTCCGCGGCGCGACTGGAAGGCGCTCAAGGAACGCGCCGACCGGCTCCGCGACGAGTAGCCCTACCGGCCGGGAACCTCCTCCCGGCGGATCATCGGCTCGCCGCAGTGGCGCGGGGCGGCGTCCGTTCCCCTTCGGAGCAGCAGGAGCTCCGTTCCACAGTTCGAACACCAAAACGTGACTCGGCCGGCATCGAGAACCGGAACCGCCTCGTCGGGCTTCGGCAGCTCCCGGCCGGGCCGAACGAGGCCGCGCAAGGTACCAACGGCAAAGCCGACGACGACGAAAACGATCAGCAACGCGATGACGTAGTTCAAGGCGTGATCAGCCTCACGGCCGCGCCGCCCCGCGACTGCTCAGGGCAGGCGCTCGAGGATGGTCGCGTTGGACATTCCGCCGCCCTCGCACATGACTTGGAGTCCGAAACGTGAGCCGGTGCGCTCGAGCTCGTGGAGCAGGGTCGTCATCAGCCGCGCACCGCTGGCGCCGAGCGGATGACCGAGCGCGATTGCCCCGCCGTTGACGTTCACCTTGGCGGCAAAGTCCGCATCGGAGAGTCCAAGCTCCTTCTTCCATGCGAGAAGCACGGTTGCGAAGGCCTCGTTGACCTCGAAGCGATCGATGTCGGACAGAGACATACCGCTGCGCGCAAGTGCCTTCTGCGTGGCCGGAATCACGCCTGTGAGCATGAGGATCGGATCGGCTGCGGCGAGGGAGAAGGTGTGGAATCGTGCTCGCGGCCTCAGGCCAAGCTCTCTGGCTCTCTCGCTGGTTGTAATCAGCATTGCGGCGGCGCCGTCGGTGATCTGGGAGGAGTTGCCGGCGGTGGTCACCCATCGAATCTCGGGGAATCGCTGCGACATTGAGTCGTCGTAGAAAGAGGGTTTGAGCGACGCAAGCTTCTCCAAGCTCGTCTCTCGCAGCCCCTCGTCGGTGTCGAAAAGGGTCGGCGTGCCGTCGTCGCCGGCGACCTTGATCGGAAGGATCTCTCGCTGGAAGCGGCCCTCTCTCGTGGCCTGCTGCGCGAGGGCTTGCGACCGCATACCGATTTCGTCCACCTGCTCCCGGGCGAAGCCCCACTTGCCGGCGATGATCTCCGAGGAGATACCTTGCGGCACGAGGCCCCCCTCGTACCGCTCTGAGATCGATGCGGGGAAGGGGAAGCCGGGACCGCTCATCACCGAGGCGCCCATCGGCACGCGGGTCATGTGCTCCACGCCCGAAGCGACGACCAGGTCGTAGGCACCTGCCATCACGCCTTGCGCAGCGAAGTGTGCGGCCTGCTGGGAGGACCCGCACTGCCGGTCGATGGTCGTGGCCGGGACGTGCTCCGGAAGGCCGGCCGCCAGCCATCCGTTGCGGCCGATGTTCAATCCCTGTTCGCCGACCTGTGACACGCATCCGGTGATGTTGTCGTCCACGACGCCGGGATCGGCATTGGTTCTCGCAAACAGCTCTTTCAGGACTTCGCCGAGAAGGTCCACCGGGTGCCAGTCCTTGAGCCTGCCGTTGCGCCGGCCGAGCGGTGTCCGAACCGCCTCGACGATGACCGCGTCTCTCATCTTGCTTCCCCTCCCCGATCGCGTGGCGGCCGGCCTGCGGTCCGCCCGAAAGCTACCGACGAGTAACTGTAGGCCGGGTGGGGGAGACCGTCAACGCGAACTCACTAAGGGCAACGTCGGGCGTGCGGATGTTCTGGTTGGACCGGATTGGCCTAAACAACCCGGCACAGCGCCGTTGACCCGCCTCGCTGAGCACTCGACAATCACCGCGCGGGGCCCCGGGGGCGGCCGCAGAAGGGGAGATCGTGCGGAGGCGGCGCCGGGTGTGGACGTGGGTTGCCGCCCCTTTGATGGCGGTGCTGGCAGCCCTTCCCCAGGCGCACGGTGCCGCCGTCGCCGACCTTTCTCTCATCCTGGGCCGCGGACCGGGAAGCACCGTCTATCTCGGCTCGATCGTGACCTTCACCATCCGTCTTTACAACAGCGGTCCCATGAGCGCGACCAACGTTCGGGCCTGGCTCGACCTCCCCGTCGAGATGTCCTTCCAGTCCGCGGCGGCCACCCAGGGATCGTGTTCGCGGGACGACCTCGGTGACGTCGCCTGTCTGGCAGGAACCCTGGCCCCCGGGGATTCGGTCACGATGACGATCAAGGCCAAGGCTGCACAGGTCGGTCAGACGAGCACGGCGGCCAATGCAACGATCGCCGAGTTCGAAACGAACTACGTCAACAATTCGGGGTCGATGGACACGAAGATCGATCCTCCGACGGAAGGGAGCCGGGAGGCGACGGTCGGCTCGCAGCTCCAGTCGCGGCGCACGAAGCAGGGGCTGACGGCGCCGGCGGCGGCCTCGACCCTTCGCGAATGCGCCAAAGCGTGGGCCCAGTCGATGGCCTCACGACACAGCGCATCGCACAATCCCAATCTGTCCTCCTGCGTGGGAAGTGGCTGGCAACGCCTGGGGGAGATCATCGGGAAAGGCCCCTACCTGATCGACATGGCCAAGCTCTGGATGGAGTCCTGCGACCACCGCACGCACATTTGGTACCCCCATTTCACGCACGTCGGCGTCGCGGTCGCGTACGACCGTCAAGCGGGAGAGGAATACTGGTCGGTTATCTATGCCGACTACTCCTCGTCGAACGGGGAAGCCGTCACAGCGCTGCAGAACGACTGCTTCGAGCAAGCGGCGATCACTTCGGGGGTGCATTGGACGGCGGTACGCACTCTCGGTCGCTGGCACACGCACGCAGATTCCGGAGGGGCCTCGTCGCGCGCATCCGTCTCCGGGGCGCGCAGCGGTGGCTACGTGCTGTCCCTCAAGGATCCCAACCCGGGAATCGCGGAGGCCACTCAGGTGGTGCGGGCTGCCGCCGGTTATCGGTACACGCTAACCGGCTACGCGAAACAGTCCTCCGGGAGCCCCCAGCAGCTCGTGCTCGACTTCCTGAACTCGAGCTACGGCCGGATCTCGGCGGTGTCGGCCTCCACGCCTTCGCCGAACGGCACGTGGAGGCTGCTCACGACCGGGGCCGTGGCTCCCTCGGGTACTACCTATATCCGGGTGGTGCTGTACGGGCCGGCCACCTCGGGGTGGGCGTCGACGATCTCTTGGGACGACGTCCTCCTGACCCGCTCCTGAGCCGGCAAGGCGAGCAAAAAGGCTCCGACTCGGGGTGCAAGACTCTCGCTTCCCGCGTGTCGTGAGCAGTGAGGGAAGGTCTGGCGGGGGTCCGGAACGAGGATTTCGGGGTAATTGACCCGCACGGACTCCGCTGAAACAATCCCGCGACAACGAGGTGCATGGGTGAGGGATCGGATGCGTTGGTGGAGATATGCGCTTGCCGCGGGCGTCATTCTCGCGGTGGGCGTCCCCGCGCGCGCGGTCGGCATGACCGACATATCCGTAACCCTGGCGGGGGCACCAAGCGTCACGATCGGTAAACCTCTGACGTACACGGTGACGATCGCCAACACGGGACCGATGGGAGCGACGTGGGTCCGAGCGACCGATACGCTGCCGGCGAACGCCACGTTCACCGGAGTTCGAACCTCGCAGGGTTCCTGCTCTCGCTCGGGGACTACGCTCGATTGCCTGATCGGCTCCGTTCCATCGGGCAGATCGGCCACCATCTCGATCTCGGTTCTCCCCACCAAGCACGGTGCGATCCGCAACCACGTTGCGATCACCTGCGGCGAGTTCGAGATCGACACGGCCGACAACGAGCGCGCGATCTCGACGATGGTCAAGCCTCTGCCCGAAGGGGAGCGAGAGGGCCAGGTCTTTCGCCAGCTCAACGCCCGCAGAACCGCTCAGGGAGAGACCTACCTACCGTCGCACGGAAGATTGCAGAAGTGCGCCAAGGCGTGGGCTCGCTCCATGGCCGCCCGTCAGCGCCTGGAGCACAACCCGAACCTGGCCGCATGCGGAGGATCGGGGTGGTACACGCTGTCGGAAAACGTGGGATACGCTTCGTTCGGCGGAGACGTCACGGGGTTGTGGATGTCGTCGTGTGACCACCGGCGAAACATCTGGGATCGGCACAACACCCACTCCGGTGTCGCCGTCGTCTATGACGGTCGCGGATCCGAATGGTGGGCCGTGGTCTACGCGGATTACAGCCGGACCAATTACGAATCGCCTACAGCGCTGGAAGACGACTGCTTCGAACACGGAGCCGTGTCGGACGGCGTTGCCTGGATGAACGTGCGAACGCTCGGTCGGTGGTTCACGCATCACGACCGTGGAGGGGAAGCCGTCCGCAGCGCCGGCGGGGCGTTCAGCGGACGGTACGCTATGGGAACCCGCGACCCGAATCCCGGCATCAGCGACGTCACGCAAGTGGTGCGAGGTGCAGCGGGACGGCGTTACACGTTGACGGCCTATTCGCGTTACTTGACCGGGAGACCACAGCAGTTGTATCTCGACTTTCTCGATTCATCCTTCCGCAGAATCTCCGTGCGGACCGTCTCGGCGCCAACGTCCAGCAAGGACTGGATTCGGGTCACGTCGGGAGCGATCACCGCGCCTCGGGGAACGGCATACGTCCGTGTCATTCTTTACGGATCGAGCCTTTCCGGTTATGCGTCGAGCTTTGCGTGGGACGACGTGGTCCTTACGAGAAGCTGACTGCGGCATCCCCCCGCGGCGGTTTGCCAATCGCATCGTGCGATGAGTAGCCTAATTTCCCCGACGGGGATCCGTTCGGACGTCAAGGGAGGGGCGCATGGCCGTCAAGTTCCTTTCAGATCAGTGGCTCAGCGACGTCGAGGGCCGCCTCAATACTCATGAGGGGTTCCAGAACGCAGCCAAGGGTCAAGCCGCGAAGCTCCAGCAGGTCATCACCGGCGCGCCCGACGGCGAGGTCCGGTACGGCTTTTCCGTCGAAGGCGGAAAGGTCGCGTTGACGCAGGGAGACATCGAAGGCGCAGACGCGACGATCACGCAGGACTACGACACTGCAGTCAAGGTCAGCAAGGGCGAGTTGAACGGGCAGTCGGCCTTCATGCAGGGGAAGCTGAAGATCAGCGGCAACCTCATGAAGATGATGCAGCTGCAGGGGATGTTCGGCGCGATGCCGCAGGCAGTCGGCGACCTCGACGTCGAGTACTAGTCCACCGGTTTCGACGGAGGGCGGGCTTCGGGCCCGCCCTTGTCGTGTTCGTCGCTGGTTTTCGGCAGCGCGGTTTGGGGCGTTGCGTCCGCCGATGCGGTTTGGAGTGTTGCGTCCGTCGTAAACGCGCGAGCGCCTCCGAGCCAGAGCGCCGCTTCACAGAAGCGAACGAAGAACGGAACGGCACACATGAGCAAGAGCAGCAACCAGACCGGAATGCCGAAAAGCCCCGGCCGTGCGAATGTGACGAGACCTGCCGACGCCAGTGCCGCATGCAGCGCGGTCGCACCGACCACGAACGAAAGCACCGGCCCGGGGTTGCGGGAGCCGGTTTCCTGGAGCGCCGCCGTCCTGGCGAGCAGAAGCCCAACGAGCACGATCGCAGCGACGGCCGGCTCGTCGAGGACCCCCGTCAGCGCATACAGCCCGGCGACGTAGAGCGACTCGATGGCAGCGCGCCGCGCGGCCGTGCGCCCCGGCAACAAGTCGCCGAACCGCGCCGCCACTGAAGTTGCGACGGCGAGCGGCAGCCCGTAGGCAACAGCGACCCACCAAGGGCCGAACGCGTCCGCGCCCGGGTAGCGGATGGCGCCTGTCGCCACCCAGATCCGGTCCCAGGCGAACCCCAGGACGGCTCCTGCGATTGCGCATCCGGCGAAACCGGCCGGCCGGAGTCGCAGGTGAGCGATCCGGCGACTATTCACGGCCCTCGTCACCAGGTCCGAACGAGGGCGTTGAAGAGAAGGGGCGGCGCCTCCCGAGACCGGTAGGCGCCCGGTGATGGCATGCGCCCTCCGGACAAAGTAGAACTAGATCGACATCGAACAGGAGTCCAGACATGCACCGGACCTTACCCGCGGCTCTCCTCGCGGGCGCGATCGCTTGCTTCGCCCTCGCCCCCCTTTCGGCGGGAGCCGCAGAGCCGGCGACCGGCACGCTTGGACCGCCGGCGATGACCCGGCCCGGAAGCCTCACCGAGCTTACGTATAGGGGAGGTCCCGCCTTCGGCGGCACGGTCTTGCAGGGAACCGCAAGCGCCGTCTGCGGCGATCCCAATGCGGCGCCGGCCGGCGTCTGTGATGTTTTCACCCTCACCCTGGACATCCCGCAGGATTATTGGACCAAGAACCTTCGCCTTGTTCGAGGGTATCTCGAAGCAACAATCGACTGGTCGGGGGAATCCACCGAGGGACCGTCCGACGTCGATCTGATCATCACGACCGAGGACGGCACGGTCGTCGGATCCGGTGAAACCGACAACTCCTCCGCCACGGGGACGGGGACGACGTCGGAGACCGCTCGCGTTTCGCTACCGGCTCGCGGGGGCTATCGTGTCGTCGCCGCCGGCATCGTGGGTGGCGTCGCGACCTACCAGGGCACGGTGCGCCTGGTGCTCACCGCTCCCGACGCCATCAATACCTTCATCTCGCAGAACGTTCAGTTCGGGGCATCGACCTTCGTCAGCCCGGTGCTGTTCGGTGCGGAACCGGGCCTCAACGCGGATCCTTCGGGGGGGAACCGGTGGTGGGTGGACTGGCCGGTGTCGTCACGATCGCATATGGGCACCGTGATGCGCTCGAGCGACGGCGGTGACAGCTTCCGGCAGATGGTCGATGCGAACTGCCCCGAGCGACGCCAGCCCGGCTGCTTCACCAGCGGCGGCGGGGACACGGAGATCGCGCTCGCGGGGGACGGCACGGTGTATTTCGCCAATCAAGAATCCCTGGCGAACGAAGCCGCATGCGTCTCGCTCGATCACGGGATGACGTGGCCGGATTCCCGTTGTCACGCCGTCACCTCGCTCGATCCCACGAACGACCGGCAATGGCTCGCGGCCTACGACAAGGATCTCGCTTACCTCGCGGCGAGCACGAGTGGTGGAGTCGGCCTCGTGCGCACGGAGGACGGGGGCGTCAACTGGAACACGGTCGACGCCGCACCGGGTCCGGAAGCCCCGGGCTCGAGCGCTCCTATCGCCGTGGACGCAACGGGCGGCCCGCGTGACGAAACTCTCTACATGCTCACCCGGGCGGAGGGACTGACCATCGCGGTTTCCGCCAACCGGGGCGCAACGAGGACCATCTGGCCGCGCGCGGGTCAAGAAGGGACAGGTCCGTGCATGGGCTGCGGCGCCGACCCGCTGCTTATTCCCTGGATGAGCATGGATCGCGCCGGCAACCTCTACGTGGTCTGGTCGGACTCCTCGGATCATGCGGTGTGGATGACGACCATGCTCGCATCTGATCCCGCCAACGCCGGCGACAAGCTCGGCTCCACCTGGAGCAAGCCGGTTCGGGTGAGCATCCCGCCGGCGCGCAGTACCGTCTTCAGCCAGGTGATCGCCGGAGACCCCGGGCGCATTGCCATCGCGTTTCAGGGCGCCGACGCAGAGGACCTATCGAGCGATGTCCCCGACACCACCCCGTGGAAGGTGTACGCGGCCTTCACCGACGACGCGCTGTGCCAGTGGGACTCCTCGTGCTACGGCAAGGGGCCCGAGCTCCAGCAGGTCGAGGTGTCGCCACGCGTCAATCACTTCGGTCAGATCTGCGTGTCGGGCCTCGGCTGCACCATCAACGGCAAGAACCGCGACTTGCTGGACTTCTTTGACATCGGCGTGGACGCCGACGGCCGGGTCGGCGTGACCTGGAGCGACGACAACCACGGCCTGACACAGCCGTACGTCATGTTCGCCAAGGTCGCCAACGGCCCGTCTCTAATTGCGCGCAAGGGTTCCTTTCGCACGCAGTTGCCGATGGGTTCCGTCAAGGCGCGTCGCGGCGACGCCGTCTGGCCGATCAACTCCTCCGGCGGACGGAACTTCGACACCCTGGACATCACCCAAACCGCGCTGACCCTCGGTACCTCCGCACTCAAGGTCCGGCTCGACCTGCCGGATGCCGGCGACCTTGAGCCCGGGATCGAAGCCGGGCACAAGATCGCAGGAGTCTTGAGCTCGAAGCACATCAAGTACGTAACCATGTGGCACTTCAAGGACGATGTGTACTTCGTGGCTGCGGACACCACCGGGGCATTCGACGACGAAGGAAAGCCGGATGTCGACTTTTACGGCGGCAAGGTCGACGCCAACGACGCCATCCCGTCACCATTCACACCCGATGCCGATTTCGGAGCAAAGCTGGTGCGCGACTTCAACGTGGAAGGGCGCATCCAGGGGCTGGATCCCGACTACATCGAGATCACCGTGCCGGACCTCAGTCTCATCGGAAGTCCCAAGGCCGGCGACCGGCTGCTGTCGGTCCAGTCGTTCGCGCTCGTCGGTCCCTCGGATGCCTACGTGACTATCTACACATTGCCTGATGTCATCGACGCCACCCCGCCGTTCGATGCGGTGCTCGGCCGGACCACCCCCTCGCGCGTCGCAGGAAACCAAAGCCGGAAGGCCCCCGCGAGAAAGCCACCGGCGGGGCCCCTGCCGTCTACCGGAACGTCGGACGGCGCGATTTTGACGGGAATCGCGTTGCTGATCGGGAGCGCGCTCACCTGGCGGCGCGTGCGCCGGGACTCGGAGCCGTTCCGTAACTAGACGCCGTCCGGTGGCGTCGCTTCGTCGGACGTCCGGCGGTCGACCCTTGGATCGTCGAGCGAGCGGGCGGCCGGATCCTCGACCCGGGCATCGGATTCTTCTAGAAGGGCTTCCGCCTGGACCGCAGCGTCGTCCGGCGGCGGGACGCTCGGGTTGTCCTTTTCTCCGACCGCGGCCCGCGATTTCACCCGTCGCTTACCCGGCCTTGGCGGCTGAGGCACCCGCTTTTCCAGCGATTCGTCGGCCATGCTCGCTCCTCTTGTCGACCGACAAGGTACTCCCCCGCCGGAAGCAGGCCAAACCTGCACCGGTTCTACGAGGGCGTCAGCTCAAGCGCTAACGACTTATCGGTGCCGTGAACGGCCACGGTTTCGGTTGCGGGCTCGTGGCCGGCGGCGCGGGCTTCGACCGTCCAGCTACCGTCGGCGACGAAGAAGGTGAAGCGTCCGTCGTCCTTGGTGTACTGCTCGGATACGAAGTCGCCCGATGGCCCAACCAGCCGGACGTAAGCCGAGCCGAGTGGCTGCCCGTGCGAAGTTACTGTACCCACGATTTCCGGCGCGCTCATTCCGTTCCTCCTTGACTCAACGCTCGATCGGGGCGCCGACGAGGGATCCCCATTCGGTCCACGAGCCGTCGTAGTTGCGGACCTTCGAGAATCCGAGCAGCTCGTGCAGAACGAACCACGTGTGGGCCGAGCGCTCACCGATCCGGCAGTACGCAACGATCTCCTTGTCCTCCGTGATTCCTTGCTCTCCGTAGAGCTTCCTCAACTCCTCGGCCGGGAGAAACGATCCGGATTCCGGGTTGACGGCCTTGGACCACGGGATGTTCTTCGCTCCCGGGATGTGCCCCGGACGCTGCGCCTGCTCCTGGGGCAGATGAGCCGGAGCGAGAAGCTCACCACGGTATTCCTCAGGTGAACGAACGTCGACGAGGCCGAAGGAAGCATTTCCAACCACGGTGGTTCCGACGTAGTCGCGGAACGCACGGATATCCTCGTTCCGTCCCGGGACCCCGTAGCCGGTCGATGGCTCCATCTTGGGAGGATCCTGCGTCAGATCCCGGCCCTCGAGTTCCCATTTTTTTCGGCCGCCGTTCATCAGCCGCACGGCGTCGTGCCCGTAGTAGCGGAAGTACCAGTAGGCGTAGGCCGCAAACCAGTTGTTGTTCCCGCCGTAGAGAACGACGGTGGTGGTGGACGATACGCCTATTCGGTCCACCAGCCGGGCGAAGGCCTCGGGCCCGATGAACTCCCGGCGCAGCGGGTCCTGCAGATCGTCTCGCCAGTGAAGGCCCACGGCATTGCGGATATGACCCCGCTGGTAGGCCTCCGTGTCCTCGTCCACCTCGACTATTCGCACCGAAGGATCATCCTGGTTCTCGGCAACCCAGTCTGTCTCGACGAGGACGTCCCGTGCATATGTGCTCATCGCTCTCCTCCTTGGCACGCCGGGCTTCTATCAACCCCTGTTTACAACATGAGAATAGGGTAAAGACGCCCCATTGTCGAGTCCGGTGAGGCTGAGGACGGGCCAAAGGGACCGTATCCAAACTTTTTGGGCTAGAGCAGGAATTCCGTCAATCCCGACGAACCTTACTCTCAGCGACGACGGGCGCTGAGTGCGCTCGAAATAGGGGGAGCTATGAAAGGCACACGACTCAGCTTTGCCGCGATTGCGACCGCGGTACTATTTGCCGGCGCAGTGCCGGCAGGAGCCATTCACTTTTACCGAGGGCCGGGAGGGGGCTGCACCCCGGCATCCGGCGATCTGACCGACCAGGTCCAGCCGCAGGGCCCGATTGCCGCCTCGGTCCTGATGCTCCACAACACCTATCACGATGTCTCTAGCGGCTCGCCGGTCACCCGCGTCGACGCGGGACAGGCCGTCCGATGGACCTGGAACAGCGCCCACTGTCACTCGGTTTCGGCGGCAGAGTTCAACAGCGGCTTCCACTACCCGACGGCGGCACCGGGTTCGCCTCGGGTGCTCCCCGGACTGTTCGACTACCCCGTCCCGGAGCTGTCTCCGACGCTGTCGTACACACGCACATTCACCACGCCGGGCATCTACACGTATTCGTGCGTACACCACGGCGCGATCGGCATGGCGGGAGTCGTCGTCGTGGAGGCACCCGGGGGAACCGCACCGCCGGCCGCCGCCCCGGTGGCGTCGATACCAACTCCGACCAGCGTCACGGTCTTTGGAGACAACCTCTATGCCTCGAGCCTGGCGACCGGGACCGTCTATCGCATGGAGATCCTTCCCGGCGGCGGGCTCCTTCCGCCGGTGGCATATGCGACGGGGTTTTCGAGTCCGCTAGGCATCGCGTTCGCCGGCGATGCAACATTGTTCGTATCAGACTCCCACGAGTCTCAACGCCCCGGAAGAACGACGGCCGGTCGAGTGTGGGCGGTCGCTCCCGGAGGCGCGAGCAAGCAAGTTGTGATCGACGAGCTGCCGAACGGCCGGCACAACACCAACGGGATGGCCGTTAAGGGAGGCCGGCTGTACATCACCAACGGCAACTCGACCGACGACGGCGTCGACGGCGGCGAACCGGAGCGACTCCTTTCGGGCACCTTGCTCTCGGTACCCCTGGCGACACGGGGGATGGTCCTCGGCTCGACGCCCACGACGGGCCTCCACGTGGAAGCCCGCGGCATGCGCAACATCTACGACGTCGCGTTTCGCCCGCGCACTCGCGAGGCATGGATCCCAATGAACGGTCTCGACTTTCAGGATCCCTGGGGCGAGGATCTGCTGCTCAAGGTCCCCGACGTGGCCGGCGGGGTGGTCGACTTTGGCTTCCCGGGGTGCGTGTACGCCGAAGGGTTCAATCCGAACTACAAACAGAACGAGAACCCGGCGGTCGCCGACGTGTGCGATGGAACCCAGGCGCTTCCTGAGGAGCTGATGGGACTGCACACCTCGGCCGACGGACTGGCCTTTGGCCCCAGCGACTCCTACTGGGATGGAGACCTTTTCGTCGCCGAATTCGGAAACTTCTTCGGCAACGAGGTCGTCGGGCACCGGGTGGTCCGTGTGCGCATCTCGCCGTCCGGCGCGTCGTCGCCCCCGGAGGACTTTCTGCCGAGCGCGGCGCCGCTGGATGTGACCTTCAGCGGAAGCGACATGTACGTGGCCGACTTCGGTGCGGGAATCCTGCTCGTCAAGCCCACGCTGTAAGCACCGGACATGAAGCCCTCGTTGCCGCCGCCGCGCGGCACCGAGGGCTTCACCACGTCTGGCGTGATGCCGGCGGGGGTTGGCTCTACAATCCACGTATGGATCCACTCGATGAGCTAGAGAACTCGCTCGAGGATCGAATCAACGCGCTGCCCGAGCGCGAGCGCAAGATGATGCGCCTGCGTTTCGGGCTCGCCGACGGGCGCATGTGGGATTTGCGGGAGATCGCCCGGGAGTTCGACACAAATCGCGACGAGGTCCGCCGGGTGGAAGGCGAGCTATTCGGCGACTGATCCGCTGCCTACAGGAGCTCGAACCGGCTCATCGTTCGTCTCAGTAACCCACAAGGTTTGCGGCGATCCTTCGCAAGTCGGCAGCCACCTCTCGCAGGTCGGCCGCGCGTCGATCACCGGTGCCCATCGAGATCCGTCCTGACGCCCGTTGCTCTCGTCCTCTGACGCGAGTGTTCGCGAGATCGTGGAGGATCTCCGCCCGAAAGTCGGCGTCGGCCGCGACTTCAAGGACCTGCGTCGCCGTCATGCGAAAGGCGAACGGGATCCGAGCCCGCGGCAAGGACCGGGCCACGGCGTCGGGCCGGGCATCGGCGTCGGGCGCCTGGAAGAGCCCACGGAGCCTGGTTTCCAGCGCGTGGATCCCGGCGCCTCGGTCGGGTGTGTTGTCGTCCTGGCTAACGGCCTGCGCCGGGGCCACAACGAGGTCGAGATTATGGATCGGTTCGTTCATAGAATATCTCCGTATCCTGGGACGTTGAGCGGTCCGCAGACAATCTGAGGACCACGATGCGACACTGACACGCCTCCGTCACGGGTGCGTCACCGCCCAGCCTCCCCCATCTCAGCCCTTGCGGGGCGTGGAGGCTCCCGACGCTATTTGGTCTCGCCCGGGAGGTGAGGTATCTCGCCGGTGTCGACAACGGACTGGGCGATATCGCGCAGTTTGATGTTCAGTTGTTGGGATGCGTGGCTCAACAGGTCGAATGCCTGGTCTCCTGTGATGAGCTCGCGGTTCATCAAGATGCCCTCGGCCCGGCCGATGACCAGTCGAGACGCCAGCGCCCCGTGAAGGTTCTGCAACCTCTTGGTTTCCACTTCGAGCGCTCGCGTCGCGTCTTCGAGCTCCATAGCGGCGGCAAGTGCGACGCCGGCATGGGTGGCGAAGATCAAGCCCTTCGCTCGGTCGGTTGCTCCGAAGGCTCGCGGCAAGCGTGCATAAAGGTTGAGCGCACCCAGCGTCGTCTCGCCCGCCAGGCAGAATGACAGCAGGCTGCGCAGCCCTGCTTGGGCGGCCCTGGGCCCGAAGACGGGCCAGCGCGTATCCGTCAGAAGATCGTCGGCGTAGAAGCTCTCCCCGTGAGCGATCGCGTCCAGGCAGGGGCCTTGTCCGGTGGTGTACTGCATCTCATCGACCTCGACGACCGTGGGCTCCGTCCAGACCGGCGTCACGATGTCGCCGTTCTGGATGAACGAGATCCCAGCCCCGGAGCAGCCATCGATCGTGGCCACCGAGTAGTCGACGATGCGGTGCAAGGTTTCCTTGACGGTGGGCGCCGAGTAAAGGCTACGTGAGATCTGCGCAAAGCTCGACGCGAGGTCGCTTCGCAGTGCCTCCGGATCACTCTCGATCGGCTCCATAACCTCCCTCCCGACCGGCTAAACAAAATTTTACCTGCCCAGTCAACCCCGTGATCACCCCCGTGCCCTGGCTCCCCCTTGTCGGATGGTCGCGGGGAGAGTATGCTGTAACTGCCTTCACCAGTGAGGGTTCCCGACGCGCACAGCGATGCGCGATGAGAACTCTAGGGGTGAAGGTTTTGTTGTTTGGCCGGTTGGTCCCCGGCGGGCCGTTCCCGCACGAGTCGCGCAAGTCATGAGCGCGCCGACGATGAACGTGACGGTGCATACTCGCGACGACGCCGGCCTCTCGGCACCCGAGCTGTGGCGACGCTACGTCGAGCTCGGCGGGATGAGCACCTCCGACGAGGTGGAGTCGATCCTGCGCCTGGAAGTCCTGCCGACCGCCCACGATCACGACGTTCTCGCGCACGCCCTCAACGAGCGGTTCACCGAGCTCGGTGGCAACCATCCGGTCCGTTACGCGGAGCCACGGCCATGAGCCTGCGCTCCCCTTCCGTTGAGCACCAGCTGTCGGATGTGTTGAGCGAGTTCGCTCGCACGATGGTGACCGACTTCCCCATCCAGTCGATTCTTGACCATCTCGTGAAGCGCATCGTCGAGGTCCTGCCCATCACCGCGGCGGGAGTCACGCTGATATCTCCCGGCGCGGATCCTCGCTACGTGGCCGCCTCGGACGAGTCGGCGCTGCGTTTCGAGGAGTTGCAAACCGAGCTTGGAGAGGGGCCGTGCTTGACTGCGTACAGGACCGGCGAGTCCGTTGCGATCGCCGACCTTCGCGATGATTCGCGCTTCCCGGCGTTCGCGCCGCGTGCCCTGGCTGCCGGGCTTGTGGCGGCGTTCACTTTCCCGCTCCGAAGCGAGGGGGGCGCCCTCGGTGCGCTGGACCTGTACCGCGACTCGCCTGGGCTCCTGGACGCCGCATCCTTGGACGCGGCACAGACCTTGGCCGACGTTGCCGCCGCCTACCTGCTCAACGCCCAAGCGCGGGCAGATCTGCAGGACTCCTCCGACCGGTCACGTGAACGATCACTGCACGATGCCCTCACCGGCCTTCCCAATCGCGTGCTGCTGTTGGAGCGACTAGACCACGCCGTCCTGCGCAGTTCTCGCTCCGGGAAATCAGTCGCAGCTCTGTTCATCGATCTCGACCGGTTCAAGCAGGTCAACGACCTGTTCGGACACGGCGTCGGCGACCAGTTGCTTGTCGCCGTTGCCCAGCGCATCGGCGCCGTCCTCCGTCCCGGTGACACGCTTGCGCGGCTGTCCGGCGATGAGTTCGTCATCTTGTGCGAAGACCTCGATACGCCGGGCGAAGTCGACGCGATCGCGGGCCGGATCCACTCCGCGTTGCAAGGGCCATTCGATCTGTCCGGGGCGCACGTAGAGATCACGGCAAGTGTTGGCATCGCGTTCTCGAGCCTAGGTGGACACCTCTCCGAAGAGCTGCTGGGCGACGCGGATGCTGCCATGTACAAGGCCAAGCGTGAGGGTGGCGCCCGCCACCAGATCATCGATCTTCGCGAGCGACGTCCGCCCGCCGCCTCGGCCGGCCTCGCGCGCGACCTGCAACACGCGCTCGCTCGCGCGGAGTTGCGGACGCTCTACCAGCCGATCGTGGAGGCGAACGGCGGTCGGATCGTCGCCACTGAGGCTTTGCTGAGATGGGCTCACCCGACCCAAGGGCCGGTGCCGCCGTCTTTGTTCATCCCCCACGCCGAACGATCGGGTCTGATCAATCCGATCGGCCGGTGGGTGCTCCAACAAGCCTGCGCCGACCGAGCGCGATTCCAGAACGCTCGACCGGGACAGGACATGTCCATATCGGTGAACGTGTCGGTGCATCAACTCATGTCGGCGGAGTTCGCCGCCAGCGTCGCAGAGA
Source organism: Actinomycetota bacterium (assembly GCA_046713235.1). Lineage (GTDB taxonomy): Bacteria > Actinomycetota > AC-67 > AC-67 > AC-67 > JBKKBZ01. The sequence continues at coordinate 3,644 of JBKKBZ010000002.1, read as the reverse complement.
TCCTTTCCGAGACAGACACCGAGCCCCGGCTCGTGACCTTGGAGGTGACCGAGAGCGTCTTCGTTCAAGACAGCGAACGCGCGCTCGTCGTGCTGAACGAGCTGAAGGACCTCGGGGTCGTCCTCGCCTTGGACGATTTCGGCACGGGCTTCTCCTCGCTCAACCACCTAAAGCGGTTCCCGGTCGACGTCGTCAAGATCGACCAGACTTTTGTCGCCGACGTGCAACGCAACGAGGCGAGCGCCGCCATCGCTTTGGCCGTTGTCGATCTCGCGCACCGCCTGGGCATGACGGTGGTAGCCGAAGGGGTCGAGACCGCCGAGCAGCTCGCGAAGCTGTCGTCGTTCGGCTGCGACTACTTCCAAGGCAACTACTTTGCTCGGCCCATGTCCGCCGACGACTTCGACGAGATGCTTCTCCGGCCTGCGGTCCCAATCGGGATCACTCGGCTCCCGGTCACAGCGGAGCGTCGATCGTGAGCGAGGCTGCGATCGGCCCAGTTGCTAACGGCCATGCGCGGCTTGGGCTTCTCGGCTCGTTCAGCCTGAACAACGGCACCGAGTCGGTGCGTCTGCCGCTCAACGCTCAGCGCCTGGTCTGTTTCCTCGCGCTCAACGACGGCGAGCTGCTTCGCGAGCACGTCGCAGGGTCTCTGTGGGGCGATGCGACACAACGCCATGCCGCGGGCAGTCTCCGCTCGGCACTTTGGAGACTCGGCCGTCCGACGGATCCCGTCGTGGAGGTGACCGAAGCACATCTGCGGCTTTCCCCGGGCGTCTTCGTCGACGTGCGGGCGATCGAAGCCCTCGCGAGGAGGATCCTCGACGAATCCACCGAGCTGAACGAAGCCGACATGGACGAGGTATCACTGTCGAAGGACCTGCTCCCCGACTGGACGGAGGACTGGGTGCTGATCAAGCGCGAATCCCACACCCAGCTCCGCTTGCGCGCCCTGGAAGCGCTATGCCGCAGGCTGAGCGCGATCGGGCGGCACGGGCAAGCGACGCAGGCCGGCCTGCTCGCGGTTTCAGTCGAGCCGCTGCGCGAAAGCGCCCAACGTGTTCTTATCGCAGCCAACCTGGCCGAGGGGAACGTCGCCGCCGCCCGCACGCAATACGACTCGTTTCGAAGCCTTCTTCGCGAAGAGCTCAACGTGGAGCCGTCGTCGGACTTGCAGGCCCTGGCCAAAGGACAGCCTCCATAACACCCCGGTGAGGGCCCTCGCGCATCATCCTGGACATGAACTCAACACTCCGAAGCACCAAGAGAGGATAAGTCATGCGTGCTCGCACTCGAATCATCATCATGGCCTCGACGCTTCTGCTGGTCGTTGCCGGACTGGGATCAACCGCCGCGTTTGCGTCTCACGCCGGAGATGGAACGCAGCTGGGCGGCTTCGAGATCGACGGCGACTATCTCTACCCGCACTCCCCGGCGATCGCCGGGGCGACGAAGGACTGGCAGACCGTCGGGGACGTCGTGCGCGTCAATGACGCGTTCGCACCGGCCTCCGACTCGATCTTCACCGGTGGCAGCAAGGAGCAGGACCCCGACGGCTGGGTCTTCTCGAGCGGCAGCGTCCCCGGCAAGGACGACCTGACGCGCCTGTACTACGCAAGCGACGTCGTCGATCCCACGAGCGCGTTCCTGTTCCTGGGCTTCGAGCGCCTAGGCGTGTCCGGCAACGGCGACGTGCACGTGAACTTCGAGCTGAACCAGTCCTCCGCCACGGTGACCAACAGCAAGGGCACCGTCATCCCTCGCCGATCCTCAGGCGACTTGCTGGTCGTCTACGACTACGACGGAGGCACGTCCCCGACCTCGATCAAGATCGAGATCCGGCTCTGGGTGGGCGACGCGCTCTCGGGACACTGGGGACCCGACATCGGCAGCGCGAATGCGGTCGGTGACGTCAACGGCGCCGGCCCCGTCACCAGACCTTCCGGATCGCCCTTCGGGGGCGGCACGGTGGATACCAAACGCTTCGGCGAGGTCGCGATCAACCTCCTCGGCATCTATCCCAACTTGTTCACCAATTGCGTAAGCTTTACCAACATCTGGGCCAAGACCCGAGCATCCGGCGAGTCGTTCGACTCGGCGCTGAAGGACCGCACGGTACCGACCCGCATCGAGCTGTCGGCCTGCCCGGACCTGCCGACCATCATCGAGGTCAACAAGACCGCCGATGATTCCTCGGTCGCATCCGGGACCACGATCGGCTACACGATCACCGTCACCAATACCAGTGACGTGACCGCGCTGGGCGTCGTCATCACCGACGACCTGCCCAGTCAGGCCGGTCTGGCGTGGAGGATCGACGGCGGAACCGCCGCCTCGGACTGTGCCATCTCCGATGGGGTGCTCGGGTGTGAGCTGGGCGACATGCCCGGTGGCGCCAGCAAGACCGTGCATCTGAGCTCGCCCACGACTTCCGCGACCTGCGGACGGGTGAGCAATAGGGCGACGGCGACGACGCTCAACGGCGGCTCGGACACCAGTCCGGCTGCGGTGGTGGACGTTGCCTGCGCATCGATCGCGATCGTCAAGACCGTCACCCCCGTCTCGGGCCAGCCCGGCGATCCGGTGACCTACTCCTACCTCGTGACCAATACCGGCAACACGACGCTGTTCGATCTCTCCGTCGATGACGACAAGCTCGGTCACATCGGCGACATCGCCGAGCTCGCCGCCGGCCGGAGCGTGACCCTCACCAAGGCATGGACGCTCGGGTCTACCGGCGTGACCAACGTCGGCTGTGTCGAAGGGACCGACGGGCTCGGCAAGCGCGTGCGGGCATGTGACGACGCCACCGTCGCGGTGGTCCTGAGCGCTCGCTTCACCCTGCCGGCGACCGGGGTGGGCATGGGCCACGTGTCGATGGTCGCCACCGCGTTCGTCCTCGCCGGCCTCGCGCTCCTGGCCGTGGCCAGACGGCGACGTCCCATTAACGGGGCCCACGGGAACTGAGGAACGGAAGTAGGAGACCTCTAGTCGTCCGAGACAAGCTCGAGGATGTGGCGGAGACGCTACGCCCTAACGATAAGGAGAGGTGAGTCATGGGCATCGGAATCAGCATCTTCGTCGGAGCCGTAGGCGCGATCTTGCGTTACGCGGTCACAGGTCCGGCCAACCAGCAAGGCTTCAACATCCACGTCGGCGGCCTCATCCTCATGGTCGTCGGCGTCATCGGAGTGCTGCTCTCCATGCTGTTCTGGAGCAGCTTCGCTCCGTTCGGCCGTCGCGACCAGTCGACCAGCCGTCGCGAGGGGACCGTTTCCCAAGATGGTTTCGAGCAGGGCCGCGTCATCCGTGAGACCCGAGATCACGTCGCGAGCTGAGCGGAGCGCCGTGCTTGATCCTGCCAGGCGAGCCAGTGCCGAGCCCGGATTCCCCTTCGGGGCTCGGCATGCTCGCCGGCGGCCCACGCTGCCATCACTGCGAGCGCGAGCTCGGCGGCGAGTGCGACTGGGGGCAACTCGTTTCCAGTCGCCTGATCACCTACGAGGTGTGGTTCACGGCGATCTATCTCCAGGAACACAACGCAGGATTGTCCTCGCTGGCGACCTACGATAAGCGGCTCGCTGAAGCGGCGAAAGCACTCGATGTTGAGCTACATCCACTCGACTAAGGATCTGTTGGTGGAC
>JBKKBZ010000001.1:0-45029 GCA_046713235.1 Actinomycetota bacterium | reverse complement strand
AGCCCCTTCTCTCCCCGCTCGTTTGGTGCAAGACCCGCGGGGGCCGGGCCCCCGCCCCCGTCGCCTGTCTTTCGTTGCTCCCCTTGCCGCCTACTCGTCATCCTCGAACCCGGGCTCCTTCGGCACGAAGCCGAGAGTGTCGCGAATCCGCTTTTCGATGTCCATCGAGATGTCGGGGTTCTCGATCAAGAACTGGCGGGCATTCTCCTTCCCCTGACCGATCTGCGTCTCTTCATACGTGAACCACGCTCCGGATTTCTTGATGAACCCCTGGTCCACCCCCACGTCCAGCAGTGATCCCTCCCTGGAGACGCCTTTGCCGTAGAGAATGTCGAACTCTGCAAGCCGAAACGGTGGGGCCACCTTGTTCTTGACCACTTTCACCCTGACGCGGCTGCCCACGACTTCCGCCCCGTCCTTGAGGTTCTCGATTCGGCGGACATCCAGACGCACAGACGAATAAAACTTCAGAGCCCGGCCGCCGGGAGTCGTTTCCGGCGACCCGAACATCACCCCGATCTTCTCCCGGAGCTGGTTGATGAAGACCGCACAGGTGTTGGATCGGGAAAGGTTGCCCGACAGCTTTCGCAAAGCTTGCGACATGAGCCGCGCCTGCAACCCGATGTGGTTATCACCTATCTCTCCTTCAATCTCGGCGCGCGGCACCAGCGCCGCCACCGAGTCCACGACGATCACGTCGATGGCGCCCGAGCGAATGAGCGTGTCCGCGATCTCGAGAGCCTGCTCTCCGGTGTCCGGCTGGCTGATGAGCAACTGGTCCAGATCCATCCCCAGCGCCGCAGCGTACGCCGGATCCAGGGAGTGCTCGGCGTCGATGAAAGCTGCAATCCCTCCCTGCTTCTGGGTCTCGGCCAGGATGTGCAGCGCGATCGTTGTCTTGCCGGAGGACTCGCTCCCGAAGATCTCGATGATGCGTCCGCGGGGCACTCCCCCGATGCCGAGCGCGATGTCGAGCGCGAGCGACCCGGTAGGCACCACGCTGACGTTCATGTGCGCGTTCTCGCCGAGACGCATGATCGAGCCCTTGCCGAACTGCTTCTCGATCTGGCCGAGCGCCGCCTCCAGCGCCTTGTCTCGATCCATCTCGGCTCCTTTCCTTTCGCCCTTCCGGCTCATTTACCAGCCTCCCGCGAGTATAGGTCGAGCCTGCGACACGAATCACAACCCTGTGATTTCGCCCCGAGGCTAGTCGAACAGATGTTCGATGTCAACCTGCTCCGCCTACCCTAGGAGCGGGATGAGACTCGGTCACGTCCGGGCAGAGGCGGCAAAGCATCGCGAGGCCCTCGCACGCGTCCTATCAGGGGGCGGGCCTGCGGAATGGGAACGTAACCAGGCCCTCGTATAGTGGAGCGGGACGCCCGAGATGGGAGCGAAAAAGGGTCAGTCGATCCACCGTGAAGACGACCTTCCCGACGGCATCCTCCGGCAAGCTCACCGGCGCCGGATTCCGCAGACGAGCCAGGGTGAGATGAGCCGCGAAGGCCCGGATCTCCTTAGGAAACCCACGGCCGGACAAAGCCTCCTCCACGGCCTCGAACAGGACTGCGAAACCCCCCACGGGGTCGTCGAGCCCAAGCCAGAGAACCCGGGCGCGTGTGGCCGTGGGGAAGGCCCCGAGCTCGGCCGTCCGAGCCGGGAAATCGACGAGCCCCTCGACTGCATGCCCCAGGACGTGGGCAACCTCGGCAACGGCGTCGGCCGACACCTCGCCGAGAAACTTCACCGTCACGTGGTAGTTCTCGCGCGGAACCCACCGGGCCTCAGGGGCGGCGGCACGCACCCGTGCGGCCGCCTCCGCCGCAACGTCCTTCACGGCAGGCGGAACTTCCACTCCCACGAACAACCGCGCTACGGAAGTGCCTCCAGCAGATAAAGGCGAAGGAGGTTCAGCGCCGCAGCGGTCGCCATGGCGCGAACCGTTTCCCGGTCGCCGGGCAGATGGACCTCTCGAACAGCATTTCCGATGGGTCCCGAAACCGCTACGAAGACCGTCCCAACCGGTACTCCCTCGATCGAATCCGGACCTGCCACCCCCGTCGTCGAAAGGCCCACGCCGGCATCGAGCCGAACCCGCACGCCCTCCGCCATGAACCGAGCACACTCGGCGCTGACCATCCCGTGCTCGCCGAGGACCGAGCCGGGCACATCGATCACTGCGGCCTTGACCTGCGGACTGTAGGCAACCACCCCCCCAGCGAAAGCGCCAGATGCCCCCGGTACCCGCGTGAGCCTTGCGGAGAGCATCCCGCCGGTGAGAGACTCGGCACAGGCGACGGTCCATCCCCGGGCGGTGAGGAGGTCCAGGACAACCACCTCTAGAGTTTCCGCGTCGCAGCCGACCACGGCGGAACCGAGGGTCTTGCGAACGGCGGCTTCCGCCTCGTCCAGGAAGCCGGCGGCCTCCGTTGCGGTCCGCGCCTTGGCAGTGAAGCGCACCCGAACCTCGCCGCCTCCGGCGAGGAAGGCCATGCGCACGGAGCCGTCCTCCAGGTCCCGCCACAAAGGGGCGAGCGCCTCGGCGACCGCGGACTCTGCCGCGCCGGTCACGCGAACGATTCGGGAAGAGATGGCGGCCGATCCGCCCGTGCGGCGAACCAGATCGGGAAGCACGGCCCGCGAGAGCATCTCCACCATCTCGCTCGGGACTCCGGGAAGCACGTACACCACGCGCCCACCGTGTTCCAGGATGAGCCCCGGAGCGGTGCCGCGCTCCGGCTCGATCGGAGTTGCGCCCTCCGGAACATCCGCCTGGCGCAAGTTGATCTCCGGCATCTTTCGCTTCAGCCGGCGAAAGCGGTCACGCACCGCGTCGGCGAGACGCTCGTCGCGGACGAGCTTCCGTCCCGTCGCGAGGCTGAGCGCTTCCCTCGTCACATCGTCCTGCGTCGGACCGAGCCCCCCGCTCAGGATGAGCGCATCGGCTTCAGCCAGCCCGCGCCGGATCGCCTCGGCGATGCGATCCTCGTTGTCTCCGACGGCCAGTTGGAGAAAGCAATCGATCCCCACCCCCGCGAGGGCAGCGCCGATCGTCGCCGCATTGGTGTTCACGATGTCGCCCAGCAGAAGCTCGGTGCCGACACAGATCACCTCGACGCGCATTCACCTCACCCCGAACGGGCTCCAAGGAACACCGGGGCCCGGCGGAAGTAATCGATCCCGCTTCCCACGGCGAGTGCCAGCGCCGCCGCCAGCACCGCCCACCGAGCCACATCGAGGCTCTCGCCGAAAGGCAGGATGAACAGCAGAACGGAGACCAGCTGCGCGACCGTCTTCGCCTTGCCGGCCTTCGATGCGGGAAATCCCCGGCCGCGCCGAGATGCCGCGAGTCGGAGACCCGTCACGGCGACCTCTCGAATGATGAAGACCGCGGCGGCCCATCCCGGAAACCGCCCCACGATCACCAGAGCAACCATCGCTGCAGTGACGAGGGCCTTGTCGGCAAGGGGATCCCACAACTGCCCGGCCTTGGATACGAGGTTCATCCGCCGTGCCAGCCATCCGTCCAGCCCATCCGTCAGCGCAGCCAGGGCAAAGGCACCGAACGCGACCCAGTCCGACGCATCGGTTCGCTTGAGCGTCAGCGCGACAACCGGAACGACGAGGGCCACTCGGACGGCCGTGAGGATCGCCGGCCAATGGATCCGGGGCGATCGCAGGTCGCCGGCGCCCACCTGCCGACCTACGGCCGGGGGTGGTCGGCCCGGAAGGTCTCGGTCCAGACACCCTCGGCCGGAAGCGTCACCGGCTCTCCGTTCGAAACAAGGGTGGCGCTCCCGGCGTTGCCGAGCGTGATCCGGGCACTGCCGGAGGCGCTGAACGTCCGGTGGGTTCCGGCAGGCAACACTTCGGCCACCACGGTCCGTCCGTCGGCCACCACCTCAACCCAAGAGCGATCGCTCAGGCTCAACATGAGGGTCACCGGCGCTACTCCGCCGGAGAGAGGGACCTTGCCCTCAACTTGATCCGGATCGTCCAGCGGCATCGTCTGCCCGGCAGCCAGAGATAGCCCCTCCTGCGGGAGGGATCCCAGCCCCGGCTCCGCGGCCGGCTTGGTGCCGGGTCCGTGGATGAGTCCGACGGCGGACACAGCGATCAGCACCGCAGCCGCCATGACCGCCGCCCGGAACCAGCGGGCGCGAGGAGGCCGCTTCGCACGGCGATCACGCAGGTCCAGGTGCTCGATCGGCGACGAGACCGGCTCCCAGTCGCGCTCGTACAAGCGCACGACCTCGCCGGCATCCACTCCGATGAAACGGGCATAGGAGAGCAGGTGTCCGCGAACGAACACCGCTTCGCCGAGATCGTCGAATCGCTCGTCCTCGATGGCGCGAAGGAAGTCCGGACGGATGCGTGTCCGCCATGCGACTTCCTCGATCGAGAGATTCCTCTCCTCGCGCGCCGAGCGGAGCGCTGATCCGATCGAGATCGTGCCGGGTTCCAGCGTGCAGACCCTTTCGGACTCGAAGGAAGTTCTGCCGGATTATAGAGATCGGGATGCCGCCGGGCAAAGGTTGTCGCCGGCGACGTTCGCGCAGAGCAATGAGCGCCGGGTCAAACGTCGGCGGCCGCGCGCATCTCTTCGACCTCTTCGTGCCCCACCAGCACCGTACGAGGTTTCGATCCGAGCGAGGGTCCGACGATTCCTCGCTCCTCGAGCAAGTCCATCAATCTTCCTGCACGCGAAAAGCCCACTTTCAACTTCCGCTGGAGCATCGACGTCGACCCCAGCCCGCTACGAACGACGAGATCCAAGGCTTGAGCGAGCAAGTCGTCGTCGCCGCCGGGCTCCACCTCCCCCGGAATCGCCGCGCTCTCGTTGACGATGCCCTCGATGAAATCCGGATCGCCGAACCGCTGGGTCCAGCGCACGACCTTGTCGATCTCCACCTCGGTGACGTAGGCGCCCTGGATTCGCCGGGGTTTCGACGTCCCGCTCGGCAGGAAAAGCATGTCTCCGAAGCCGATGAGCTTGTCCGCTCCCCCCTGATCGAGCACGACGCGCGAGTCCGCCGCAGACGCCGTCGCGAATGCGATGCGAGAGGGGATGTTCGCCTTGATGAGTCCGGTCACAACGTCGACCGACGGTCTCTGCGTCGCCACGAGGAGGTGGATGCCTACGGCTCGCGCCATCTGTGCGATGCGGCAGATTGCATCCTCCACGTCGCGCGGCGCAACCATCATCAAATCGGCGAGCTCATCTATGACGACGAGTATGTAGGGCATCGGATCCTGAACCGGTATCCCACGAACCCGGACTGCACCCGCATGAACAGCCTCGTTGAATGAGTCGATGTTGCGCTGCGCGGCGTGCGCCATCTCGTCGTAACGGTGCTCCATCTCCTTGACGACCCAGCTCAGTGCCTCCGCCGCCCGCTTCGGATGCGTGATTACCGGCGACAGCAAGTGCGGGGTCGAGTTGAAATGCAAAAGCTCGACGCGCTTCGGGTCGATGAGAAGGAGACGCACGTCGTCCGGACGCGCGCGCATCAGCACGCTCGTCAACATCGTGTTGATACACGTGGACTTCCCCGCGCCGGTCGCGCCGGCGATGAGCAGGTGGGGCATCTGGGTGAGATTGACCAGCACGGGCTCTCCGGAGATGTCCTTGCCGAGGCCCACGCAGAGTGGGTGCCCGTTGCTCTTCGCGCCGTCACTCGTCAGGATATCTCCCAGCGTGACCAGCTCGCGGTCGCGGTTGGGAACCTCGAGGCCAATGGCCGACCGGCCGGGAATCGGAGCGACGATACGAACGTCCGGGGTGGCGAGCGCGTACCTGATCTCGTTGCCGAGGGACACGACCCGGTTGACCTTGACCCCCGGCGCAAGCTCAACCTCGAATCGAGTCACCGTCGGGCCACGGGTTACCCGCGCAACTTGAGCGTCCACGTCGAACTGCCGCAGCGTCGCCTCAAGCAGCCGGATCGTGTCGCCGGTGCCCTTCCCCGATGGTCCGCTCGGCCCGGCACCGGCCCGGAGGAGCGTCAGGGGAGGGATCCGGTAGGGCTCGCGCTCCACCGCCGCCGCCGGCTCTTCCACCGGGCGTCCGGCGGCGCCCCCGGACTCCGGCTCATCCTCGGGCTCCCGGCCGATCTGGGCGGCCGGATCTCTGGGCTCATCCTCGCCGAGGCCGCCGAGATCCGGCTCCGCGTCATTCTCGATCTCGATCCCCAGGCCATCGCCGCTGCGGCGTGGCCGGCGTGGTCGCGGCACCTCATCCTCCTCGACCCCCTCGGAGATGGGGTCGTCTAACGCGTCCCGTCGCGCGATCGCTCTCTCGCGCACACGCGCGATCATCACCGCCCAGCGATCCGCGGCTGCGTCCAGCGCCCGGCGAACCGGCGTCCTGGTCAGCACGAGCATCCCCAGGGTTCCCAGGGCGATAAGCACGAATGCGGCTCCCCACGGCGAGAGCAGCCGCCGGAGCGGTCCCGCCACGAGGGCCCCAACGACGCCCCCGCCGGCACGAAGCCGATCAGCGCCGTCGGTCACGTCGGGCGTCCCCACAATGAGATGCCACAGGCCGAGCGCTGCAGCCGACGTCATACCCAAACCGATGCCGATCCGGGGACGATCCGGCCCCGGCCGCGTCACGAACATGGCCCACGCCAAGACGCCCAAGCCCACGGGGGCCGGAAAAGCCCCGCGACCGAGCACGCCCCGGAGCGCCAGGTCCAAGAACCGGCCCACCGGGCCCGCGGCATGAAACCAGACGGCCAGGGCGCAGAGCACGGCCAGCACCGTCAGCCCGATCCCGTAGGCATCACCGAGATGCGGACCGAGAGCGGAACGGACGGCCCCGACGGCAGCAGAGCCGGACTTACGCTTTCGTCTTCCCCCAGACGACTTACGCCCCCGCTTCGGCTTGGCCAAAAGACCTCTCCTGTGCGGGGTCCCGCGCCGGCATCCGGCGCGGCTGAGCTAGAGCAACCCGTGTTGCGTTAGCGCGATCCGAATCCTAGCGGTCTCCTCGTCGGATGCCTCTACCAAAGGAAGTCGCAGCCCCCCGGCGGGTAAGCCAAGCATCCTGAGCGCGGTCTTCACCGGGATCGGGTTCGCGGTGATGAAGAGCACATCGAAAAGTGGCAGGAGCTGATGATGGATGGCAGCCGCCCCTTCGACGTCGCCCTTCTCATGCGCCCGGATCATCTCGGCGAGGCGATTGCCGACCAGATGCGAGGCCACACTGACCACCCCTACCGCGCCGACCGACAGCATGGGGAGGGTCAAGACGTCATCGCCCGACCAGATGGTGAATCCCGGTGCATCGGCCGCCAGCCGGGCCGTGCCGGCAAGGTCCCCGGCGGCATCCTTCACGCCGATGATGTTCGGCACCGTGGATAGCTCGAGCAGGGTTGCGTGCTCGATCTTTCGGCCCGTCCGCGACGGAATGTCGTACAAGACGACCGGAAGCTCGATCGAATTCGCAATAGTGGTGAAATGCGCAAGCAATCCGGACTGTGGCGGTCTGGAGTAATACGGCGTTACGACGAGCAGCCCATCCACGCCGGCCGAAGCAGCCATCTGTGAAAGGGCGACGGACTCCGCCGTATCGTACGTGCCCGTCCCGGCGATGACCTTGGCGCGTCCGGCGATCGTCGGAACTATCGCGCTCAACAGCTCCCGCTTCTCCTGGTGACTAAGAGTCGGGCTCTCACCGGTCGTTCCCGCGACAACCAGCGCCTCCGATCCGTGCGCCACTAAATGATCGGCAAGCCGCGCGGCGCCGTCGAGGTCCACGCTCCCGTCGTCGCGGAAGGGGGTGACCATCGCGGTGATGAGGCGTCCGAAATGCATCGTCATTGCCGTCTCAAAATCCTTTCTCCACGCCAACCCTACCGCAGCACGCCGCCCCCGGCCGTCACCAAGAAATGCGCGAGCGTCCACAACCCGGCAGATCCGATCGCACACCGCGGATCCCCGCTCAGGGGACGAGGCCGGGCAACCCAGAGCGGCCCGTTCCTCGCGTCAATACCGCTCGTTTTTCACCGTGGCGGATCAAGGATTTCGCGAGGGGAAGCGGCCGCTGACCACAAGACGCCGGCCGACGACTAGGGCCGGCGGAACGACAAGGGTCTTTGTGCCGCTTTGCGTTGAGAATCCCTCAGGCTTCGAGAAAAAATGTTGAGCCGACAGAGGAAGGGCGTCACGGCACACCGAATCGTTTGCGACGAGGAGAAGGAGATGACGATGATCACGTGGGTGCTTGCACAGGAACCGACCGCATCGGTCAAGAGAGCGTTGGAGGTCATCGAAGACCGCGTCGGTTCCGACCTCGAAGTCATGTGGCTCTGCCCGGAAATCAGCGAGGTCCAGGACTAGATCCGAACTAACGAGCAGCGCCGGCTCGCTTGCGCTCCGCTCGCCGTTCCGAATCAAGCCTTTCCAAATCCACGGACGAAAAGTCCACGTACTTCATGAATGCCGCCACTGTTTGGTGGCCTGCAACTTCCGCAATCTGCCGGTACATTTCGTGGGCAATGCTCCGATAGGAACGATGTCCCTGCGCCCCACTGCGAAGCTCGATGAGATGCATCGCCTCCCGCGCATTCATCTGCATAACGAAGCGAATACGATACGCCATGCAAACGGCGTACTGGGATTGATGTGGCAGATCGGAAGTAAGCCGCTCCCATAGCACGGCGGAGCGCTCCATTGCCCGGTCAAACGCGTCTCCGAAACCCGCTTCACCTGCTTCGGGGGGCCGGTCGTAGCCGTGCTTCGCAGTAAGCGGTTGCCACTCGATTGTGAGCATGCGGTGACGTTGGAGATCCCGGAAAGCTCCGTAATCCGCCAGCACGTCGAAGCGATAGAAGATCCGCTCGAGGGCTCGCCCGGGGCGATGTCGTCGATTACCTCGCTCCCCCACGTATGCACGCATCACGCGAAGGCGCTCCTCGGCGTTCATCGCGCGGGCGATCTCCAGCAGGCGGCTTTCCGGTTGGTCCGAGGATGCGTAGAGCATCGCCGCAACGAGGACGACATCAGCGTCGGGGTCCCACGCCGTCAGGGTTACCGACGGCGCCGCCTGTTCCGCGGCCTCGCCGGGAATCCGCCGGGCTGCCGACGCGGCCGACTCGCGCGTGGCAGCGAGATACCGGGACCAGGCGAGCCCGCGGTCCTCTTGATCTACCCGAACTAGAAACGCAGGAATGACCTTGCGAAGCTCCACCAACATCCGCGCGGAAACATCGCGCAGCTCCCTTAGAGGGGAGGCCTGCATGCGAAGAAGCATCTGCTCGTAGGCCTGACCGCTGGCGTAGATTCCGACGTTCGACACCGTTGCCGCGGGGAGCATGCCACGCAACGCATCGAGCGCCTTCGCCTTGATGGTTGCGCGATAAACCCGGTCCGGATCCTCCGCCTCCTTAGGAAATCGCCGGGCAAACCATTCGGTTACCGGAGCGACGAGCGAGGCATAGGATGCGAAAAGATCGTCGAGCGTCTCCGCGTACGCGCCGGCATGGGCGGAGCGGTCGATGTCGGGATCACGATGGTAGCGCCAGCGGCCGCCGGGCCGGTCGTCGTACGCTACATACCGCGTCGATTGCTCCAGGTAGCCGGCGAGGCGTCCCCACTCGAGCGCCTTCGTCAGAATGTTCGATGCCTGCTCGACGGCGACGTGTGCGCCGCCGAGTTGAGCGACGGAGTCGTCGCCGTATTCGATGAAGATTCGGTCGTATAGCTCTTCGGCCTTTGCCGTCCCGGCCGCGGTCGCCTCGGGCAGAGCTTCGCCTCGGTAAAACTCGTCCAGAAAAAGCCTGCGGAGGCTCTTTGCCGATCGCGAGTAGCGGGCGAACAGCGCGCCCTTGACCACTTCGGGCAGGTTGACGAGAGCGAAGACCGGACCCGCGGTATCGGTGAAATACCGCGACAGGATCTCGCGCTCCTCGGCGGTGAACGCCTCGATCACGTAAGGATGGCTCACGGCGGGCTCAGCCTACCCGGACTCGGTGGCAGGCTATCTACAAATCCAGCAGGTGCTCGAGCCCGTAGGTCAGGCCGGGACGCCCGGCCACCTCCTTGATGGCCAGGAGGACTCCGGGCATGAACGATGAGCGCTCGAGAGAGTCGTGACGAATCGTCAGGGTCTGGCCCTCGGCGCCGAGAATGACCTCCTGGTGGGCGACGAGCCCGGGGAGCCGCACGCTGTGTATCCGTATTCCTTCGACCTCCGCGCCCCTGGCGCCGGCGATGGTTTCCCCGCCGACGGTCTTCGAGCCGTCCCTGCGCACGCGAGCGATCTCTTCGGCCGTCTTCAGCGCGGTGCCGCTCGGAGCATCCACCTTGCCGATGTGATGAAGCTCGACGATTTCCACATCTGGAAAGAACCGAGCCGCCGCGGCGGCGAAACGCATCATGAGCACCGCCCCGATCGCGAAGTTCGGAGCAACGAACACGCTCGACTCGCCGCCCTCCTCCTCGATGAGCTGTTCGATCTCGGCCAGGTCCTCAGGTCTGAATCCCGTGGTACCGACGACACACTGGACCGCGTGCCGGACACACCACCGGACGTTATCCATGACCGCGTCGGGTTGGGTGAAATCCACGGCAACGTCGACCTCCGCATCCGTGAGCATCTCCAGCTCATCGGAGATCCGGATCTTCGCGTCGGCGTCGGGAACGCCGATCAGTTCTCCGACCGATACGTTGACGGCCCGGACGTCGATCGCAGCCACAAGACGAAGACCGGGATCGTCCACGACGGCACGGCACACCTCTCGGCCCATGCGCCCGCCGGCCCCAACGACACCGACGCGGATCATCGTGGTCCGGGGCGTTCCGTCGTCGGCGGGTTTCCCGCGCGGACGAACCTATCCAGGCCGGAACCATCGTTCGGCCCGATTACGGCGAGCGACCACGGCTGACCGGCGAACAGATCGCCGGCGATCGAGGAAACGTCGTCCGGGGTCACCGCGTCGATTCGAGCGACGACCTCGTCCGGCGTAAGGATCTCTCCGTGGCAAAGCTCGCCCTTGCCCAGCCGGGTCATTCGCCCGCTCGTGTCCTCGAGGCTGAGCACGAGACTGCCTTTCAGATGTCCCTTCCCGCGCTCGATCTCTTCCTCGGTTAGTCCGTCGGCGACGACCGCATCGATCTCGTCGGCGACGAGTGCCAGCACATCGGTCGCGCGCTCCGGCGCGGTCCCCGCGTAGACATCGAAGGTTCCGGTGTCGGCGAAGCTCGAGTGCATCGAATAGATCGAGTACACCCATCCACGCCGCTCGCGGACCTCCTGAAAGAGGCGGCTCGACATGCCGCCCCCCAAAACGATGTTCAGCACCCCAAGGGCCCAGCGCCGGGGATCGGTTCGGGAAATCGCACCGGTGCCGTAGACAAGGTGGGCCTGTTCCGTCGGTCGCCGGACAACCGACAGGCCCGGCCTGACCGTCGGCGACTCCTCACCGCTGCGAATTCCACGTTGCGGGCTCGCCGGAGCGTCCCGAAACGCCTTCTCAACTGCTTCAACGA
This sequence comes from Actinomycetota bacterium, assembly GCA_046713235.1. GTDB lineage: Bacteria > Actinomycetota > AC-67 > AC-67 > AC-67 > JBKKBZ01. The sequence continues at coordinate 33,536 of JBKKBZ010000001.1, read as the reverse complement.
TGCGGTCGTGGTCGAGCGACCCGGCGGCGGCGATCACAAGGTTTCCCGGCTTGTAGTGCAGCTTCCAGTACGCGGCGATCTCATCGCGGGTCATCGCCGAGATCGTTTCCGTCGACCCGAGGACCCGGCGCCCGAGTGGGTGCTGGCCCCACAGGGTCTCCAAGAAGATGTCGTGCACGGCGTCGTCGGGCTGATCCTCGTGCATGGCGATCTCCTCAAGCACCACCTGACGCTCGCTGATAACGTCCTCCTCGCGCACGAGCGAGCGCTGAAGCATGTCGGCGATGACATCGACCGACATGCCGGTGTCCGCGTCGAGCGTGCGGGCGTAGAAACACGTGAACTCCTTCGTCGTGAAGGCGTTCAGGTCGCCGCCGACTTGATCGAACATCACGGCGATGTCGCGCGCGGTGCGCGTCGCCGTCCCCTTGAACAGAAGATGCTCAAGCCAGTGCGTGACGCCGCCTAGCTCGGTCGGCTCGTCCCGCGAGCCCACGCCGACCCAAGCCCCCAGCGTGACGGAGCGCACGCTCGGCATCGGCTCCGTCAGGATCCGAATGCCGGAATCGAGGTCCGTGCGCTGAATCTCCACCGCGCCTAGGAATCCGATGAAGGCGGAGCTGCAGATTCACCCGACGGGCGATCTCCCCCGTCGCGTCGAGGACCCCGGCTACCGCGGTCACGATCGCGTCCGCCGCGGTCGCGGTCCCGTCCCCGGTCCTCGCGCGGAGGCCGATCGACACCGTGGTAAGGCTCGTTCGTCTCCGGATCGATCGGGTCGAGCGAGATCTTTCCGGTCCGGTCGTCGATGCTGAAGATGTGCACCTCCACGGTGTCCCCGACGTTGACGACGTCCTCGACTCTCTCAATGCGCTTGCGGCCGAGCCCGAGCTTGGAGATGTGCAGCAGGCCGTCCTTGCCACCGCCGAGGTTCACGAAGGCGCCGAATGGCTGAATGCCGACGACCTTGCCGGTGATACGCTCGCCGATCTCCGGCATCACCGGCGACACGATGTTGCGAATCATCTCGAGCGCGCGTTCCGCTCCGTCACCACCCTTCGCTGCGATGAAGATACGGCCGTCGTCCTCGATGTCGATCTCGGCGCCGGTCTCGGCCTGGATCTCCTTGATCATCTTGCCCTTGGGCCCGATCACCTCGCCGATCTTGTCCACCGGGATGAGCTCCGAGATGATGTGGGGCGCGAGCGGACTGAGCTCGGTACGAGGCGCAGTCAGCGCGGTGTCGAAGACGTCGAGAATCTGCAGCCGGGCTTGGCGCGCCTGCTCGAGCGCCCGCACGAGCACATCGGAAGGGATTCCGGTTAGCTTCGTGTCCATCTGCAGGGCCGTCACGAAGTCCTTCGTGCCGGCGACCTTGAAGTCCATGTCGCCGAAGGCATCTTCTGCGCCCAGGATATCGGTAAGTGTGACGTACTCATCTTCGTCGTAGATGAGTCCCATGGCGATCCCCGCCACTCGGTCGCGCACCGGCACACCGGCGTCCATCAGCGCGAGCGTCGAGCCGCACACGCTGGCCATCGAGGTCGATCCGTTCGAGGAGAGAACCTCGCTCACGACACGAATGGCGTACGGGAACACGTCCTCGGGAGGGATGACCGGGAGCAGCGCGCGCTCGGCGAGCGCGCCGTGACCGATCTCCCGGCGGCGCGGTCCGCGCATGAAACCGGTCTCGCCGGTCGAGAACGGCGGGAAGTTGTAGTGGTGCATGTAGCGCTTGGACTCCTCGGGATCGATCGTGTCGATCATCTGCTCCATACGCACCATGCCCAAAGTCGCAATCGAGAGCACCTGAGTTTCGCCGCGCTGAAAGAGGCCCGTTCCGTGTGCTCTGGGAATCAGATTGACCTCGGCCGACAGCGAGCGAATCTCGTCGGTCTTGCGCCCGTCCATCCGCAGACCTTCGTGAACGATTCTTGAGCGGACGAGCTTCTTTGTCAGCGAACGTAGCGCCGGCGAGAACTCACGCTCGCGATCCACCCAGGCTTCGTCTCCGGCAACCTGCTCGCGCAGCGACTCCTTGACGGCGTCCAGCGCCGCGTTGCGCTCCGCTTTTTCGACAATTTGCAAGGCCGTGAGCAGAGCCGCCTTCGACAATTCCTCGACGCGACCGTAGACCTCGTCCGAGTACTCCGCGAAGGTAGGGAACTCTCGGGTCGGCTTGGCGGCAAGCGCCGCGAACTCGCTCTGCATCTCACAGAGCATGCGGATGTACTGCTTCGCCTCCTCCAGGCCCTGGGCGACGACGTCCTCGGTCGGCATCGTGCCGTCTTCCTCGTGGATGAGACGCCACGCTTCCTCGGTTGCCTCAGCCTCGACCATCATGGTGTCGACGCCGCCTTCATTGTTCACGCGCCCGGCGACAACCAGGTCGAAGGTGCAATCTTCGATCTCTGTGAACGTCGGGTTGAAGATCCACTCCCCTTCCTTCAGGCCCAGCCTGAGACCGGCTACCGGGCCCTCGAACGGCATCCCCCCGAGCATGACTGCCATCGACGCGCCGGTGATCCCCAGGACGTCCGGGGGGTTCACCTGATCGGCGGAAAGGATCGTTACGATGATGTGAATCTCGTTGCGGAATCCCTTCGGAAATGATGGGCGTATCGGCCGGTCGATCAGGCGAGCGTTCAGGATCGCCAACTCGCTAGGACGACCTTCCCGGCGGAAGAACGATCCGGGGATCTTGCCCACGGCGTACATCCGTTCCTCGACATCGACGGTGAGCGGGAAGAAGTCGAGCTGCTCCTTCGGTTGTTTGCTGGCGACCGCCGTCACGAGAACCTGCGTGTCGGCCAGGGTAAGGACGACGGCACCGTCCGCTTGAGCAGCGAGCTTGCCGGCTTCCATGCGAATGGTCTTGCCGCCGATCTCACGATCGAGGCTGTACGGGGCCATAGCAGCACTCCTTCTGGACGCGTGTGCGTCCGGGTCTGCCGGGGTCACGGGGCTGCGTGGGGGCCAGTTCTCAGTGGTGAGGCTCAAGACACGGATGGCTTGCGCCTCGCTACCGAGGACTGACGCCCTTCCCGACTCCCAGCCGGGTATTCGGTTGTGTTATCGCCGCAGGCCGAGGCGCTCGATGAGCTCGCGGTACTTCGCGACGTCTCTGCGACGCACGTACTCGAGCAGCCGTCTGCGCTTGCCTACCATCATCAGCAAGCCGCGGCGCGAGTGGTGGTCCTTCTTGTGCGTCTTCAGATGCTCGGTGAGGTCGTTGATCCGCCGGGTGAGCAGGGCGATCTGAACCTCCGAGGAACCGGTGTCGCGCTCGCCAGTCCGGTATTCCTCGACGATTGGTCGTTTGTGATCGGTGCTTAGGCCCATACGGCGGCCAATGCTACCAGAGGCTCGCCGCCGGAGGGATCGGAGGTCCTGCTCGCCCTGCTCGGAGCGGAGAGCCGGGTTTGGAGGTCTAGCCTTTCCCCTCCCGCGCGGCCGGCGGAATTTCGCGAAGCCCCAGCAGCTCTCGAGCCCGGTCGATGTCTCCGCGAATGGCTTCGACCAGCCCGGTAGCACTCTCGAACTTCACCTCGTCCCGGAGATGGTGCGTGAATTCGATCCCGACCACCTCGCCGTAGAGGTCGCCTTGGAAGTCGAGAACGTGTGCCTCCACCAATGGCGCCCTCCGATCTTCGAACGTGGGATTCAAGCCGACGTCGACGACCGCCGGGTAGCGCCGACCCCGCCGGATCAGCCACCCCGCGTACACGCCGATCTTCGGCAAGAGCATCTTCTCGGCGACGCGAAGATTCGCGGTCGGGAAGCCGAGTTCGGCGCCGCGGCCGGCTCCCCGCTCGACGAGACCTTCGAGCCGGAACGGACGGCCGAGCTTCGTGGCCACGGAGTCCACCCGGCCCTCCCGGATCTCGTTTCGGATGACGGTGGAGGACACCGGCTCGTGGCCGTCGAGAAAGATCAGATCGACGACTTCGACCGTGAAGCCGTGCGTGGTACCCATCTCGCGGAGGCGGTCGACCGTTCCAGCGTGCTCGTGTCCGAACCGAAAGTTCCCGCCGACGACGACGTGGACCGCGCCGAGCGCCCCATCGATCACGTGCTGCACGAACTCCTCGGCCGTCAAATGCCGGAGTGCGTCGTCGAATCTGAGGACGAGGAGCAATTCGATCCCGACCTCCTCCATCGCCTCGGCGCGCTGACGTGGGGTGGTGATCAACGGTGGCTCCTTGCCCGGAGCGATAAGCTCGAGCGGGTGCCGGTCGAAGGTGACGACGACCGGGGTCGCGTCTCGTTCCCGAGCAACTTCCACGACCCGTCCCATCAGCGCCTGGTGGCCGCGGTGGACGCCGTCGAACACGCCGATGGTGCATACCGACGGGCGGACGCCCTCGGGCAGGCCGCCGATCCCCTGGGACACCTTCATCTTCATTCCTCGGCGACTACACATAGCGTGCGCACCCTATCGCCTCCGTCTGCGGCCATCGCGACGAGCCCCCCCGGACCGAAAACCGCAAACGTTCCGGGGATCCCGGACGACGGAACGGTCTGGCCCCGAATGAGCCGCCGGGCCGTATCGCCGTCGATCTCGTAGCGCGGGTAGCCCACGGCCGCGGCATCCAGCGGCCGGAGCAATTCCGGGCCGACCGCGTCCAGCGGCGCAGCCTCCTCGGCAAGAAACGGTCCGCTCGCCGTACGCCGCAGATAGGCAATGTGCCCGCCGACGCCAAGCGCTCGTCCAACATCGTGTGCCAGCGTCCGGACATAGGTCCCCTTGGAGCAGCGCACCCGGATCGACGCCCCGGCTCGGGAGCCGGGTTCGAAGGATTCGCACTCGAGATCATGAATGGTCACCCGCCGTGGGGAACGCTCCGCCGTCTCACCGCGTCGCGCCTTCTTGTAGAGAGGCTCTCCACCGACCTTGACGGCGCTCACCATCGGCGGGAGCTGCTCGATCTCACCCCGGAACATGGCAAGGACGCGCTCGAGCGCCGGCCGGTCGATCCGTGAGGCATCGGCTTGTGCCACCACCTCGCCCCCCGCATCCTGCGTCGTCGTTTCCACCCCGAGAATCATCTCCGCGCGATATTCCTTGTCGTGGTCGGCGAGAAATCTCAACAGCCGGGTTCCACGCCCAATGCCCATGACGAGAACTCCCGTGGCATCGGGATCGAGCGTTCCGGCATGACCGATGCGGCGCACCCCGAGTTTTCGCCGGCAGATGGCGACGGCGTCGTGCGACGTGATCCCCGGCGGTTTGTCGATGACGAGGAAGCCGTTCACGCCCGGCGGAGTTGCTCCGTGATCGCCTCAATCGCCGCCGGCGCTCCGGCCGGGGCGGTGAACCCCGCCGCCAGCGCGTGACCGCCACCTCCGAAGGATTCAGCGATCGCCGCCACGTCGTTTCCGCCTTTCGACCGCAAGGATCCCTTCCAGGCCCCGTCCGGACCCTCCTTCATCACGCATGCGATGTCGGTGACGTCGGCGGTCCGGATGAGATCGATAAGCGCTTCGGTATCCTCGGGCTCCACGCCGTGCCTGCGAAGATCCTCTTGACCGACCCAGGTCCAGATGAGCGACACGTCCGGTCGGACCTCGGCTCGTTGGAGCGCGTCGGCGGCCAGTCTCAGAAACCCGACCGGGTGCGTGTCGTACACGGTGCGGGCTACGACATCGTGTTCTATGTCGTAGCCGAGTAGGTCGGCGGCGATCTCGTGAACCCGAGGGGAGGTGTTCCGATATTTGAAGGAGCCGGTATCGGTCAAGATACCCGTGTACAGGCACAGGGCGATCTCCCTGTCGAGATCGATCCCCAAGGCGCGAATCAAGTCGTAGGCAAGAACGGCGGTCGCCGCCGCCTGAGGATCGATCAGATTGATCGTTCCGAAGGGTTCGTTGGACGCGTGATGATCCACCACGATGAGTCGGTCGGCCTTGCGTGCGTTGGGCTCCAGGGTCCCGAGCCGAGCGGGGGTCGGTGTATCGAACGTCATCATCAGGCCCGGCTCTGAGGGAAACTCTTGCGCAGGCTTGAGAAGGTCTTGGCCCGGCAGAAAGGCGTAGTGCCTCGGTACAAGGAACGGCTCGCTGCCCCAAGATGCGATGACGGCGACACCGCGCCGGTGGAGGGCGAGCCCGAGACCGAGCATCGAACCCAACGCGTCGCCGTCGGGGCCTATGTGGCAGGCAAGCGCGATGTCCGAGGCGTTCTGAAGCTCCGCAACAGCGTGGGCCCAGTCGGTCTTCGCGATACTCACGAGTCCTCCTTGCGATGCAACTCGGCAATGAGCCGGTCGATGCGTTCCGCGCGCTCTGGAACCCGATCTTCGGCAAACGTTAGCGTGGGGGTATAGCGCAACCTGATACCGTGCGCGACCGCGGTTCTGAGATGCCTCGTCGCTCTGGCAAGAGCGTCCTTCGTCGACGCCCGCTCCACGTCCGCGCCGTACACAGTGTAGTAGGCCGTGGCGTTGCGGAGATCAGGAGAGAGCCGCACGTCGGTGATCGTGACAAACGCAATGCCGGGATCCTTGAGCTTGTCGACCTCCGCGGCAAGCACCTCCTTGATTGCCCGGCGGACCCGTTCGGCTCGCGGATAGTTCGCCGGGCTCACGCAAGCCATCCCAGGTAGGTCGCCTGGCCGTAAACGCTTGCGATATCGACACGCGAAAGTTCCGACGAATCCTGGACCGAGATGGCAAAGAGACTCTCGGTGTGCAGGCTGTCGCGACCCCCCGTCTGGATTTCAGCAATCGACCGGACCACGAGCTGATCTTCTCCCGCCCAGCCCAGGGGCTCCATCGACGCCGAAGTGCCGATGGTCCTGACCAGCCGGCCGTCGGAGGCCGAACGAACAATGATGTTTCCGCCCGCCGTATATGCAATGTGCGTCCCGCCGGGGGAGATGACTGCGTTATCGAAACCGTGCTCGTCGGTGTCGGCGATGGTTCGTCGCGATCCCGTCCTGGCGTCGGCGACCACGAGGCGGTGCGGCGGCCCATAGCACCTCTCGGCCCCCGGGTCGCACGGGGCGGGCGCGGAGTTCACGAAGGCAACCGTCCTCCCGTCTGAGGTCGCGGACTGATAGCTCGTTGCGCCGTCCAGCCACGGTACCTTCCGCACACGCCCGTCCGCCTCGTTCACCCCGTAGACCTGTCCGCAATCGGGACCGGCGCACCCGCCTCCAGAGACCATTCTCACGAGCAACTCCCCGGTGGCGATCCAGAGAAAGGGATCCGGAATGTCGTGGTCGATGAGAGACGGCGCGACGTCGACGAGTTCTTGACCGGATCCCCTCAGGCGGACCAGGCCGAGTCCGGCTCGTTCCCCCGTCAGGGCGATGATGTCACGGCTTCGGGGAGAGACGACAAAGCCGTAGGCACCGTCGTGATCCGATGCGGGATCGCCGAACGCGTCCCCCCGCCGGAGAACCCAGTACCCGGACCGGGCCGGACGCTCCGATGTGCCCCGGAAGGTCAGCGCCGTCCCGTCGGACTGAACCGACCTCCCGAGGATCCGGAAATCCGTCGGCGCAATACCGAGCAGCCGAGCAACCGAGGATCCGTCCGCGTTGCGTGTCCCCAAATCGACCGCGAAGACGCCCGGGGTCTGTGCCGCCGGGGACGATTCTGCAGGCAGCCCCTCGGCGTACGGACCGAAGCGCACGACGTCCCGAGCGGCTACAAAGAGAACGAAGGGCCCTCCGCCGGTCCGAGGAAGCGCGGTTACCTGCTCGTTCGACCCCAGCACGACGGGCTGCGGGGTGTCGGTCGCCGACGGGGTCGCCGACGGGGTCGCCGACGGGGTCGCCAAAGCGAGTCCGAGCGTTGCCCCCGTGGGCGCGCCGTAATCCGTGACTACTATTCCTCCGACTCCCGCCAGGGCGATCGACGCCAGCGCGACTGCCGCGCCGGCCGGCGCACGGCGCAAGCGGCCGGCCGCGCCACCGGCGAGGCGATGAAGCCGTCGCTCCGGTCGCTCGAAGATCTCCTCGGAAACCGAGTCCTTCGTGTTCCAGGTCATGCGATCCATCAGTCACTCCGGAGATACAAACTCGGCGTCGGTGGAGAGCAACTCGACTCCGGGATGCGTATCGACATGCCGGCCGATCTCGATCAGGACTCGCCGTGCATGGAATTGGGTATCGGTGACGAGCGATACCGCGAAAGTCGACCGTTGCCACAGATCGAGATGGCCCACCTCGCCCACCGACACGTTGAATTTTTGCCGAAGGAGCGCGGCCAGACTTCGGAGAACGGCGCGCTTGTCCTTCAGCGATGCACACTCCGGTAGCCGGAGCTCGTAGCGGGCGATGCCCACGAACATCTCGCCCCTTCCGGCGTCCTACTCGCGCGGGATCTCTTTGATCTCGTACGTCTCGAGGACGTCGCCTTCCTTGATGTCCTGGAAGTTGTCGATCCCGATGCCGCATTCGAAGCCTTGCTGAACTTCTCTGGCGTCGTCCTTGAAACGCCGTAACGACGAAATCGTGGTGTCGGCCATGACCACGCCCTCTCGGAGAACCCGGACCCGCGCCCCTCTCCGGATCGTTCCGTCATCGACGTGCGAACCGGCGATCGTTCCAATGGAGGACCCCTTGAAGACCTGACGGACCTGGGCGCGCCCGGTTACCGACTCCTCGAACACCGGCTTGAGCATCCCCTTGAGGGCCGCTTCCATGTCTTCGACGAGCTTGTAGATGATCTGGTACGTCCGGATGTCGACCTTCTCGCGCTCCGCGAGATCGCGGGCCTTCGGGTCCGGCCGCACGTTGAATCCGAGGATGATCGCTCCGGATGCCTGCGCGAGCGACACATCGTTCTCGCTGATCGCTCCGGCCGCCTTGTGAAGAATTCGCACCCGGACGTCTTCGACCTCGATCTTTGCGAGCGCGTCCGCAATCGCCTCGAGAGAGCCCTGCACGTCGCCCTTGAGAATGATGTTCAGCTCGGCGATCTCCCCCTCGCGGATCTGATCGAAGAGCTGCTCCAACGTCACGCGCTTCTGCGAGACGAGCTCGGCGGCCCGTCGCTTGGCCAGGCGTTCCTGAGCGATCTGGCGAGCAGCGCGCTCGTCTGCGACGACGCGGAACTCATCGCCGGCCTGGGGCACCGTTGAGAAGCCGAGCACCTGCACAGGCGTTCCGGGTGGCGCCTCTTTCACGGTGCGCCCGTGCTCATCCTGCATGGCGCGCACGCGGCACCACGCACCACCGCAGACGACCGGGTCGCCGGCCCGCAACGTTCCGCGTCGCACGAGTACCGTCGCAACCGGGCCGCGACCCTTGTCGAGGTGAGCCTCGATGGCTACGCCGCGCGCCGGCGCCGCGGGATTGGACTTGATCTCCTGCACGTCGGCCACCAGCAGGAGCATCTCGAGTAATTGATCGAGGTTGGTCCGAGCCTTGGCCGACACGTCCACGAAGATCGTGTCGCCGCCCCACTCCTCCGGGACGAGGCCCTGGTCCGAGAGCTGCTGGCGTACCCGCGTGGGATCTGATTCCGGCTTGTCGACCTTGTTCACGGCGACGACGATCGGCACACCGGCGGCCTTGGCGTGGTTCAGGGCCTCTACGGTCTGCGGCTTTACGCCGTCATCGGCCGCGACCACGAGGACTGCGATGTCGGTGATCTGGGCGCCGCGCGCGCGCATCTGCGTAAAAGCTTCGTGACCCGGAGTGTCGATGAAAGTGATCGCCCTGTCGTTCTTGTGGGTCTGATAGGCGCCGATGTGCTGGGTAATTCCACCGGCCTCTTCGGCCACCACGTCGGTCTCGCGAATAGCGTCCAGAAGCTTCGTCTTGCCGTGGTCCACGTGTCCCATGACAGTGATAACCGGGGGCCGGAGAACGAGTGCGGCAACGTCATCGTCTTCGTCGGGCGGCGCCTCTTCCTCGTCCGGCGAGCTGATCATCACCTCGTAGCCGTAATCCTCCGAGATGAGCGTTACCGCTTCGTCCGACAACGACTGGGTCAGCGTCGCCATCTCGCCCGCCGAGAACAGCTTCTTGATGATCTCCGCCGCCTGAACGGCCATTTTTGCGGCGAACTCCTGAACCGTGATGCCGCGATGCACGGTCAGGCTCTTTCCCGTCTTCGCCGGCGCCGGGGCTACATCCTGAGCAACCGGCTCGGTGGTCGCCACGGCCACGGGAGCCGCCGCCGCCGGACGCGCTTTCTGTTGCGGTGCCGGGCGGGGCTGCGGCGGGCGTTCGGCCGCCGGGCGCTCGAGCGGCGCGCGCTGCGGACGGGCAGGTCGCTGCGGGCGCACCGGTGACGCCTGTTTCAACGTTCCCTTCTCCGCCGCCTCCCGAAGCTTGGCCACGATGTCCTCGTCGACTGTGGAAGCGTGGCTCTTCGCGACAACCCCGAGCGCGGCGAGCGCGCTCAGCACGTCGCGACTCGACATGCCTAGATCCTTCGCCAGCTCGTAGACCCTCTTGCTCACGCTTCCTCTCCCTCAACCAGCGCCAACTCGGCTGCCAGCTTCCCATGATCCGACGCCTCGACCCGGAGCGCACGTCCCAGCCGTCCTCGTGCACGGTCCAGGCACCCCAAGCCGCAGACGTACGCTCCCCGGCCGGGAGCGATTCCCGACCGATCGATCGCGACGGTGCCGTCCTCCAGCCGAACGATCCTTGTAAGCTCGGGCTTCGGCCGGACCCGGCGGCACCCGACGCAGGTTCGCTCCGGACCGTTCATCTTACTGTGACCTCGCGAATCTACGGCGCGGGAGCCCCCTCCCCACCCCCGGCAGGAGCGCCGGCTTGCTCGGCTTGTTGAAGCTGGGTCTGGCTCTTGATGTCGACCCGCCATCCGGTCAGCCTCGCCGCCAGCCGGGCGTTCTGGCCCTCCTTGCCGATTGCGAGCGACAGCTGATAGTCGGGTACGACCACCAGCGCCGTCTTGCCTTCTTCGTCCACCCGGACCTCAGTGACCTTGGCCGGGGACAGCGCGTTGGCGACGTACTGTGGAGCGTCCTCGGACCATGGGACGATGTCGATCTTCTCACCGTGCAGCTCGTTGACGACGATGCGTACGCGCGATCCCTTGGGACCGACACACGCCCCGATCGCATCCACCCCGGGCTCGTTGGAAACCACGGCCAGCTTCGTTCGATGCCCGGCTTCGCGGGCGATCCCCTTCATCTCGACGATGCCGTCCTCGATTTCAGGGACCTCCATCTCGAAGAGACGCTTGACCAAGTTGGGGTGGGAACGCGAGAGAATGATCTGCGGGCCCCGTGAGGTCTTTCGAACCTCTACGATGTAGGCGCGGATGCGAGCATTGTGCTCGTAGCGCTCACCGGGAACCTGCTCGGCATGCGGGAGAACGCCTTCCACGCCTCGGCCGAGATCGACATGCGTCACGCGGCCGTCGGACTGTTGCACTATGCCGCTGACGATGTCACCCGCGCGGCCCTCGTATTCCCCGAACGTCATCTCGCGCTCCGCCTCGCGAATGCGCTGCAGGATCACCTGTTTGGCCGTCTGGGCTTCGATACGGCCGAAGTCTTTGGGCTTTTCCACCTGAACCTCGTTGACGAAGTTTCCCGCCTCATCCCGAAGAGGCAGGCCTTCCTCGTCAAGATCGAACATGTACACCGTGATCTCGCCGTTTTCCGGATCTACTTCTACGCGAGCGCCCTTCTCCTCCGGGAACCCCTTCTTGTATGCGGCCGCAAGTCCCTGCTGCAGGCCGTCGAGCAGCGAGGAGAAGGGGACGCCTTTCTCCCGCTCAACACCGCGCAAAGCCTCGATGAACTCCGGGTTCACATCACCAGGGAAGCAGGAGCTTCGCCGTCGCGACCTCCGCAAGCGGAATTTCAACCTCTCCGCCGTCGGTCGCCAGCGTCACGCTGCTCTCCCCCACCTCCTTCACGGTTCCCTCGTGCTGCGCACGGGCGAGCACGACTCGCACCTTCCGGCCGAGGTTCTTCCGAAAGTCCTCCCTCTGCCTGAGCGGCCGGCTCAAGCCCGGGCTCGTAACCTCCAGCACGTACCGCCCCTGGATCGGATCTTCCGCGTCGAGGAGGCGCCCCAACTCTTGGCTAACCCTGGCGCACGTGTCGAGGTCGATACGCCCGGGCCGGTCGATCACGAGCCTGACCAGCTGCGTCCGGCCCTTCCGGACGATGATCTCGACGAGATCCGAGTCGTGCCGGGCAAGAATCGGCTCCGCTAGAGAGCGGATCCGCTCCTCGACGATGCGCAGGGTCCCGGAGGCGCCCTCAGCAGACACCGCTCGCCTCCTTCCTCGCCGTTTTCTCAGGTCCGACCAAACAAAAAGCCGGCGGGAGGCCGACTTAGCTCGGACGAACCTATGCCGCCCAAGTATAGCACCGGCCGGCGCCCCGGGATTGGCCGAAGCCGGGGCTCAGTAGGCGGTCGCCCAGGTGGCTCGCTCGCTCGCCGGCGAGCCGCACACCGTGCACTCCCCGCCCGGCTTCTCGGCATCGAGCGGCAGGTAGCGGATCGTGGCCTTCGTGTCCGCCTTGACCTTGGTCTCGCAGTCGGCGGAGCCGCACCACAAGCCTCTCACAAACCCTCCGGGGCCGGTCAACAGCTCGGTGAGCTCCCCGTAGCCGGTCGCCTCATGGGTGTTTTCGTCTCTGAACGCAACCGCCTGCTCGAAGAGCGAGCGCTGGATCTCATCCAGCAGGCCTCCCACACGGGCCTGCAATTCCGAGAGGGCGACGGATTCCTTGCCGGGGGCGTCGCGGCGCACGACGACCGCCTGGCCGGCATCGATGTCGCGTGGTCCCAGCTCCACGCGAATCGGAACGCCCTTCAGCTCCCACTGGTTGAACTTGTAGCCGGGCCGGTGCTCATCACGATCGTCGACACGCACGCGCACGCCTGGAAGCGCGGTTCGCAATCGATGCGCCTCTTCGACCACACGCGATCGCTCGTCGTCGTTGCGGTAGATCGGCACGATGACGACTTGTACGGGAGCGAGAGCGGGAGGCAGGCGCAGGCCGCGGTCGTCCCCATGGGTCATGATCACCCCGCCGACGAGGCGCGTGCTCACACCCCACGAGGTGGCGTACGCATGGACCATCGAACCCTCGCGACTCTGGAACTGCACCCCGTAGGCTTTCGCAAAGTTCTGGCCGAGGTAATGGGACGTTCCGGCCTGCAGGGCCTTCCGGTCGCGAAGCAAAGCCTCGATCGTTTGGGTATCGAGGGCACCGGCGAACCGTTCCGACGGACTCTTCCGGCCGGCGGCAACGGGTATCCCCATAACGCGCTCGGCGGCGTCCTTGTATACGTCGAGCAAGATGCGCCGCTGCTCCGCGATCGCCTCCTCCGGCGTCTCATGAGCCGTGTGGCCTTCTTGCCAAAGAAACTCCGTCGTCCGCAGAAAGAGCCGCGGACGCAACTCCCAGCGCACGACGTTGCACCACTGGTTATAGAGGAGCGGCAGGTCCCGGTAGGACTGCACCCACTTCGCGTAGGTCGCCCAGATAATCGTCTCGGAGGTCGGGCGCACGACGAGCGGCTCTTCAAGCTTCTCGCCTCCGGCGTGCGTGACGACGGCGACCTCTGGGGCGAACCCCTCGACGTGTTGGGCTTCCTTCTCCAGCAAGCGGTAAGGGATGAACAACGGGAAGTACAGATTCTCGTGACCGGTCGCCTTGATCCGGTCGTCGACGGCGCGCTGGATGGCCTCCCAGATGGCGAACCCATAGGGCTTGATGACCATGGTTCCCCGGACCAGCGAGGACTCAGCCAGGTCGGCCTGGCGGACGACCTCCTGATACCAGGCAGGAAAGTCTTCGGACTGCTTGGGCAAGGCCATGGTCGCGCAAGGATACGCCACACGTATCACCTGCTGCGCTACCTATTTCAGAAGCGGGCTCAAGTCATCGTGCACCGAACTCTGTTCGGACATCGGGGAGCGCCCGGCAAGGCTCAGGCCTGGGGTTTACGGCCGAGCTGGATCACCGGCGCAGGTCCGCCTATGCGGGTCACCACGGGGGCCCCGTGCACGGCACCTTCTCGGGCCATCTCGGCGGCCAGCCGATGCGCCTCCGCCACGAGCTCGTCCACGATCGCCTCTTCCGGCACCGTGCGAACGACCTCTCCGCGCACGAAGATCTGACCCTTTCCCTTTCCCGCCGCCACGCCCACGTCGGCCTCCCGCGCTTCGCCGGGTCCGTTGACGATGCATCCCATCACCGCGACGCGCATCGGGACGTCGATGTCCTTTACCCGCTCCTCGACCGCACTCGCCAGAGCGAACACATCGACCTCGGCTCGCCCGCACGACGGGCAGGCAACCAGGTCGAACTTCTGCTCGCGCAGCCCAAGGGTCTCCAGGATCGCGATGCCGGCCTTGACCTCCTCGGCGGGAGGTGCCGTCAGGGAAACGCGAATCGTGTCTCCGATCCCTTCGGCCAGCAGCGTCCCGATGCCGATCGCCGTCTTGTAGATGCCGCGAGTCGGAGTCCCGGCCTCTGTTACCCCGAGATGCAATGGATAGTCACAGCGCGAAGCGATCAGGCGATAAGCCTGAATCATCGTCCAGGGGTCGTTGTGCTTCACGGAGATCTTGATGTCGTGAAACCCGATGTCCTCCAGAAGGTGGACCTCGTTCAGCGCCTGCTCAACGATCGCCTCCGGCGTCGGGCCGCCGTGCTTCGCGAGGATGTCTCTCTCCAGCGACCCCGCGTTCGCGCCCACCCGGATCGAGACGCCGCGTGACGCGGCCTCCCGTCCGATCAGCGCGACCTTGTCGTGCTTCTTGATGTTGCCGGGGTTGATGCGAATCCCGTGGCACCCCGCTTCGAGCGCGGCGATTGCATACTTCCACTGAAAGTGGATATCGGCGATCACCGGTATCGTGCTCTTCGCCGCGATGGCGGGCAGCGCGGCGACGTCGTCGCTGTCCGGCACGGCGACCCGGACGATGTCGCATCCGCCTGCAACGAGCTCGGCAATCTGCTGAAGCGTGGCGTTGACATCCGCGGTCTTCGTGATCGTCATCGTTTGGACGCTGACCGGAGCTCCGCCTCCGATGTCGACGGACCCAACACGGATTGCGCGCGAAGCTCGTCGCTCGATCACCAACTCAGTCTAGCCCGGCAGGGACGGCAGGGGTTTCACGATATCGAGATAGAGCAGAATGACGAACAAGCCGATCAGGAGCGACACCACCACGGCCGAGATCGGCAACAGCTTGCGCATGTCGACCGGACGGCGCCGGACCTGCTCGTATGCGAGGACGGCGATATGCCCTCCGTCCAGCGGCGGCAACGGAAGCAGGTTGGCCACCCCCACGAAGATATTGAAGCCCACGAACATGTACAGCAGGTCCTCGAAGTTGCCCCGAGCGGCCGCGTCTCCGGCCGCACGGCTGATCCCGACGATAGTCGTCGGATCCTCGAAGCTGCGCTCCTCCCGTCCGGTGGCCACCTTGAACAGGCGCACAAACGTGCTGGGCGAGACTATCTTTCCCAGCGCGCGCAAGGATTGCCACGAGGCGTCACCGATCCCCTTTCCCGACTCGACCACCGAATCCACAAGACCGAATCTTTTGTTGGCAAAGACGCTCTTAACTCCAATGAAGCCGATCGCGCTCTTGGAATCCTGGAATGCCGGAGTCACGGTCAGGTCCACCCGCTTGCCGCCTCGCAGCACGGTCATCTCCAGCGGGCGAAGTGGAGAGGCCCGGAGCCAGGCCCGCGCTTCTTCCCAACGGGTGATGGGCATGCCCTCGATCGCGACCACGCGATCACCAGCGCGAAGTCCGGAGATCGCGGCAGGGCTCGGCTCACCGTTCTCGAGTTTCGGCTCAACGGTTTCGATCGTGGTCGTCGCATGGTCGGGTACCCCGACGAACATCAGCAGGGCACCCGAGATGAAAAACGCGATGATGAAGTGGGTTGCCGATCCGGCGACGAGCACGATCGCCCGCTGCCAAGCGGGACGCGCTTTGAAGGTACGAGCCTGGTCCTCTTCCGGAACCTCCTCGAACGGGTTCATGCCGGCGATGCGAACGTACCCACCGAATGGCAACACGGCGATCCCGTACTCCGTCTCTCCACGCTTGACGGACCACAAGGGGGGGCCGAAACCGATGAAGAATCGGTCGACCTTCATGCCAAAGAGCTTTGCGAAAAAGAAGTGGCCGAACTCGTGCAGGGCGATGGCGAAGAGCAGCAAGACGACGAACGCAACGACACCGAACGTCACCGGAGCTCCTCGATGGCTCGTTGCGCCGTGCCGCGTGCCCAGCGCTCGGCCTCGAGTACGGCCTCCAGGCCGAACACCGGAGCCGGCGTGAACCGCTCGAGAACACGTTCCACGACCTGCACGATGCCTCCGAAGGTGAGTCGTTCGTCCAGGAAGGCGGCCACGGCTTCCTCGTTTGCGGCATTCAGGGCTGCCGGCGCCGCTCCCCCGCGCCGGACGGCCTCGACCGCGAGCCCGGGTGCCGGAAACGCACCGGCGTCGAGAGGCTCGAACCCCAGCGTGCCGAGAGTCGCCCAATTGATCGGCTCGACACCCTCGGGGAGGCGATCGGGCCAGGCCAGGGCGACCTGCAGGGGCAACCGCATGTCGGGGCGCGACGCCTGAGCCAGGCAAGAGCCGTCGATGAACTCTGCGATCCCGTGCACGATCGATTGCGGATGGACCACGATGTCGATGCGCTCGATCGGCAAGCGAAACAGGTGGTGTGCTTCGATGGCCTCTAACCCCTTGTTCATGAGCGTTGCCGAGTCCACAGTGATCTTCCGCCCCATCCGCCACGTGGGATGTGCCAGTGCCTCGGCGACCGTTGCGTGCTCCATTTCGGCGCGGCTGCGGCCCCTGAACGGACCACCGCTGGCCGTCAAGATCAAGCGCCGGACCTCCGTGGTGGCACTGCCACGGAGACATTGCCAGAGCGCCGAATGCTCGCTGTCGATCGGCAGCAAACGGGTAGGTTCGTCGAGAATTCTGGACATCACCAGCTCTCCCCCCGCCACCAAGGACTCCTTGTTGGCGAGGGCAACGGTTTTTCCGGCGTCGAGGGCGGCCAGCGTCGGCGCCAGGCCGCGCGAACCCACGAGGGCGTTCACGACCATGTCGACTTCGGGAAGGCACACAGCTTCGAGTAGTCCCTCCGGCCCCGTGGTGAAGCGCGTCCCTACCGGAGGCCGGAAATTGCCCTCTTCGAGAAGGGCGAGCACCGGGCGGAATTCGTCGACTTGCTCCGCCAGCGTTTCGAGGTTCGTCCCTGCGGCAAGGGCGACGACGCGGAATTGATCCGGGTGCTTTCGCACCACGTCGAGGGTCTGCGTTCCGATCGACCCCGTGGAGCCAAGAATGCACAGGCGTTTCATCGGTGCCATTGTCGCCCATCCTTCACGAAGACGCTGAGGAAAGGCTGAGACCTCACCGTGCCACCGCCAGAAACCAATACCCGAACGGCGCCGTCAGTAGGAGCGCATCGATGCGATCGAGCATGCCGCCGTGTCCGGGAAGAAGACCGCCCATGTCCTTGACGCCGAGATCTCGCTTGATCAGCGACTCGGCAAGGTCGCCCAAGGGGGCACACACCACGACGATCCCGGCCAAACCAAGGCTGGTGAGCAGATCCAGGCCGGGAAACAACGGCCCGATCGACGCCCCGAGGAGAGCAACGAGGCCCGTCGCCCCGGCGGCACCTTCCCAGGTCTTCGACGGGCTGATGGCGGGGGCGATCCTGTGGCGGCCGAACAGAGACCCGGCCGCATAGGCGCCGATGTCGTAGAACACCACGGCACCGAAGAACGCACTCGTCACCGCAGGTCCGTGCGGCAGCTTCGCCATGGCGACGACGTGGGCGGCGAGGAGTGGAATGTACGCGATCCCGAACAACGTAATGGCGGCGTTCTCGCTCACCCGCTCGCGCTCCGGATCGAGCAGGTACCACGCGAGTGTTGCCAAGACCGCCGCCGTCAGGCCGAAACCCATCGCAGCCGGTCCTCTCCACGCAGTGCCCAGCACAATGACGAGCCCGGCGACAACCCCGAGCGAGCGCGCCGGCTGCAGGCCGAACTTGGCGAGAACGCCGTAGAACTCCATCTGGGCGATCACGACGGCCGACGCGACGAGAGCGGAGTACGCGGGAAGCGAAGAGAAAAGCGTTCCGATGAGAACGCCCGCAAGCAATATGCCGGTCCCGATTGCGACGCGCAGGTTCCGGCCCTGTCGTCGCGGGGCGCCCGCACTTTGCGGTTCGGCCTCGTCGTCCGGTCGAGAAACGGCGTACATGAGCGGGAATGGAGGTCCTCAGACCTCCATGAGTTCCGCTTCCTTACGATGGACCATGTCGTCGATCTCACCGGTGAATCTATCCGTGAGCTTTTGGAGCTCCTTCTCCGCACGGTGACCGGCGTCCTCGGGAACGCTCCCGTCCTTGATGGCGTGGTCGATCTCTTCCTTCGAGTGGCGACGCACGTTACGGATGGCGACGCGGCCGTGCTCTGCACGGTCGCGGACCAGCTTCGTCAGATCACGGCGACGCTCCTCCGTGAGTGTCGGAAAGCTCAGGCGGATGACCGTCCCATCGTTCGACGGCGTGAGTCCGAGATCCGACGCCATGATCGCCTTTTCGATCGACGCCATGGCGCCCTTGTCGAAAGGATGAATGGCCACCGTGCGCGGGTCCGGCACCCCGAGGGTCGCGAGCTGCTTCATGGGTACCGGGGATCCGTAGTAATCGACCGTGAGGCGCTCGAGTAGCTGCGTCGATGCCCGCCCGGTGCGCACACCCAGGAATTCCTCCCGAGTGACCTCGATGGCCTTGCGCATCTTGTCCTCGGCCTGCTTCAACGCCTCCTCGACCATGGTCCCTCCTCAGCCGTGAACGAGCGTTCCGATCGGCTCACCGCCAACGACGCGGCGGATGTTGCCCTCTCTTTGGAGCTCGAACACGATGATCGGCAGCTTGTTGTCCATGCAGAGCGAGATCGCCGTGGCGTCCATGACTCCGAGGCCGCGTTGCAGAACGTCGAGGTACGTCAGCTCGGCGAAGCGCTTCGCATTCGGGTTCTTTCTCGGGTCGTCGTCGTAGACGCCGTCGACTTGGGTTCCCTTGAGAATGGCCTCCGCACCGATTTCCAGCGCGCGTTGCGCCGCGGTCGTGTCCGTCGAAAAGAAGGGCTGCCCGAGACCGGCGGCGAAAATTACGATCCGGCCCTTTTCGAGGTGCCGCACCGCGCGCCGCGGGATGTAGGGCTCGGCGACCTGGGTCATCTGAATCGCCGACTGCACGCGCGTCTGGACTCCGCGCTCCTCAAGCGCATCTTGGAGGGCAAGCGCGTTGATTATCGTTCCGAGCATGCCCATGTAGTCGGCGCGAGCCCGGTCCATACCGCGAGCCTGCTCGGACGTTCCGCGAAAGATGTTGCCTCCGCCGACGACGACGGCCACCTCGATCCCCGCTTCGCGCACCTCGCGCAACTGATCGGCGAGAGAGTTCACGATGCGCGGGTCGATACCGAACCCGAGTGCGCGATCGGCAAACGCCTCGCCCGACAGCTTCAGCAGGACGCGCCGGTACGGTTGCGGCATCTAGTCGCTCCCGACTCGAAACCTCGAGAACCTCCGGACTTTCACCGGCTCTTTCATTTCCGCCGCAGCGGCATCGAGTAACCGGCCGATCGTGGTCTTGTCGTCTCGAATATACGGTTGCTCGAGAAGACAATTCTCCGCAAAGAAGTCGTTGAGCTTTCCTTCGATGATCTTCTCAACGACGTGCGCCGGCTTGCCTTCAGCCTGCTTGGCGTAGATCTCACGCTCGCGGTCGACGACGTCGGACGGCACATCCTCACGACCCAAATACGCCGGGCGCGAGGCGGCGATATGAAGCGCGACGTTCCTCGCAAGCGTTCGAAACTCGTCGGTCTTGGCGACGAAGTCGGTGGCGCAACTTAGCTCCACGAGCACCCCGACCTTCGCGGGAAGCATGGGATCGGGAGTGTGGAGATAGGCTTCCACGACGCCCTCCTCCGCCGTCCGCTCCGACAGCTTCCGTGCACTCGCGAGCCCGCGTTCACGAAGAATCTGCTTCGCGCGCTCCATGTCTCCGGCCGCCTCCGTCAGCGCCTTCTTGCATTCCATCATTCCGGCCCCGGTCGCGTCCCGCAGGGCCTTCACGTCCGCAGCTTTGATCTCCACCGATCCATCCTCGTCGTCGTCGGGCCAGCGCTACCGATTCAGAGCACGTTTGCGCTCTTCTTCTTCGATCTCCTTGCGCCGCTTTTCTTCCTCTTCCTCAGCGAGAAGCTGCAGCTCCCAGTCGGCCAGCGGCTCGTCCTCAGGTACCAGCTCCGGCTCCGCACCCTCGCTCGTGATCGGGGCGCCCCGACGGGACACGCCGTCGATCACAGCGTCTGCCACGATTCGCGTGAGCAAGCCGGCGGCGCGAATGGCATCGTCGTTCCCAGGAATCGGGAAGTCGACGTCGTCCGGATCGCAGTTCGTGTCGAGGATCGCGACGACCGGAATGCCGAGCTTTCGCGCCTCGAGCACGGCGATGTTCTCCTTGCGAGTGTCGACGACCCAGATCGCCTTCGGACGCTCGGTCATATCGCGGATACCGCCGAGGTTCTTCTCGAGCTTCTCCTTCTCCTTGCCGAGCTCGATGACCTCTTTCTTCGGCAACACGTCCATGGCGCCGGTCTTCTCCATAGCGTCGAGCTCGCGCAGGCGGGAAAGGCGCTTCTTGATCGTCTCGAAGTTCGTCAGCATCCCGCCGAGCCAGCGCTGATTGACGAAGGGCATGCCACAACGCTTCGCCTGCTCCTGGATAGATTCCTGAGCCTGCTTCTTCGTGCCGATGAAAAGCACTGTGCCGCCGCGCGCGACGGCGTCACGCACAAAAGCGTAAGCCCGTTCGATGCCGCCGACCGTCTTTTCGAGGTCGATGATGTAGATGCCGTTGCGCTCGCCGAAGATGAATCGCCGCATCTTCGGGTTCCAGCGCCGGGTCTGGTGGCCGAAGTGGACACCGGCTTCCAGAAGTTGCTTCATCGTTACAACCGCCATTCGTCCTCCCTGCTCGGTTAGCCTCCGCCCGCAGCCTGGCCTCGCGCTGGCCGAACGAGGACCGAAGGAGGTCGGCGGGCGTGCGTATTCCCCGCGGCCGGGGCCGGGGGTCGCAACATGCTAGCACCCGCCCGGGCCGGGGAGCCAGGTGCCCCGCCCAGGCTTAAGCCGCCGTAGGCTCTGGAGGGATTGGAACCAGGCGCACCACCCTCCAGAGGTTGTTGCGGAGGCTCTTGAGGAGGAGCGGCTCGGGGTCCAAGTAGACATCGCCACGGCGGACTCCGAAATGCAGGTGGTCTGCCTCGGACCCTGCGTGTCCCCGTCCCGAGAGGGCGATTCGATCTCCCTGGGCTACGGTGGCTCCAGCCTTGACCAGGACCAGAGACAGGAACGAATAGGTGGTCCGAAGGCCGTCGGCATGGTCGATCGAGACGAACAGCTCGCCGCCCACTTGGCCGGCGAACGCCACGGAGCCGCCGGCGGACGCCAGGACGTCGGTTCCCACCGGGGCGGCAACGTCGATCCCGCGATGCCCGGCCGCGTACGGGGTCGGGGGCGGCTCGAAATGGCGAATGATCGGCCCGGCCATGGGTTTGATGTACTCGACCTCTTGCGCATGCGACGTGGCCCCCGTCGCGGCCAGTACCAGGGTGGCACACAGCGCTCTTCTGCGAGTGATCATGTTGGGCGGCGCGGCAAATCCGGGGAACGGCCGCGGGCGGTTGGGCTCAGCCGCCGTCTTGCATGCGGCTGCGCAACTGCAGCACGGCCTTCGTGTGCATTTGGCAGATCCGCGATTCGGTCACTCCGAGCACGTTGCCGATCTCTGCGAGCGTGAGACCCTCGTAGTAATAAAGCGTCACCACCAGCCGCTCGCGTTCTGGGAGGTGATTCACCGCCTGAGCCAGGATGTGCCTCATCTCTTCCGACTCGAAGGTTGCCACGGGATCGGCCGCTCGCGTGTCCTCGAGCGTGTCGCCGAGCGTCAGCTTCTCGTCTTTGTCTCCGCCCATGGAAAGCACCTCGTCGAGCGCGACGATCGAGACGAGGTTGATCTTTCCGAGGAGACCTTGAAGGTCGTCTAGCGAGACATCGAGCTCGGAGGCCAGCTCTGCGTCGGATGGTGGGCGGCGCAGGCGGTTTTCCAGCTCGGCCAGCGCCCGCTCGACCTCTCTCGCCTTGAAGCGCACCGAGCGCGGGATCCAATCGATCGCACGCAATTCGTCGATGATCGCTCCGCGGATCCGGGAGATTGCATAAGTCTCGAATTTGATTTGGCGGCCGATGTCGAACTTTTCGATCGCGTCGATGAGACCGAAGATTCCGTAGGACACGAGATCCGCTTGCTCGATTGTTGCCGGCAAACCGACCGACACCCTGCCGGCGACATACTTCACGAGCGGCGAGTAGTGGAGAATCAGGCGCTCGCGCGAAGCCTGGCTCCCAGTTGCTTTGAACTCGACCCAAAGCGCGTCGAGCGCCGTGGGCTCGGGTGCCGGTTGGGACCCGCTCTGCTCCGCGGTTACGGATTCCCGGGACTTCGGTGTCACCCCGCTCATGCGAGGTCACCGGGAGGGGCAAGGCGGCACGCCTGAGGGCGCGCCTCTCCTTCTCGCTCCGATCCGCCCGACATGCCTGGAGTCCTTCCCTGGGAAAGGTTCGGTAACTATGGCTGCAGGATACTCGGCGGTCAAGGGCCTCGGCGGCGATCGTGCCGCTGCCGCTGCCCGATTCCACCCGAGGAGCGCAAAGCTCACCGAAATTTGGCATGAGTGTCCTCTTCAACGTGGTGCTTGCCTCCATCGGTGCCCCAGCGCCCGAACGACGAGTCCCGATATTTCCAGCCGCACTATGGCAATCGCAGCATCGGACGGTCCCAGCCGTGCAGTACGGGCTGCGCTTTCGAGTGAACGACCCGTCCGCAGCGCGTCGTAGAGTCGCCGCTGCTCGGCGGGGAGCGCGCGCACGCGAGCGTCTCCCCCAGCGCCCGTCTCTCCGGTCGCTTGCGCGGACGCGGGCGGATCGACGACCGACAGCACCTCCCCGGCTCCGGTGCACAGACGCGCCCCCTCCCGGAGCAGCCCATGAGGCCCTGCGGACAACTCGACGTCAACATTGCCCGGTACGGCGAAAACCTCGCGGTTCTGCTCCAATCCGAAGTCCGCCGTCGTGAGCGCCCCGCTCTTGCGCCGCGCCTGGACCACCACGACGGCAAGCGACAGTCCGGAGATGATGCGGTTGCGACGCACGAAGTTCAGCGGATAGCCCGGCGTACCCGGCTCGAACTCGGTGATGAGCGATCCCGCCTCGCAAACACGCTCGGCAAGACGCCGATGCGACTTCGGATGACAGACGTCGATGCCGGTGCCGAGTACCGCAACCGTCTTTCCGCCGGGAGGCCTGAGCGCCCCCCGATGGGCGGCACCGTCACACCCGCGCGCCAGGCCGCTCACCACGCACACCCCGCTGGCCGCAAGGTCGGCCGCCAGATCCTCGGCAACCTGCTCGCCGTACGGCGTCGGTGTCCGGGAGCCGACGACGGCGACGCATGACGGAAGGTCGTTGAGTCGCCGACCGCGAACCCAGAGACGTTTCGGCGGATCGGGGATCTGCTCCAGCAACCTCGGGTACTCCGCGTCGCCACGTGCCACCTCGCGAATCTCGGTCATGTCAGACGGAAGGATGCCGCCTCCACGACATGCTCGACCGCGATCGTGTCGGCTCCGGCAAGGTCTGCGATCGTCCGCGCCGTCCGAACCAGGCGATGGGCGCCGCGCCCCGTCAGCGCAAGCACCTCGATCGCACGCTCCAACTCCGCCTGCGCCCCCGGCGTTCGCCGGCATGCCGTGGGGAGCAGGCGCGGCGGAACGTCCGCATTGCAGCTCAAACCGAAGGAGCGAAGGCGTTCGGTCTGTGCTCGCCGCCCGCCCTCGACGCGGTGGCGGATTCTCTCAGAGGTTTCTCCCACCGGACTCTTGAAGATCTCTCCTCTCGCCAGCCGCGGAACCTCGACCTGGACGTCCATGCGGTCCAGAATCGGCCCCGACAAACGCTCTCGATACGAGGCCACACGCCCCGGAGGACATTCACACGGGTGGTGCTCGTCTCCGAGGTTTCCGCAGGGACAGGGATTTGCCGCCGCGACAAGCTGGAAGCGCGCCGGGTAGGTCACCGCGAACCGGGCCCGGACGATGCTGACCCAGCCGTCCTCGATCGGCGCGCGAAGAGCCTGCAGAGCGTCTCGGCGGAACAGCGAAGCTTCGTCCAGGAACAGCACCCCACGATGGGCGAGGGAGACTTCCCCAGGACTCGGAAGGCCACTGCCGCCGCCGACCAGACCGGCGGTCGAGATCGAGTGATGGGGGGCGCGAAAGGGACGTTCCTTCACCAGTCCGCGAACCTCCCCGAGCAAACCGGCCACCGAGTAGATCCTGGTTACCTCGAGCGCTTCCTCTTCCCCGAGCTTCGGGAGAATGCCCGGGAGGCGGCGCGCCAGCATCGTCTTGCCTCCTCCCGGAGTGCCGACCATGAGCAGGTTGTGTCCGCCGGTTGCGGCGATCTCCAGTGCGCGCTTCGCTCGATCCTGCGAGCGCACCTCGGAGAGATCGGGAAGGTCGCACGGGGCATCGCCGTTCGTCGCTGCGACACGCTCCACGCGCAAGGGCGCCGTCTCGCCGCGAAGAAAGCCAACAGCCTGTGTGAGATGCGTCACCGGGACGACGTCGATTCCACCGACGAGCGCTGCCTCCAGCGCGTTCTCCCGGGGAACGACCACGGCCGACTCACCACCGGCGCGTGCGGCGAGAGACGCGGCCAAGGCTCCGCGAACCGGGCGCACGCTGCCGTCGAGAGACAGCTCACCGAGAACACAGAGACGCTCAAGGGAATCAGCCGCGACACGTCCGGAGGCTGCAAGAATTCCCACGGCGATCGCGAGATCGAATCCCGAGCCTGCCTTCCGCAGATGCGCCGGCGAGAGATTCACGGTGATTCGCTGCTGGGGCCAGGCCTCGCGCGAGTTCTGGATGGCGGCGCGGACACGCTCGCGCGCTTCCTGTACGGAGAGATCCGGCAATCCCACGATCGTGAACGAGGGAAGGCCTTGAGTGATGCTGACCTCGACATCCACGGGATGTCCGTCCAGGCCAATGATCGCGACGCTTTTCGCGCGAGCCAGCATCAGAAGGCTCCCTCGATGTGGACTAGGCGGGCTCGGCCGGGGGCGCTCGGCACGACCTCGATGACGTCGAAGCGAATCTCCGGCGCGTGGAGTCCGCGCTCGGCGATGAGCCTTGCGGCGAGAATGCGGATCCGTGCCGCCTTTCGGGGCGTTACCGCCTCCGCCGGTGTGCCGAACCGCAAGCCCCGGCGGGTTTTGACCTCGACAAACACCAGAACGCCATCACGACGCGCGACGATATCGACCTCACCCTCGCGTACGCGGGCGTTTCGAGCCACGATCGTCCAACCCTCGGCCGCGAGGAACGCCGCAGCCGCCTCCTCCCCCCGCTTCCCCGTTTCCGCTCGTGCCGTCACGAGGCCGACCATAACGCCGGCAGGAGACGATCCCCGGGTGTTCGTGGCGCGATTGCGGCGCTCGGGAAGAACTCGATCCGCTAGAGGAGAAGTTCTCGATCCACGCGCTTGGGCGATGCCGAAGCGGTCACCGCATCGCCCACACGACGAGCCCGATCAGCACCGCCGTCATTCCGACGAGAATGGCGATGTCGACGATCTTCGAGCCGCGGTAGCGGCGAAGCGCATTGAATCCCATCGATAGCCGGTGGCGCGGTGTCCGCGATGCGGATCCGTCTCCACATCCCCCTTTCAAACAGAGTGTGCGGTTTCCCGCGCACGGCCGGCCGATGTGCGATTCTACCCCTCGGCGCTAGGATGTCTCCTGATGGCCAAACCCGAACGTTTCGTGTTCGTCTGCACGAACGAACGTCCCGAAGGCCACCCGAAAGGGTCGTGTATCGGCCGGGGCTCCGCCGAGGTATTCCAGACCTTCCGCGACCTTCAGGGGGAGAAGATGGTCCTCGACTTCAAGGTGGTTGCCACAGGCTGCCTAGAACCTTGCCTCGCCGGCCCCACGGTGGTCGTGCATCCGGACAACATCTGGTACGGGGGCGTTACCGTCGACGACGTCGAGCAAATCATCGACGAGCACCTCATAGAGGGGCGCCCCGTGGACCTCTTGATGATCACCGACGAGGACTTCGAACGATCCCAGCGGGCCGCCAAGCTCCCTCCGGCCTTCTGACTTCGGTACGCACCGGTTTCGGCTCCTGCCCGGACGCCCCGTAGAATCGTGGCATGGCCGATCCCGCGATGGAGCGCCCGTACGGACAGTGGCGAGAGCTCTACCACGAGGTCGTCACGACCAACCTCTGTACCGGCTGCGCAGCCTGTGTGATGGCGTGTCCCCGCGACGTTCTCGGCTATGACCATAGTTCCACCTACCACCCCTTCAACATCGAAACCTCGACCGCATTCGACGATTGCATACACGGGCAGCGCGGTTGCGACATCTGCACGAAGGCCTGCCCGCGCTTCCGGATCTGGGAGGTGGAGTGCGACACGGCGCTTTATGGACGGGCACGCCGTCCCGACGAGGTCATCGGCATCTACCGCGACATCTACCTCGTCCGTGCCTCCGACGACGGCATCTTCGAAAAAGGCCAGGACGGGGGCCTGGTGTCGGCCCTGCTGATTTGGGGACTCGAAACCGGCCGGATCGACGGTGCCCTGGTGTCGAAGCTTTCCGACGATCCGGCGCGGCCGTGGGATGCCCTTCCCGCGGTGGCTACCACTCGCGACGAGGTCCTCGCCACCGCCGGCAGCCGGTACACCTACTCCGCGAACCCGCTCGCAATGAAGGAAGCCGAAGCGCGCGGCCTCAAGAACCTCGCTCTCGTCGGCATGAGCTGCCAAGCCTCGATCAACGGTACCCTGAGCGCACGCAACGTCGCCAAGTACAAGCGCCGGATCGCGATCACCATAGGATTGTTGTGCTCTAAGTCGTTCACCTACGACGGCATGATGGTCGGCAAGATCCAGACCGAGCTCGGGATCCCGCTCACCGATATCACCAAGGTCAACGTCAAGGGGAAGTTCATCCTGTGGCGCGAATCCAACGGCGAGCAAGTGGATATCCCGCTGAAGGATTGCCATCCGTTTACGCGCGAGGGCTGCAAGCTCTGCCCGGACTTCGCCGCGGAGCACGCCGACATCTCCACCGGGGGACTCGGTCAGCTCGACGGCTGGACCCTCACGATCGTGCGCACCGAGCGCGGGGCGGAGTGGCTGCAAGGGTTGCTCGATGCCGGCCTCGTCACCGTGCGACCCGGGGCGGAGGACCCCAACGCCGTCGCTCTCATGGAGAAGCTTTCCGCGAAGAGCCGCAAGCGCTGGCCGAAAGCACTCGCGGGCGCGCGATCCGCCCCCGGAGATCAACGACCAGAGGAGGGACCACCAGATGGCTGAACCGATGGAGCTTGCCTACGAGGATCGTGGCGGCGGACCCGTGCTCACGCTCATCCACGGATTCCCGCTAGACCGCACGATGTGGAACGGACAGCTGTCCGGGCTCTCCGGGCTGCGGAAAATCGTCGCCATCGACCTGCGCGGTCACGGTCTGTCGAAGGACGGGGGGCCGCGCGACTATTCCATGGACCTCTTCGCCGACGACATAGCGAAGACTCTGGATGAGATCGGCGCAGACAAGATCGACCTCTGCGGGCTGTCGATGGGTGGCTACGTCGCGCTTGCCTTCTTGCGCAGGCATCGCAACCGGGTGCGGTCGCTGATCCTCTGCGATACGAAAGCCGAGGCGGACTCCGACGAGGCCAAGGCGGCGCGCGAAGCGACGGCTAAGTCGGTGCGCGAAAACGGCCTGGAACCCCTGTGGGAGGTCCTGCGAGGGAAGATGTTCGGCCCCAAGCCGTCCGACGACGTCCTCGACAGGACGCGTCGCATGTTCCTCGGGGTACCGCCGGAGGTCGCCGCGGCCGACGCTCTTGCTATGCGCGCCCGACCGGACTTTACCGCCGACCTCGACGGGATCGATGTGCCGGTTCTTTGGATCCATGGCGAGGACGACCTGATCATGCCCGCCGACCAAGCCGAGATCACGGCCAAGCGGATCCCGGGTGCGCGCTTCGTGAAGATCCCCGGCGGCCACCTGTCACCGATGGAGAGTCCCGACGAAGCCAACACGCACATCGCCGAGTTCCTGGGCTCCATCGGCTAGCGCTGCGCGTCACACGAAAGGCCGGGCGTCGTGCCCGGCCTTCGTCTTTAATTCGCGTCTTCTCAGCCGGCTTGCCAGGCTGCAACCTTGGGGTGATCGATGGGCTGCGGACCGACTTTAGCCGCGCCTCCGGGTGAGCCGATGCCACCCTCCATCGTGAACCACTCCGCGTTGATCGGAGTGAATTCCTTCCAGTTGTCGGGGACGTCGTCCTCGTAGAAGATCGCCTCGACGGGGCATACCGGCTCGCAGGCGCCGCAGTCGACGCATTCGTCGGGGTGGATGTAGAGCATCCGGGGACCCTCGTAGATGCAGTCCACCGGACACTCCTCGATGCACGCCTTGTCCTTCACGTCGATACAGGTCTCGGCGATCGTATACGTCACGACGACAACCCCCTCGGGTCTCTTGTTATCAAAGCCTTCCTAGCATGCTACCCGAGGAGCGTCAACACGAACGCGTTGGGGTGCCTCCAACCTATACTCGGCGACCGTGTCGATTCGTCCGACCTCGTTCCCATCGGGAGACCTGACCCTCGAAGGACGGCTCGGCGTCCCCGACCAG
The DNA here is from genome assembly GCA_046713235.1 of Actinomycetota bacterium. Taxonomy (GTDB): domain Bacteria; phylum Actinomycetota; class AC-67; order AC-67; family AC-67; genus JBKKBZ01. The sequence continues at coordinate 4,728 of JBKKBZ010000001.1, read as the reverse complement.
GTTGCGGCCGGCGGCGCGGTGATCTGCCACCCCCATCCGCTATTGAGGGGTTCCATGTCGTCGGCGCTCATTCCGAGCCTACAGCGGGCGCTCGTCGATGCCGGCTTGGTTGCTCTGCGCTTCAACTTCCGCGGAGTCGGCCGGAGCCAAGGGACCTACGACGCAGGTCGAGGGGAGGTTGCCGATGCGCGGGCTGCACTCGGAGAGGTTGCCGGGGAGCTTCCCCCCGGGGCACCTCTTGCGATCATCGGCTGGTCCTTCGGCGGCCTGGTGGCCCTTTGGGCCGCCCTCGGCGACGAGCGTGTCACCGCTGCCGTCGCCATCGCTCCCCCGTTCAACGCACCGGCCCGGATCGACCGTCCGGACCCGCCGGCCGCCGAGATGGTCCGAGTCTGGCCCGGGCGGACTCTGCTCGTGTTCGGAACCCGCGACCGCCTCGCGCCCCCCGAGGGCCTGGACGAGTGGGCGGAGGCGGCAGGGGCGGCCTTTCGGCTCGTCCCCGGAGCCGACCATTTCTTCACCGGGCGCTACGATCACGTCGCGAAACTGGTGACGGCCTTCTTGCGGGGAACGGACGAGTGAGGATGAGGTTCTGATGGCGGGCTACCGGCGCGGGGTTTCCTTCGGGTGCGAGGACCTCGAAAAGCGCGTCAGCGTCCGGTACAAGCTCCCCGACGGAATGGCCACGGACGTAGTTGGAGTCCTCGAGTTCTGCGATGAGGCACAGATCGGCGTGAGAAACCGCCGAGGCGCGCTGATCTTCGTCGCGGCCGGAGACGTCATCGCCGGCAAGGTGGTGCCGTCCCCGGCATGGCGCGAGGAATAACGATATCCGAGGACGTCCTCGCCCCGCGCGGCTAGAATCGGCTAAATGGTAGCGCTTTACGACACCGCCGCCCGCGAGGTCGTCGACGTCAAGCCCTCCAGGGATGGCCTTGGCATGTACACCTGCGGACCGACGGTCTACCGCTACGCCCACATCGGAAACCTCCGAACGTTTCTGCTCGCCGACCTCATTCGGCGGACGTTCGAATACCACGGGGTGCCGGTTACCCAGATCCAGAACATCACCGACGTCGGGCACATGACCGATGAGTTGTTCGACCGAGGCGAAGACCGGATGCTGGTCCAAGCCGGCATCGAGAATCGTTCTCCAGAAGAGATCGCCGCCTTCTACACGGACTACTTTTTCCGCGACACCGCGGCCATGAACCTCCGGCCGGCGGCGGAGTATCCGAGAGCCTCCGAGCATATCGGCGAGATGATCGATCTGACTCAGCGTCTGATGGCTGGGGGGCATGCGTATGAGGTCGCGGGGAACGTGTACTACGACGTCCGCTCGTTCCCCGACTACGGCCGGCTATCGCAGAACACACTTGAGGATCTCAGGCACGGCTACCGCACCGAAGAAGCCGACCCGCAGAAGCGCCACCCGGCGGACTTCCTCCTCTGGAAGGCGGCCGGGCCCCGGCGGATGATTCATTTCTCATCGCCGTGGGGAAACGGCTACCCGGGATGGCACGTTGAGTGCTCCGCGATGTCCCTGGCCTACCTAGGAGATGAATTCGATGTCCACACCGGCGGCACGGATCTCATCTTTCCCCATCACGAGGACGAGATCGCGCAGTCGGACGCCGCTGCGGGCCATCGGGTAGTCCGGCACTGGGTTCACGGCGCTCACTTGCTCGCCGACCGTCGAAAGATGTCGAAGAGTGCGGAGAATTTCTTCGACCTGCGTAATCTGGCCCAAGAGGGGAACAGCGACCCGCTCGCTTTCCGATTGTTATGCCTCCAGACGCGCTACCGCGCACAGTTCAGCTTCACATTCGATGCGCTGGCCGCCGCCGAGCGAACGCTCCACCGGCTCCGGCGCCACGTCGCGGAATTCGCGGCCCTCTCGCCGACCGGCGCGAACGTCGAGCCGTACGAGGAGCAGTTTCGCAGGGCGCTCGATGCCGACCTGGATACGCCGTCGATAATGGCTTTGGTGGCCGCTGTGGCCACAGCATCCGATCTCGCCGCGGGCGACCGGGCGATGCTCCTGAGACGCTGGGACGCGGTGCTTGGGCTCGATCTCGATCGCGACATCGGCCGCGAAGAGTCGCTGTCCGAAGCCGAACGCGCAATGGTCGACCGCCGCCAGCGTGCGCGCGCCGTCAAGGACTGGACGACCGCGGATCGCCTCAGGGCCGAACTGGGGGCAGCCGGAATCGAAGTCGAAGACACGCCGGCGGGCCCAAAGATCCTTCGTACCAGATGAGCTACGGCTTCAAGATCACCTTGAGGGCCTCGCGGGACTCGAACAGCTCGTAGCCGTGCGCTCCTTCGTCCAACGGGAGCACGTGGGTGATGATTGCCGTGGGGTCGATGGCCTGCTTGCGGACGAGATCGAGCGCCCGAGACCACGTTCCCTGGATGTTCGCCGACCCACCCATCACGATCGTGACGTTGCGGCGCCACACCTCACCGATCCCGAAGGTGTGCTCCAGCTCGGTGACGACGCCGATGACACCGACCGTGCCGCCGGCACGAACGGCATTGAGTGACAGATCGAACGTCTTTGGAGAACCAACCGCCTCGATGACGATGTCGGCGCCCCGGTCGCCGGTGCGCCGCTGGATTTCGACAACGGGATTCACCTTCGACGAATCCACCGGCGTCCCGCCGAGCGACTCCGCGATCTTTAGCCGGCCGGGCTCGAGATCGACAACGAAAACCTCCGACGCCCCGAAGGTACGGGCGCACATCAGCGTGAAAAGGCCGACCGGTCCCGCTCCGATCACCGCGACACTGTCACCTTGCTCGATTCGACACTGTTCTACGATGTACAACGCCGTGGACAGGATGTCGCCTGCGAATATCGCCTGCTCGTCGCTCAACGCCGGATCCACCGGATGAAGATTGACGTCGGCGATGGGAACGCGAACAAACTCGGCCTGTGCGCCGTCGAGATCGCCGAGGAAGATGCCGTAGCCGAGCACGCGGAGATCGTCACAGTTGTTGAAACTCCCCCGAGCGCAGAACCAACATCGCCCACACGCAATCGGGAACGATCCCACCACCCGGTCACCGGGTGCGAATCTGGACACCATCGGACCGGATTCAACGACCTCCCCTACGTACTCGTGGCCGAGAACGCTTCCATGCCGGACTCCGGGGAGCCGGCCCTGGAGAACGTGGAGATCCGATCCGCAGATCGCGCTCGTCGTCACCCGAACAACGGCGTCGTCCGCCTCGCGGACCTCCGGGTCGGGCACCGTGCCGACCTCGACCTTCCCGAGATCCTCAAACAAGATCCCGCGCATAGGACCTCCCGCGTCGCATCAGGCCGCACATCCGGGCGGCGGCCCAGTTTGCCGCCGCGCTGCCCTAGAATCCACCCATGCTCGCTGCCGATCTCGTGCCACCCAACCGGACCGCCTGATGCCCACGCTCGATTTCGCCTTTCTCGCCGACTCAGCCGAAGCCGAGCCCGGCCGAAAGTTCTACGTCCTTGGAGGCGGGGTCGATGTCATCAGCGGTCCGGCGACGCCGCTCGTGCATCCCCACCTTTCGCTGCTGATGCGCTTCCTCGTGCATCCCGCCGAGCTGGGACGAGCGCATCGCCTCGAGGTGAAGCTCGTCGACGCCGACGGAGGGGAGCTGGCGAAGCTCGAAGGAGAGCTGGAGGCCGGCATCGGGGCGCCGGCGGGCCGACCGGCCGCAGTCAACGTCGTCATCAACATGGCGAATACGCGTTTTGAGCGTGCCGGCGACTACGCGGTCGAGATCCTCATGAACGACCAGCATCAGAAATCGCTGCCGCTCCGCGTGCAAACCCCGTCGGCTAACTAACTAACCGCGGCGGAGGAAGCTGTGGCTGTGGCTATTCGCCCAAGTCTCGCTCTCCCCTTCCTTGCGAGAGGGCCGGGCCCAGAAGGGAAGCCTGGGCCTGGCATCCCGCTCGCTCCGATCGATCCCGCTCCCGCGGGCTCAGGTCGCGACATGATCCCGGGTCTCGCGGATGACGCGGCCCTGCTCGTGACCGTCCTCGGTAACGGTTTCCTCGCGACGGCTGGTCGACTGGTCGCGACGGCCAAACGGAGCGAAGCTGCTCCAGAACAGCATGGAGAGCAGCACTCCGATGGCGCCGACGATCATGAGGATGGCGCCGCCGGTATGGATGTTGAAGCCTTGCTGGTTGGCCGGACCTGTGACCGCGTAACGCAAGATCGCGCCCACGGCTCCGACGAAGATGCTGATTCCGATGCCCATGACTCACCTCTCCTTATCGTTAGGGCGTAGCGTCGTCGCCACGTCCTCAACCTTGTCGCGGACGACATCGATCGCATCGTCGGCCTTGTGTTTGGCCCGGCCGGCGCGCTCGTCTCCTCGCCCGTCTCTCTTCAGCTTCTCGTTGCCGGTGAGCGCGCCCACCGTCTGCTTGACCCGGCCTTTCGCCGTGTCGGTGTTACCGCTCATATGGGTCTCCCTTCCTCTTTCAGTGTCCCCACTGCTCAGGGCGTGCGGCCCAGGTGACTTCTCGGTGGGTTGGGATTAACTTTCAGCCGGAATGCAGCGGAATGCATCTGTTTCTCACTCGCTGCAACGACTGGATCACCGCCGCGACCTGTGGTAACCCCATCCACCGCCGGTCACAACCAACACAATCAGCACAACAACTAACAGGGTGAGCATTTGAGCACACCTCCGATCTGAGGGCAGTATCGCCACCCTGCGTCACCCAAG